>JBJMWE010000334.1:0-15852 GCA_045810285.1 Vitreoscilla sp. | reverse complement strand
TTGCGGTCGAGCTTGATGACCTTGAACTCCATCGTCTTGCCCTCGAACGGGCTCATGTCCTTGACCGGGCGCGTGTCGAGCAGCGAGCCGGGCAGGAAGGCGCGGATGCCGTTCACCAGCACGGTGAGGCCGCCCTTGACCTTGCCGGAGACGGTGCCGGTCACGAACTCGCCGGACTCGAGCGCGTTCTCGAGCGCCAGCCACGATGCGAGGCGCTTGGCCTTGTCGCGCGACAGGATCGTGTCGCCGTAGCCGTTCTCGACGGCGTCGATCGCGACGGAAACGAAGTCGCCGACCTGGACTTCGACTTCGCCTTGATCGTTCTTGAATTCGTCGATGGGCACGTAGGCTTCGGACTTGAGGCCGGCGTTGACGACGACGAAGCTGTGATCGATGCGCACCACTTCGGCAGTGATGACTTCGCCGGAGCGCATTTCGCTGCTCTTGAGCGATTCCTCGAACATCGCGGCGAAGGAACCAGCGGCGAAGTCGGTGATGGGTTGGGTCTTGGGCATGAAATTTCCTGTGACCGGCAAGGTGCGACCGAAAAGAAGGAGCGCTGCCGGCAGATTGCAACCCGGGGAGGGTGCAGGGTTAGGGTGGAACGACCACCACCCCGAACCGGACGGGGAGTCCGGGTTCGACGCGTCCGCGGCGCCTGCGAGGACGCGTGGGACACAGGCGGCGGGCCTGTCGGGCGCCTTCCGGCGACCGTCTTCTAGACGTGGCGCCGGGCCCAGGCCTCGAGCACGACATCGACGCCTTCGTCGATGGACATGCCGGAGTTGTCGAGCAGCACCGCATCCTCCGCCGGCTTCAGGGGCGCGACGGCGCGATTCGTGTCGCGCTCGTCCCGAGACCGTAGGTCGGCAAGAAGACTGTCGATATTAGCAGGAATACCCCGGGAAATCAATTGGTTATGACGGCGGGCGGCGCGTTGCTCGACGCTGGCGGTCAGGAAGACCTTCAGCGGGGCGCCGGGGAACACGATCGTGCCCATGTCGCGGCCGTCGGCCACCAGGCCGGGCAGGCGTCGGAAGGCCAGTTGCAGGCCGTGCAGCGCCTGGCGCACGGCCGGGTGCACGGAGACCCGCGAGGCCATCACGCCCGTTTCCTCCTGGCGCAGCGCGTCGCTGACGTCGCGGCCGTCGAGGAACGCGCGGTCGGCGTCGAAGCGCAGGTCGAGCCGGGCCGCGAGCACGGCGACGGCGGCGGCGTCTTCCGGGTCGACGCCGGCCTGCTGCACGGCCAGCGCGGTGGCCCGGTACAGCGCCCCGGAATCGAGCAGCTCGTAGCCGAGGCGGCGCGCCACCTCGGAGGCCAGCGTGCCCTTGCCCGACGCGGTGGGGCCGTCGATCGTGATGACGGGGATGTCGGCGACCTCCGCACGGGCCAGGCCGAACAGCGTCTCGAAGTAGTCGGGGAAGGTCTTGGCGACGCACTGCGGGTCGAGGATGCGCACCGGGCGCGGGGGGCGGGCGCCCGCCAGCGCGTTGAAGGCGGCCAGCGACAGGCACATCGCCATGCGGTGGTCGTCGTAGGTGCGGATCGACCCCGCCAGCCAGTGCGACGGCGTGGCGGGCGGCGTGACCTCGATGAAGTCGGGGCCCTCGACGACGCTGCCGCCCATCTTGCGCAGCTCCGCGGCCATCGCGGCGATGCGGTCGGTCTCCTTGACGCGCCAGCTGGCGATGTTGGTCAGGCGCGTGCGGCCGTCGGCGTACAGCGCCATCACGGCCAGCGTCATGGCGGCGTCGGGGATGTGGTTGCAGTCGAGCGTGATCGCCTTGAGCGGCCACGCGCCGCGGCGCACCTCCAGCCAGCCGGCGCCGCCCTCGACCTGCGCGCCCATCGCGCGCGCGGCCTCGACGAAGCGGATGTCGCCCTGGATCGAGTCCAGCCCCACGCCCTCGATGCGCACCGGCGCCTCGATGCCGGCGAGCGCGCCGAGCGCCACGAAGTACGACGCCGACGAGGCGTCCGCCTCGACATGGATCGCGCCGGGCGACCGGTACTGCGAGCCCTGCGGCAGCGTGAACGCCGCGTACGGGTCGGCCCGGTCGCGCTGCACCTCGATGCCGAAGCGCGCGAGCAGGTTCAGCGTGATGTCGATGTAGGGCTTGGAGATCAGCTCGCCGTCGACGGCGATCGTGATGGCGCGCTCGCTGGTGGCCAGCGGCAGCGCCAGCAGCAGGGCGGTGAGGAACTGGCTGGAGACGTCGCCGCGCACGCGCACGGGCTCGTGGGTGGACAGCGTGCCCGGGCGCGCATTGCCCACGCGCAGCGGCGGGTAGCCGGCGTGTCCCAGGTACTGCACGGGGCAGCCCAGCTGGCGCAGCGCGTCGACGAGATCGCCGATCGGGCGCTCGTGCATGCGCGGCACGCCGGTGAGCTCGAACTCGCCGCCCTGCAGCGTGGCGAGCACGGCCAGCGCCGCACTGAGCGGGCGCATCGCGGTGCCTGCGTTGCCCAGGAACAGCCTGGCCGACTTGGTCGTGAGCTGGCCGCCGAGGCCGGTGACGTGCAGCACCGCGCCCTCGCGCCGCAACTGGCAGCCGAGCGCCTCGAGCGCCGCGAGCATGACTCGGGTGTCGTCGGAATCGAGCAGGTCGTGCACCGCGGTGGTGCCGGCGGCCAGGCCGGCCAGCAGCAGCACGCGGTTGGAGATGCTCTTGGAGCCGGGCAGGCGCACGCGGCCGGCGGCCGATCGCAGGGGCGGGATGTCGAGGAAGGGGATCGCGTACATGGCGGCGGGGGCTGGGCTGGAGGCGCCCGGCTTCAGGCAGCGGGTCGCAACGTCTTCGTCAATCGGGCGCCGGGAGGCGCCGCGGGCTCGGGCGAGGTTACCCGGCCAGCCTCATTTTTTCCAGTTCGAACGGCCGGCGGCCGCGTCCTTGATCAGGCTCTCGATCACGTCGGCCTGGCCTTCGCGCATCGCGGATTCGAACTTGTAGAGCATCGTCTTGAACAGCTCGGCCTGCGCCAGCACCTGGGTCTTGTTGGCGAGCAGCACGTCGCGCCAGACGGCCGGGTCGCTCGCGGCGATGCGCGTGAAGTCGCGGAAGCCCGGGCCCGCCAGGTCGAGGAACTGCGCCCCCTCGGGCTGGTGGGCGACGCCCAGGTAGGCCGCGAAGGCGAGCAGGTGGGGCAGGTGGCTGACGGCGGCGAAGGCGGTGTCGTGCGCGTCGGGCGTCATGACGCGCACCTGCGCGCCGATGCCCGTCCATGCGGCGCGGGCGCGTTCGATCAGGTTCATGTCCGTCTCGAGCACCGGCGTGAGCACCACCTGGGCGTCCTGGTACAGCGTGGCGTCGGCGTGCGTGATGCCCGAGACCTCCTTGCCGGCGATGGGGTGCGCGGGCACGAAGCTGGGCAGGCGCTCGCGCAGCACGCGGCGCGCGGCCTCGACGACGTTGGCCTTGGTGCTCCCCACGTCCATGAACAGCGTGTTGGGGTGCACCAGGTGGCGGATGGCGCGCAGCGTGGCCTCGGTGGCGGCCACGGGCACGGCGATCAGCACGATGTCGGCGCCGGAGACGGCCATCAGCGCCGATTCGGCCATCTGGTCGATGACGCCCATCTTCTGCGCCGTGATCACGGTGGACGGCGACTTGCTGTAGCCGACGACATGTTTCACCAGGCCCGCGCGTTTCATCGCGAGGGCGAAGGAACCGCCCATCAAACCACAACCGATCAGCCCAAGCTGCCTGAACATCTGGATTCTTTTTCCGTGCGAGGTCAAAACATGTCGAACCGCTGCAAACCCGAAAGCACGAGTAATTCGCGGACGGGAATCGAATCCCGACGACCCGGTCGACATGGCGGCCGTCCGGTGCCGTGTCGATTGCGTTACAAAAGTAACAGCCAATCGGGCGGCGCGGGAGACGTACGCGGACGAAATGGCCGTGCGAACACGGCCCATCGGCCAATTTTTGCACATCCGGACCGGTCATCCGACGACGCCGGGCCGCGTCGCGACGAATTTCCGCGCGGCTGAGCGGTCAATCGAGGGAGACGAACGACACCCAACGGACAGCCGTCGCGGCTAAACTCGGTTGGAACTGGGCATATTCGACCCGGCCGACACCTCAAGGATGGGTAATGACTGACCTTCAGCAGCTGATTCGGCAAAAGGCCGATCTCGAGAGACAAATCGCCCAACTGAATTCCAAAGGTCGCCAGGATGCCATCGAGGAAATTCGCACGATCATGGCCGAACACGGCCTGACCTCGGACGACATCTCGAGCCAGCCGCGCGGGCGCAAGGCCGGCACCAAGCTCGATGGCAGCGAACGCAAGGCCGTCGCCGCCAAGTACAAGGACGACCAGGGCAACCAGTGGACGGGTCGCGGCCTCAAGCCGCGCTGGCTCACCGCGGCGCTGGCCGCGGGCAGGAAGCTGGAGGACTTCGCGGTCTGACGTCGCGCGTCCGCCAATACGAAGGGGAGCCGCGGCTCCCCTTTTTCATGGTGCGACGGCAGGCCAGGCGTCGGTCCGCGTGGGCGGCGGATGGCGCTGGCGATGGTCGTCGCGCTCAGGCCGCCGTGCCGGACGAGACGAGCGCGCGCCAGCGCAGCAACTGCGTGTACATCGTCCAGCGCCACGTCGGTCGCCAGTCGCCGGCCCGGCGGGCCCAGGCGAGCGCCTCGTGGCCGCGTGCGCCGGCGGCGGCCTCGCGGGCCAGCGTGCGGCAGGCGTCGGCGCCCAGGCGGCGGCTGTAGGCGATCGCCTCCGGCGTGCGGCAACGCTCGACCAGGCGCCGCGCAATGCGGTCCAGCGTGGCTTGGCGGGTGTGCGCGTCGATGCGGGTGGACGCGTTGTCGTGCCGCGAGCGGTCGGGCACGTGGTGCACGGCGATCGTGCGGCGCAGGCAGGCGAGGCCGCGCGCGCGGTCGACGGCGCGCACGAACAGGTCGAGGTCCTCGCTGTAGCGGAACTCGGGGTCGAAGCCGCCCAGGTCCGCGAGCAGCGACGCGCGGAAGACGCACGTGTTCATGTGCGCGAAGTCTCCCGCCTCGACAAGGCACTCGGCGCGCGACACCGGCGTCGTCGCGCCCTGCCTGACGCCGCGGGCGTCGAGCAGGGCGTCCAGCTTCGGCTGCCACGCGGCGTACTTCAGGGCCCCGCCGGCCAGGGCGGACTGGTTGGCGAACAGGAGGTCCAGGCGGGGGTCCGCGGCGAAGGCGGCGACGGCGGTGGCGACGAAGTCCTGCGCGACCCAGCGGTCGTCGTCATCGCAGAACGCCACGAGCGGGCCGCGGGCCGCGGCGATGCCGGCGTTGCGCGCCTGCGCCGGGCCGCTCCCGTGGGCGCCCGACGGCCGCAGCAGCACGTGGCGCGCACCGGGCATGGCCTGCAACGCGAGCGCGTTGCGCGCGATCTCGTCGCCGGAGTCGCTGTCGTCGACGACGATCAATTCGAGGTCGGCGTGATCCTGGGCCGCGACGCCCGCGATCGCGCGCGCGAGCAGGTCGGCGCGGTTGCGCGTGGGGATGACGACGGAGACGCGCACGAGAGACGAAGGGCGGGCGGAAGACGCGGGGCGCCGACGATAGCAGCGAACCGCCCGCGGCCGACGTCGCACCGGCGCCGCGGCGTGACGGAGTTGGCGCGGAGCGCGACTGTCGCGCGCGCCGCCGCCGGTTCACGTCCCGATACAACTTCCCCCACGATGGGCGATTGGCGGCGGCGTGCATCGCCGATCAGAATCGCCGTTGCTTTCGAAGGAGCGCCGGCGTGGCCGCCGGCCTCCGTGCTATCTTTCCCGCAGCACGGCCGCGCCCGCCAGGCGACGCGCCACGTGCAGCCGCAGACCGACTCCTGGATGACGCACGCCCGGTACCCGATCGACGACCCGTCCACTGCAGCGCGCGCCCGCCGGGCGACGCGCTCGAGACTCGAGTTCGTGGCGAAGCTGATCCTGGTCGGAACCGTTCTCGCGGGCTGCCAACCGAATATGGCCGGCAACGGCGGGGACACTGGAATGTTCGGACTCTTCAAAGGCAAGGCGGCGCCGCTGCCTTCAGTCGTCGCGCCGGAACTCGGCGCACCGCTGCATCGCGAGACGGCGTTTCCAGCGCCGCCGCCGGCGCTGCCGAAGGCGGCCTACGACCATTGCAAGCCCACGCGCGTCGCCGGCACGCCGCCGCAGGCGCGCTTCGTCGAGGCCGACACGAACGAGCGCAGCGTGGCGGCCTGGCGCATCGCGCCGCGCGACGGCGTGCCGCCGCTGGCGTTCGTCAACATCTCGGGCCTGCATCCGCATGTCGAACTGTGGGAACTCGGCACCGAGGCCGCCCCGTCGTTCGTGCGCCAGCGCGACCTGCAGATCGACCCCGGCCAGCAGACCTGGGGCGTGTCGCACGCGCTCGACGCGGCCTGCGTGCCGGGCGGACGCCTGGTGCTCGGCATGGCCTACGCCAATCCGCGGACGCAGCACGCCCTCTACCTCTACGACCTGCGCGGCAACGCCTTCCGCAAGCTCGGCGATGCCGTCCGCGACAGTTCCACAGGCCTGCCGGACCGCCTGTTCGAGACCTGGCCCGTTGCGCCCGACAGCGCGCTCGTGCTGTGGCATTCCGGCGAGATCCGCGTCAAGGCCGAGGTCTACGTCCGCGAACGCGATCACTTCATGCTGTTCTCGCCGCGCCACCCGCAAGGGCTGGAGGTGCTCACCCTCGGCCTGGACGACGGCAACGTCGAACGCTGGGCGATGGCGGGGCCCACGCTCTGGCTCGAGACGGTCGACGCACGTGACATCGCCAAGCCCAAGACCTTCGTCTGGTCCATCGACCTGCGCAAGGCACTCTAGTCGCGGCCGGCAGGCTGCGGCGACCACCCCCGGACACGTCCAGGGCGGTGGCAATCCCCCGGAAACCGGAAGATGCCCTACGACAACACGCTTTCGCCCATCGAAGCGGGCAAGATCGCGCTCAACTCCTACTTCGCGCTCAAGGACTGGATCAACACCAAGCCCGTGGCCGGCGTCGAGACGCGTGCCAACATCGAGAACCGCGTGCTGGGCGCGGCCAACGTCGGCTCGGACAAGGTGAACTCCTCGGTCGGCCGCAACCTGCCGGGCGCGCGCCTGCAGCAGGTCTTCCAGGCCACCACGGGCTTCAACACGCGCTCGGGCTTCGGCTACGTGCTGCAGTACGTGCAGGGCGGCACGCGGCATGCGATCGTCGCGGTGCGCGGCACGCGCCCCGAGATGGCCGGCAAGCCCGACCTCGTCACCGACGCGCGCGGCACGCTGACCGGGTTCGGCGACTACGGCCTGGTTCACAAGGGCTTCAGGACGACCTTCGACAGCTGCATGCTGGAGATCGCGCGCAACGAGGCGACCATCCTCGAGGCCGACGTGGTGCACTGCGTGGGGCACAGCCTGGGCGGCGCGGTGGCCACGCTGGTCGCCGCCCACTACGCGGCGCGCGGCAAGCTCACCAAGCTCTACACCTTCGGCAGCCCGCGCGTGGGCTACCGCTCGACCCACCAGGCCTTCGAGCGCCGGCTGGGCATCGAGAACATGTTCCGCGTCTCGCACGACCTCGACCCGATCACCATGGTCGGCCCGTTCCCCTTCGTGCACGTGAACCCGCGTGCCACCGACGAGAAGAACTACACCTGCAACTCCCCGATGAGCACCGGCGTGAGCCTCGTCAACCACGACATGAACCGCTACATCAACACGATGCAGGACGCCGAGGACTGGACGGCCGTGCGCGCCATCGCCAACCTCTACCAGCAGTCCAACGCGGCCCAGGCGCGGGTGCTGCTGGGCCAGAGCAACTGGGTGCACGCCTTGACGGACAAGACGCTGGCGATCCTGTTCAAGCTGTTCAACTTCGTGCTGGGCGAGCTTTGCGAAGGCGTCGTCCTCGGCCTGACCGCGATCGACCTGCTCACCGAGATGCTTCTGAAGGGCGTGCAGATGATGAGCAACGTGGTCGGCCGCCAGATCGACGGCCTGCTGCGCAAGGCCGCCGAATGGGCGCGCATCCCCGTGGCCAACGACCAGAGCTTCACCGCCACCGTGATCCGCGCGATCCTGGACGCGATGTTGGCGCGCGTGCGCATGGCGGCCATCCAGGCGCTGATGATGGCCGAACAGAACCTGCGTCCGCTCCCGCTGCTGCTGGCCGGCGGCGCGGTGCTGGCCGCAGCCCATGCGATCTGACGCCATGGCGATCGACCGCGCCGGCTTCGAGTGGCTGTTCCTGCACGCGCGCCTGCTGCCCGACCTGCAACTGTCGCTGATGGCGCAGGAGCTCGCGGCGTCGCCGCCGGGGCTGCTGGATCCGGCCCATGCCGCCGCATTCGCCGACACCCAGCCGTCCGAGGACGCGCTGCGCGAGGCGCCGGGGGCGGACGTTGACTGGTTCGGCGCCGGCGACCTCAGCGAGGCGGAACTGGCGCAGCTGCGCGAGGCCGCCGAGCGCGAGCTGGCCGCTTTCGAGGCCGGCCCGCCGCCCGCGCTGGCGCCCGTGTCGACGGGCGCGGCGGACGACGCGCCCGTCGACCTCGTGCGCGAACTGGCGCATGCATACGCGCAGCGCGACACGGTGGCGCCGGTGGCGGCCGCCGCGTTCGAGCGCATCGATCGCGCTCGCCTGGACCGCCTGCTGTCGGCCGTCGCCGAGCAGGGCCCCCCGCTCACGGCGGCGCTGTCGGCCGACGGCCTGCATCACTGGCTGCAGCGGATGCAGGACGCCGACGCGGCGCTGACGGCGCTGATGGACCACGTTCTCGACGCCGGCGACTGGCGCTGACCGTTCGCCGTCGCCCGTCCGTGCGCCGGCGCGCGTCCTCAGGGGCCTCGCCGGCGCCGCGTCGCCCGCGCGATCGCGCGCCGGCCCGCGCTGAGCCAGTTCGCCGTCGACAGCGGGCACAGGCACACCAGCATGTCGCCCTCGGCGTGGCCGGGGTTGGCGCGGACGAAGAAGTCGATGTCCGGCGACGCGCGGGCGCCTTCCAGCGGCGCCGTCGTCGGCCGCAGTCGCTTGCGCCCGGAGCGCACGACGATGCCTTGCGCGGGACGCCAGTCGGCGCCGTACACGCGCGTGGCCAGGCGATCGATCAGCGACTGCTCATGCGGCGGCGTCGGGCGGTCGTGGCGCGGCCAGAAGTCGCGGAAGTTGCGCGGCAGCAGCAGGTAGCTCTTCCAGCCGAAGGTGTCGAAGAACCAGTAGATGCGCCGGAACGGATGGCGCAGTCGCTGTGCGAGGAAACAGCGGAAGCCGACGTTCTGCAGCACGTTGCGGCCACGCGCCTCCGGGCGCAGCAGCACCTG
Source organism: Vitreoscilla sp. (assembly GCA_045810285.1). Classification (GTDB taxonomy): domain Bacteria; phylum Pseudomonadota; class Gammaproteobacteria; order Burkholderiales; family Burkholderiaceae_C; genus Scleromatobacter. The sequence goes on along the minus strand of JBJMWE010000334.1, from coordinate 6,563 downwards.
CGAGGTGTGGATCGCGGTGACCATGCGGCCTCCGAACATCACGTGGTGCGTGCTGATCGACGCCGTGCCCACGAGGCGGCCGTCGTCGCGCGAACGCACCAGCACCGTCTGCGGGTGGCGCCGCGCGCTGTCCTGCGCATGGCCGCGGTCGGTCTCGAAGAAGGCGTCGGTGAGCTGCCACAGGTCGTCCCAGTCGGCCGATGTCAGCGACGACGTCGGGACAATGGCGAAGCTCAGGCGCGCGGCGGCCATGGCGAGGCCGGCTGGCGTACGGCCAGGGGCATGGACGGCGAAGAAGGGGTCACGGCGCGGGACTCGGCGGGGCTTGCGTCGAGTCTAGCGAGGTCGGCCTAACTCGACCGTGGCGCGGGGCCTTCTTCGGCGACCTGGGCGACGCCCTTCGAGCAGCTGGCGCGCGGATCCCGGCGGTACCTGCCGACGAAGGCATCGGCGCAGGCGAGGGCCTGGGGTGGCGCGGCGCGCAGCCGGCAGCGCGGCGAGCGCGATCAGCATCGCGTCGTGCTGCAGCCGGGGCCGGCGGGCCGCCTCAGTGCACGTCGACCGGGTAGGTGCCCAGGATCTTGAAGAACCCGCACACCTTGCGCAGGTCGTCGAGCGCCTGGCGCACGTGGTCCTGGTCCGGGTGGCCGGCGATGTCGACGTAGAAGTAGTAGTCCCACTGGCCCGAGCGCGCCGGGCGCGACTCGAACTTCGTCATCGACACGCCGTTGGCCTTCAGCGGCACGAGCATGTCGTGCAGGGCGCCGGGGCGGTTGGACACCGTGACGACCAGGCTCGTGCAGTCGTGGCCCGACGCCTTGGGCGCGGGGTGGCGCTCGGTGTGGGTGATGACGGCGAAGCGCGTGCGGTTGTTCGCGTCGTCCTGCACCGCGGGCGAGACGACGTGCAGGCCGTACTCGCTGCTCGCACGCGTGCTCGCGATCGCGGCCAGGTTGGTATCCAGCGACGCCAGCCGCGCGCCCTCGGCGTTGCTCGCGACGGGACGGCGCTCGGCGTGCGGCAGGTGGTCGTTGAGCCACATGTGGCATTGCGCCAGCGCCTGCGGGTGCGCGCACACGGCCGAGATGCCCTCGAGCGAATTCGTCTTGCGCAGCAGGTTGTGGCGCACGAACAGGCTGGTCTCGCCGATGATGAACAGCGGCGTGACGAGGAACTGGTCGAGCGAGCGCGCCACCATGCCCTCGGTGGAGTTCTCGACCGGCACCACGCCGAAGTCGGCCGCGCCGGCGGTGGTCACGCGGAACACCTCGTCGACGCTGGCGCAGGGCACGCGCACGATGGACGAGCCGAAGTAGCCGAGCGCCGCCTCCTCGCTGAACGTGCCCGCGGGGCCGAGGTAGGCCACGCGGGTGGGCGTCTCCAGCGCGCGGCAGGCCGACATGATCTCGCGCCAGATCGGCGCCACGCTCTCTGTCTTGAGCGGGCCCGGGTTGACGGACTTCAGCCCGTCGATGACCTGCGCCTCGCGCTCCGGGCGGAACGCCACCGAGCCTTCGCGCTTCTTGACCTCGCCGACCGTCTGCGCGAGCCGGGCGCGGCGGTTCAGCGCGTCGAGCAGTTCGCGGTCGAGCGCGTCGATCTGCACGCGCAGCGCGAGCAGTTCCGGGTTCGGGGCGTCGTTCTCAGCCATGGCGCGCAGCGAATTCGTTCAGGTAGGACACCAGGGCGCGCACGCCCTCCACGGGCATCGCGTTGTAGATCGACGCGCGCATGCCGCCCACGCTCTTGTGGCCCTTGAGCGCGAGCAGCCCGCGCTCCTTGGCGCCGGCCAGGAAGGCCTCGGCCAGCGATTCGTCCCGCAGCCAGAACGGCACGTTCATGCGCGAGCGCGAACCTGCGGCGACGCGGTTGACGTACAGCGCGTTCGCATCGAGCGCGGCGTAGAGCATCGTTGCCTTCTCGATGGCGCGCGCTTCCATCGCCGCCACGCCGCCCTGGGCCTTGATCCACTTGAAGGTCAGGCCCGCGATGTAGATCGCCCAGGTGGGCGGCGTGTTGAACATGGAATCGTTGGCGTCGACGACCTGGTAGTCGAACACGGACGGCGTGATCGGCAGCGCGTGGCCCAGCAGGTCCTCGCGCACGATGACCATGGTCAGCCCCGCGGGCCCGACGTTCTTCTGCGCGCCGGCGAAGGCCAGGCCCACGCGCGTCCAGTCGATGGTGCGCGAGAGGATGTGCGACGAGCAGTCGATCACCAGCGGCGCGTCGCAGCCGAGTGCCTTCAGGTCGGGCAGGGACTGGAACTCGATGCCGTCGACCGTCTCGTTGCTGCAGATGTGCACGTACGACGCGCCCCGGCGCAGCGTCCAGGTGGACGGGTCGGGGATCGCGCTGTCGACGGTGCCGGCGTTGCTCGCGGCGATGGCCACGTCCGCATAGCGGCGCGCCTCGGCGATCGACTTCTTCGACCAGCCGCCCGTCTGCACGAAATCGACCTGGCCGCCGCGCGACAGGTTCATCGGCACGATGGCGTTCTCGCCGAGCCCGCCGCCCTGCATGAACAGGATGCGGAAGTTCGCCGGAACCGCCAGCAGCTCGCGCAGGTCGGCCTGGGCCTCGGCCGCGATCTGCATGAACTCCTTGCCGCGATGGCTCATCTCCATCACGCCGACGCCGCAGCCGTGCCAATCGAGCATCTCGGCGGCCGCTTCGCGCAGCACCGCCTCGGGGATCGCGGCGGGGCCGGGCGCGAAGTTCCAGGGACGCGTCGGGTCTGCCATGGCGTCAGGCCTGCGGCTCGGCGCCGGCGTCCGCCGGGGTGTCGCCGCCTTCGGCGCCGTTCTCGCCGTTTTCCATGTTCGCGTCGTTCTCGACGATGCGCTGCAGGCCCGACAGCTTGGCGCCGTCGTCCAGCGAGATCAGCGTGACGCCCTGCGTCGCGCGCCCGAGCTCGCGCACCTCGCTCACGCGCGTGCGCACGAGCACGCCCTTGTCGGTGATCAGCATGATCTCGTCGTTGGGACGCACCAGCGTGGCCGCGACGACCTTGCCGTTGCGCTCGCTCTGCTGGATCGCGATCATGCCCTTGGTGCCGCGGCCGTGGCGCGTGTATTCGACGATGGACGTGCGCTTGCCGAAGCCGTTCTCGGTGGCGGTGAGCACGCTCTGCGTCTCGTCCTCGGCCACCAGCATCGCGATGACCGACTGGCCGGCCTCGAGCGTCATGCCCTTGACGCCGCGCGACGTGCGGCCGTGCGGCGTCACGTCGGCTTCGTCGAAGCGCACGGCCTTGCCGCCGTCGGAGAACAGCATGACGTCGTGCTGGCCGTCGGTCAGCGCGGCGCCGATCAGGTGGTCCCCTTCGTCGAGGTTGACGGCGATGATGCCGGCCTTGCGCGGGTTGCTGAAGTCGTCCAGCGGCGTCTTCTTGACCGTGCCGAGCGCCGTCGCCATGAAGATGAAGTGATCGGCCGGGAAGGTGCGGAACTCGCCCGTGAGCGGCAGCACCACGGTGATCTTCTCGTCCTTCTGCAGCGGGAACATGTTGACGATGGGCTTGCCGCGCGAATTGCGGCCGCCCTGCGGCACTTCCCACACCTTGAGCCAGTACACGCGGCCGGCGTCGGAGAAGCACAGGATCCAGTCGTGCGTGTTCGCGATGAACAGCTGGTCGACCCAGTCGTCGTCCTTGGTCTGCGTGGCCTGCTTGCCGCGGCCGCCGCGGCGCTGCGCGCGGTACTCGGCCAGCGGCTGGCTCTTGAAGTAGCCGGTGTGGCTCAGCGTGACCACCATGTCGGTGGGCGTGATCAGGTCCTCGGTGCCGAGTTCCTGCACGTTGTGCTCGATGTGGCTGCGGCGCACGGCCAGCTTGTGCGTGCCGAACTCGGCCTTCAGCGCGAGCAGTTCGTCGGCGATGATGGTGGTGACGCGTTCCTTCTTCGCGAGGATGTCGAGCAGGTCGGCGATCTCGGCCATCACGTCCTTGTACTCGCCAAAGACCTTGTCCTGCTCCAGCCCCGTGAGGCGCTGCAGGCGCATCTGCAGGATTTCCTGCGCCTGGACGTCGGACAGCTTGTAGCCGCCGTCGGCCTGCAGGCCGTAGTGGTCGGGCAGGCCGTCGGGGCGGAACGCGGCGCTGTCGGTGGCCGAATCGGCGGCGGCGCGCGAGATCATCTCGCGCACCAGCGGCGAATCCCAGCTGCGTGCCATGAGGGCCGTCTTGGCCACCGGCGGGGTGGGCGATTCCTTGATGACCTTGATGAACTCGTCGATGTTGGCGAGCGCCACGGCCTGGCCTTCGAGCACGTGGCCGCGCTCGCGCGCCTTCTTCAGCTCGTACACCGTGCGGCGCGTGACCACTTCGCGGCGGTGCTCCAGGAACACCGCGATCAGCAGCTTCAGGTTGCACACCTTGGGCTGGCCGTCGATCAGCGCCACCATGTTCATGCCGAACGTGTCCTGCAGCTGCGTCTGCTTGTACAGGTTGTTCAGCACGACCTCGGGCACTTCGCCGCGCTTGAGGTCGATGACGATGCGCATGCCCGACTTGTCGGACTCGTCCTGGATGTGGCTGATGCCCTCGATCTTCTTCTCGTGGACGAGCTCGGCGATGCGTTCGAGCAGCGTCTTCTTGTTCACCTGGTACGGGATCTCGTCGACGATGATCGACTGGCGCTGGCCGCGGTCGATGTCCTCGAAGTGCACCTTCGCGCGCATCACGACCTTGCCGCGGCCCGTGCGATAACCCTCGCGCACGCCGTTGACGCCGTAGATGATGCCGCCGGTGGGGAAGTCGGGCGCCGGGATGATCTCCATCAGCTCGTCGATCGTCGCTTCCGGATTGCGCAGCAGGTGCAGGCAGCCGTCCACCACCTCGTTGAGGTTGTGCGGCGGGATGTTGGTGGCCATGCCCACCGCGATGCCGGTGCCGCCGTTGACCAGCAGGTTGGGCAGGCGCGTGGGCAGCACCAGCGGTTCCTGCTCGCTGCCGTCGTAGTTGGGGCCGAAGTCGACGGTCTCCTTGTCGATGTCGGCCAGCATCTCGTGGGCGATCTTGGCCAGGCGGATTTCCGTGTAGCGCATCGCCGCCGCGTTGTCGCCGTCGACCGAACCGAAGTTGCCCTGGCCGTCGACCAGCATGTGGCGCAGCGAGAACGGCTGGGCCATGCGGACGATGGTCTCGTAGATCGCGGAGTCGCCGTGCGGGTGGTACTTACCCATCACGTCGCCGACGATGCGGGCCGACTTCTTGAACGGGCGGTTCCAGTCGTTGTTCTGCTCATGCATCGCGAACAGGCAGCGGCGGTGGACGGGCTTCAGGCCGTCGCGTGCGTCGGGCAAGGCCCGACCCACGATCACGCTCATCGCGTAGTCCAGATACGAGCGCCGCATCTCCTCTTCGAGGCTGATCGGCAGGGTTTCCTTGGCAAATTGGGTCATGGCCTACAGACGGTCGCCCTGCGTTCCCGGGTGAATCCCGGCGCAGGCGGAACCTGTGATTCTACGGGGTCGGATCGTGTCGCTGGCGTACAACACTCACGAGGCGCATTCAAGAGCCAATTATCAAAATGAAGCCCGTGTCATATGCCAATGGCACAATGATTTTTGTCGCTGGTGCGCGCTCCCGGGTGGGTGCGCGCCAACGTTTCCCAGATCCGGTTTGGACGTATCGCAGGCAACTGCGGCTTTCCTCGAGAGGAGAATCATGAAGAAATTGAACAAGGTCGCGATGATTGTCGCCACCGTGGCGGTTGTTGCTCCGATGTCCGTGTTCGCGCAACCCGCGACCACCGCTCCCGGCCGCATCGACAACTGGCGCAACGTGGACGGCAATGTCTGGAAGAACGGCACGCGCGAACTCTGCTGGCGTGACAACTTCTGGACGCCGGCGACCGCCGTGGCCGACTGCGACGGCGCGCTGAAGCCCGTCGTCGCCGCCGCGCCCGCGCCCGTGGCACCCGCGCCTGTCGAGCCGGCCCCGGTCGCGCCCGCCCCGGCTCCGGCTCCTGTCGCGCCCATCGCGCCGGTTCCGTCGAGCGAGAAGGTCACCTACGCCGCCGACGCGTTCTTCGACTTCAACAAGGCCGACCTCAAGCAGGAAGCCAAGACGAAGCTGGACGACCTGGTCTCCAAGACCAAGGAAATCAACCTCGAAGTGATCATCGCCGTCGGCCACACCGACTCGATCGGTGGCGACGCCTACAACGACAAGCTGTCGGTCAAGCGTGCCGAGTCGATCAAGACCTACCTGACGTCCAAGGGCGTGGAAGCCAACCGCGTCTACACCGAAGGCAAGGGCAAGAAGCAGCCGGTCGCCGACAACAAGACCGAAGAAGGCCGCAAGAAGAACCGCCGCGTCGAAATCGAAGTGGTCGGTACCCGCGCCACCGGCAAGTAATCCGCGCGTCGCGGCGAAGCTTCCAGGCTTCGCGCGAATCGCGAGATTCCAGGACCCGCCTCGAGCGGGTCTTTTCTTTGGTTCATCGCCGAAGTGCGGGGAGCGCGTCCGTCCAGACCTGGTGTGGGACGCTGCCCGGAACGTCGATTCTTTGCCCCGTCATCCTGCGCGCAGTCGCAGGATCCACCCCTGCCAAGATGTC
>JBJMWE010000333.1:0-2142 GCA_045810285.1 Vitreoscilla sp. | reverse complement strand
AGCAGCGGGGTCCATGACGCACGCGGCGGTCCGGCAGCGGTGGATCCTGCGACTGCGCGCAGGATGACAGGGTCAAGGGATAGCCTGTCCGTGAGGCGATGCCCCGGCGCCGCCAGCCACGTTGCCGGCAGCCTCAGATCGGTGAACCTTTTTCGGTTCATCGCCGATTTCCGGGGGTACGCGAGGCTGTGTTGCGCAGGCTGGCAGTTTTCGCCTGCGGCGCAGTTGCCCGGCGCAGGCGGTCCCAAGTGCAGGCTCCTTCGTCCTCGTCCGGGCATGGCGCCTGCCGCCGGAAGCAATCCGCACTGCGGTGCAGCCACGGACGAGAGAGGATTGCCATGACCAAGCAACTCAAGGACATGAAGGTCGCCATCGTGGTGGACGACCTGTTCGAGCAAGCCGAGCTGGCCGAGCCCAAGCAGGCACTGGAGGCCGCCGGCGTCACCGTGCACATCGTGGCGCCCAAGGGCCCGACGGTGACGGGCATGAAGCACCATGACAAGGGCGACACGTTCCCCGTGAGCGTGTCGCTGGACCAGGCCAGGCCGGAGGACTACGACGGCCTCGTGCTGCCGGGCGGCGTGGTCAACGCCGACACGCTGCGCATGAACGCGCTCGCGCAGGCCTTCGCCCGGTCCATCGACCAGGCCGGCAAGCCGCTGGCGGTCGTGTGCCACGGACCGTGGCTGCTGATCTCGGCCGACCTCGTGTCGGGCCGCACGCTGACGAGCTGGCCGTCGCTGCAGGACGACCTGCGCAACGCCGGCGCCAACTGGGTCGACCAGGAGGTGGTGAGCGACGGCAACTGGACATCCAGCCGCAAGCCGGCCGACCTGCCGGCGTTCAACCGCGCGTTCCTGGCGGCACTGCAGCGCGAGCCCGCGCCGCAGCCGGAGACGATGCCGATCGCCGACTGAGCAGGCTGCGCGGCGGGAAGCGCTGCGGATCGACGGTTCGCAGCAGGCGTCTTCCCCCGCGCGGATTCCGGCAGCGATGCGATCGGGAGACGGCCCTGTCGGCCCTGCGGCCGGCGCGTCTCCCGCGCATCGCGTTCAGTTGCCGGACGGCTCGCTGGCCCGTTCGGTCGAACCCTTCGCGCGCTTGGCGTGCGAGTGCTTCTTGTGCGACGTGCTGCTCGCGCCGCTGGTGTCCGGCGAACTGCGCACGTTGGCGCCGGTGTCGGCCGAGTTGCCGGTGTTGGCGGTCGGGCTGGATTTGCCGGTCGACGTGCCGGCGTTGCTGCCGCTCGTGGGACTCGCGCCGCCCGAGGGCGTGCCGGCGTTGCCCGGCGCGCCCGTTCCCGACGAGCCGGCGCCCGTGCCCTGCGCCTGCGCGATGCCGATCGCGCCCATCACCGCCAGCGCGGCCGCGATCGTCTTGACTGACTTGCTCATTGCAATTCCCCTGTGTGTTCGCACCTCGACCATCGAGGCGCGACCCGGGGCGCGGCAATGCGAATGCCCCGCCGAGCGACGGCGATCACCGGAACGTCGGCCGGTACGCCGGCCGCCCGGCGGTTCAGGCGGGCGTCGCCGGCCTGAGCGCGCGCGCGTTCGCCGCCATCGAGCGGTTGTAGCGCGACAGGTGCGGCGCGAGCGTCTCGAGCGCGATCGCCGCGGCCTCCAGCGTGCGTCCCTGCGCGATCCACGTGAACGCCAGCACGGCGCGGACTTCGTCGAACAGCGCGGCGCCCGGGCCTTCGGCCTGGCAGCGCGCGAGCTGCGCCAGCAACAGGCGTTCGCTGTCGTCGAGCCGGCCCAGGTGCTTGAGCGTGCTGCCGAGCTGGATGCTGGCGCGGGCGTGGCGGTACGGATCCAGCGCGCCGCTGGCCAGCGCGGCGCGGTACAGCGGCTCGGCCTCGCCCTCGATGCCGGCGGTGTCGCGGGCGCAGGCGCGCTCGAACTGCGCGAACGGGTCGTCGGCGGGCCGCTCGCTGCACAGGGTGTCGATGGTTCGCACGAGTTCGCCCGGCGTCAGCGTGTCGGCGATCTTCCAGGTGGCGGCCACGCGGGCCTCCCAGTCGGCGAAGGCGTCGGTGTTCAACGTGCTCATGCCGCCATGTTAATTCGCGCGGCGGGGCAGGGACGTTCGCTGCCGTCGCGGCCGCAGGCGTGCGGCGGTGGCGTGCCCGCCAGCGCGCGT
>JBJMWE010000332.1:0-11432 GCA_045810285.1 Vitreoscilla sp. | reverse complement strand
CGCGCGACACGGGCAACCCGGCGTCCGGCCGGCCCGAGGGCGTCGCGTTCGGCGAGGCGCTGTTCCACAGCCCGCGGCTGTCGCCCACCGGCCTGCGCTGCGCCAGCTGCCATGAGCCGTGGCGCCACTTCGCCGACGGTCGTGCCGTGGCCCAGGGCATCGCCGCAGGCTCGCGCAACACGCCCAGCCTGCTGGACGTCGCCACGCACCACCACTTCGGCTGGGACGCCGCGCGCGACGACCTCGGCGCGCAAAGCCTGAGGCCGCTGGACGACGCCCGCGAGATGCCCGCGACCCCCGCGCACGCGGCGGCGTCCGTGCGCGGCGATGCGGCGGCCTCGGCGCGCTACGCCCAGGTCTTCGGCGAGCCACCCGGCGACGACGACGCACGCGTCCGGCGCGACATCGGCCGCGCGCTGGCCGCCTACCTCGAGACCCTGCATTCGCCGCGCACGCCGTTCGACGATTGGCGCGACGGCGTCGCCGGCGACCGCGAGCCCGCGCCCACCGACGTCTTCCCCGCCGCCGCGCGCCGCGGCCTGCGCCTGTTCGTCGGCCGCGCGGGCTGCGTCGCCTGCCACGCGGGCGCGACATTCAGCGACGACGCCGTGCACGTGTCGCTGGCGCACTCGATGGCGGCCCCGGGCCTGCCCGATGACGGCCACCCCGGGGGGCCCGCCCAACGCGTTCCGCACGCCCGGCCTGCGCGATGTCGCGGCCACCGCGCCCTGGCTGCATGACGGCAGCGTCGCCCGCCTCTGCGACGCCGTGCGCCCGCACGCCGCCGACGATGGCCGCGCTCCACCGGCGCTGTCCGCCGCCGAACGCAGCGACCTCGTCGCGTTCCTGCGCACGCTGTCCGTCGCCAGCGAGAGCGAGAGCGAGGACAAGGGCTGCGATCGTTAGTCCCGCGTCCGGCACGGGCATTGCCCGGGCCCCGGCATGCCACCCACCGCCGCCCAAGCCGCCCGGAACGCGCGTCCAGCCCCCCAGACCGGAGACGGCGACAAGGACAAGAAGAAGGGACTGGCCGCCCTCGTCGGCCCGGGCCTGCTGACCGGTGCCTCGGACGACGATCCCAGCGGCATCGGCACCTACGCCCAGGTCGGCGCGCAGTTCGGCTTCGGGCTGCTGTGGACGATGCTGTTCTCGTACCCGCTGATGGTGGCGGCCCAGCTCGTGTGCGCGCGCATCGGTCGCGTGACGGGCCACGGCCTGGCCGGCAACCTGCGCGAGCACATGCCGCGCTGGGCGCTGTGGCCGCTCGTCACGCTGCTGCTCGCGGCCAACACCATCAACATCGGCGCGGACCTCGGCGCAATGGGCGAAGGCATCCACCTGCTGCTGCCAGGCCACGCGGGCTGGTACACGGTGGCCTTCGGGCTGGTGTCGGTGGTGCTGGAGGTGCTGGTGCCCTACCACCGCTACGTCAACCTGCTCAAGTGGCTGACGCTGGCCCTGCTGGCCTACGTCGCGGCGGCCTTCGTCGTCGACATCCCCTGGGGCCGCGTCGTCCACGACACCTTCCTGCCGCCGCTGTCGGCCGGCAAGGACTACGTCACGGCGATCGTGGCCATCTTCGGCACCACGATCAGCCCGTACATGTTCTTCTGGCAGGCGTCGCAGGAGGTCGAGGACCTCGACGCGCGCGCCGCGGACCGCCCGCTGCGCGACGCGCCGCAGCAGGCGAGCGCACAGCTGCACCGCATCGGCGTCGATACCTACGTGGGCATGGGCGCCTCCAACCTCGTGGGCTTCTTCATCGTGCTGACCACCGCGGCGACGCTGCACGCCCACGGCCAGCACGACATCCAGAGCGCCGCCCAGACCGCGCAGGCGCTCAAGCCCGTCGCCGGCGAGTTCGCGTCCGCGCTGTTCGCGATGGGCATGGTGGGCACTGGCCTGCTGGCGGTGCCGGTGCTGGCCGGCAGCGCGGCCTACGCGGTGGGCGAGACGATGCGCTGGAAGAGCAGCCTGGAGAGCAAGCCGGGCCGGGCGCGGCGCTTCTACGCGGTGATCGCCGTCGCCACGCTGGCGGGCACGGCGATGAACTTCATGCACCTCAACCCGATCAAGGCGCTGTTCTGGACGGCCGTGATCAACGGCGTCATCGCGGTGCCGATGCTCGCGGCGGTGATGGTGGTCGCGGCCAAGCAGAAGGCGATGGGGCGTTTCGCGATCTCGGGCGGCCTGCGCGCGATGGGGTGGCTGACGACGGCCGTGATGGCCGCGTGCGTGGCCGCCATGGCCCTGACCGCCTGACCATGGAAGACGGCCCGGCCTCGCAGGGAGGTCGGGCCGCAGCGGGGGCGCTTTCCAGGCGCCGGCGGCGTCGAAGGTGCGCGCCCTCCTTCAGCGGATCGAATCGTCGCCGGCGCGCTCGGTCTCGTCGATGGTGTCGTCGTCGTCGGGGCCGCGGCCGACCTCGGACGGCGCCAGGCTCTCGCGCGCCGACTCGATGTCGGGATCGCCGTCGGCCACGCGCTCGGCCTCTCGATCGGCATCGAGCGCTTCCTGGCGGGGGCTCGCCAGCTCGCGCGAGAGGTCGCGCGCCGCGTCGATGTAGACGTCGCCCTTCGTCGGGTCGGGTTGGTCGGAGCGCTCGCCGGGCAGGTCGGCCCGGTCCTGGCGCTCCATGATCGTGTCGACGCCGCCGCTCGTGCGGTCGATGTCGTCCAGCGGATCGGCGGCGGGTCGGATGGAAGGTGCGGGCATGGGGAACTCCCGGGGGTCGAGTTGCTATGGCTCCCGTTCGGCAACCGCCATGCCTCCGCCCATGCCCGGCTCAGCGCCGGCGCCGCGCCCGAAACACGCTCAGCAGCGCCAACGCGATGATCGCGCCCACCAGCGCCACGGACAGCGCGCCGAAGTCGAGGACCTTCGGGTCGCCCGCGTGCAGGCCGAAATACGGCGCCACGACCCATCCTGCGACGAGCGCCCCCACCACGCCGACGATCACGTTGACGAACACGCTCTGGTCGTCGTTGTCCCGCATCAGGGATCCGGCGACGAGGCCGATGACCGCGCCGACCACCAGCCAGATGACGATGTGAACCATGTAAGCGAATCCTCGGGAATTGGGACGTCTGCGATGGGCAGCCCGGCAGCAATCGCCGTTCCCGCCGAGCGACATCCCTTGACCGTAGGTGCAGATCCCGCCGCGGTCGAGCTATCGTCTTACAAGCGACGCCGCCGGCACTCGGCAGAATCGGTTCTGATCGGCGCCCTTGCCCCATGAGGGCCGCCGACGCCCGGCGCGGCCTCGCGGTTTCAGAAGGTCCGCCCGCCCCTCGCCTCCCGGCCAGCCGAACGACTCCGAAGACACCGAACCACCATGACTCATGCGCTGATCGTCGAAGACGACGCCGACTCCGCCGAGACGATGGCGGCCCTGATCTCCGCGCAGGGCTTCACCGTCGCCATCGCCCGGACGATGCGCGATGCCCGCCGCCAGATCGTGCTGCAACTGCCCGACCTGGTGCTGCTGGACCTGCAACTGCCCGATGGCAGCGGCATGGACCTGTTCCAGGACGCCCAGCTCGTGGCCAACTCCGAGATCGTGCTGATCACGGGCCACGCCAGCCTCGAGAGCTCGATCCAGGCGCTGCGCATGGGCGCGGCCGACTACCTCGTCAAGCCGATCAACATGAAGCAGCTGCAGGGCATCCTGTCGCGCGTCATGCGGCCGTCGGCGATCCAGGCCGAACTCGCCTCGCTCACCGCTGAATGGGAGGCCTCCGGCCACTTCGGCCACCTCTGGGGCCGTTCGCCGCCGATGCGGCGCATCTACGAGCAGATCTCGCGCGTCGCCGTCACCGCGGTGTCGGTGTTCATCACCGGCGAGAGCGGCACCGGCAAGGAGGTCGTCGCGCAGACGGTGCACGACCTGAGCCGGCGCCGCAAGCACCCGTTCCTGGCCGTCAACTGCGGCGCCATCTCGCCCAACCTGATCGAGAGCGAGATCTTCGGCCACGAGAAGGGCAGCTTCACCGGCGCCGACCGCCAGCACCAGGGCTTCTTCGAGCGCGCCCACGGCGGCACGCTGTTCCTAGACGAGATCACCGAGATGCCACTGGAGCTGCAGGTCAAGCTGCTGCGCGTGCTGGAGACGGGCATGTTCATGCGTGTCGGCTCCACGGTGGCCCAGGAAACCGACGTGCGCGTCATCGCCGCCACCAACCGCCCGCCCGAGCAGGCCGTGGCCTCCGGCAAGCTGCGCGAGGACCTGCTGTACCGGCTGAACGTGTTTCCCATCGAGCTGCCGCCGCTGCGCGATCGCGCCGAGGACGTGCCGCTGCTGGCCCAGCACTTCCTGACGGCCATCTGCGAGCGCGAAGGCACCACAAAGGCCTTCACGCCCGCGGCGGTGCAGCGCCTGCAGGCCTATCGCTGGCCAGGCAACGTCCGCGAGCTGCGCAACGTCGTCCAGCGCGCCTATGTCATGGCCTCGGGAAACTCGATCAACGAGGAATGGCTGCCGGACGACCCGCACGGCGCCAACAGCGCGTACGCCACGTCGCTGACCTCGCCCACCCGTGGCGGCGCGGCGCCGGCCTCCGCCGCCACGCCCGCGCACGCCCCGGTGGCCAGCGGGCCGTCGATCACCATTCCGATCGGCACGTCGATGGCCGACGCCGAGCGCCAGCTGATCCTGGCCACGCTGGAGCACTTCAACCAGCAGAAGGAACGCACCGCCGCTGCGCTGGGCGTCAGCCTGAAGACGCTTTACAACCGGCTCAAGGAATACGCCGCCGACAAGGTCGATGTCGGGCCCGAGTGAACGGCGCGCACATCCAGCAGAAACGGCACCCGCGGGTGCCGTTCTTCATGGCCCGGAGGGCCGGATCAGCGCTTGATCTGGTTGCCGATCACGCCGCCCACGGCGGCGCCTGCGGCGGTACCGCCGGGGGTACCGGTCAGCACGGCGCCGGCGGCGGCACCGACGCCCGCGCCCACCGCGGTGCTGTGCTCGCGCGGCGTCATCCCGGCGCAGGCGGCCAGGCTGGCGGCGATGGCGAAGGTGGCGGCGAGCGTGCCGGTTCGATGCGAAGTCATGGAGTTCCTTGCGGGTTGCGGACATGCGCCCGATACCCATTCGAGGCAAGTGCCATGCCGCGGCCATGTCCCGCGAAGGAGTTGCCGACGATCGTGCCGCGCGGCGCGCCGGGCAGGCGCGGAGGCCGACTCCCCTCCAGGCATGCCGATTGCTCGCTCGCCTGATCCGGGAAGGGGCGCAGGCCAAGCGAGCCGGAACATCAGGGGAATGCCATGCGCGAAACGGTGCTGTACGTCGAGGATCATCCGGTCAACGTCCTGCTGATGCAGACGGTGTTCGAACTGCGGCCCGAACTGGAACTGGTGGTGGCCGTCGACGGCGAGTCGGCCATGGCCGCCACGCGGCACCTGAAGCCCTCGCTGCTGCTGCTGGACCTGCGCCTGCCCGACTGCCATGGCACCGAGCTGCTGGAGAAGATGCGCCAGGTGCCCGACTGGCAGGACATCCCCGCGATCGCCGTGACGGCGGAGGCCGAGTTCATGCCGGCCGGCACCACCTTCTGCGACGTCTGGCACAAGCCGCTGCGCGTGCCGACGCTGCTCGCGCGGCTGGATCGCGTCATCGCACCGTCGACCGCGCCGCGCCGCGATACGGCCGCGCCCGGTGGCACCGCGCGCGCCGTGGCTGCGTTCCCGCGCACCAGCTACGCGGCCTGAGCGGCCCCACCCTGTCCTTCGTTCGCAGGTTCCCTAGTCCGCGCGGCAGGAACGCTTCGCACGAGCGCGGCGCTGAACTGCGGCGTATGGCGGCACCGAACGGCAGCTGAGCTTGGTGGCGGGCCGTTCGTGAAGCTGACTGGAGCCTCCCTCGCGGAGGGAGGCTGGAGGGTGCGGTCGAACATGCTGGAGCTCCCTCGCGGAGGGGGCTCGGGGGAGCCGTGCATACAGCACCGGCCAGGAGGCTGGGCGGCTTCTGCCGCGCAGACTCCTACCCGTCGATCAGGCGCGCGAGCGCGTGCGGGTCGACCGGCTTGAGCATGTGGCCGTCGAAGCCCGCGTCCTTGCCGCGCTGCCGGTCGCCCTGCTGGCCATAGCCCGTCAGCGCGATGAGCAGCGCGCCGGCGGTCTGCGGCGTCTGGCGCAGGCGGCGCGCCACCTCGTAGCCGTCCATCAGCGGCAGGCCGATGTCCAGCAGCACGACATCCGGGCGGAATTCGCTGGCCACGTGCAGCGCCTGCAGGCCGTCCTTGGCGCTGCGCACCTGGTGGCCGGACAGCGACAACAGCATCGTGGTGGTCTCGACCACGTCGACGTTGTCGTCGACCACCAGGATGCGGCGCGGCACCGCGGTGGCCGGCAACGGACCGCCCTCCTGCTCCGCGACCACCGACTCGTCGTCCTCGCCCACGCAGGGCAGCAGCACGCGGAACTGCGAGCCCTGCCCGGCCCCGGCGCTGCTGGCCACCACGTCGCCGCCATGCAGCTGCACCAGCCGCTGCACCAGCGTCAGGCCCACGCCCAGGCCGCCCTGCGTGCGATCGAGCGCGCGCTTGCCCTGCTCGAACAGCTCGAACACGTGGGGCAGCAGTTCGGCGTCGATGCCGATGCCGTTGTCGCGCACCTCCAGCAGCGCGAACTCGCCGCCATGGGTATCCTCATGCGCCACCGTCACCGCGATGGCGCCGCCCTCGGGCGTGTACTTGATCGCGTTGGACAGCAGGTTGTTGACCACCTGCGCGAGCCGCGTGGCGTCGCCGTTGAGGTTGATCGGCTTGTCAGGCAGCGACAGCGTGAGCGTCTGGTGGCGCTTGTGCAGCGCGTCCCGCTGCGTGTCGATGGCCTGCGTGACGAGCGTCACCAGGTCCAGGCACTGCGTCTGCAGCACCACCTTGCCCTGGCTGATGCGCGCGACGTCCAGCAGCTCGTCCACCAGCCGCGTCAGCTGGCGCACCTGGCGGTCGGTGACGTCGGCGGCCCAGCGCACCTTGGACTCGGCCGGCCCCGCCAGCCGGATCAGCTCGACCGCGTTGCGGATCGGCGCCAGCGGGTTGCGCAGCTCGTGGGCCAGCATCGCGAGGAATTCGTCCTTGCGGCGCGCCGCCTCCTCCAGCCGCGCCTCGGCCTGGCGGCGCTCGGCGATCTCCACCTGCAGCGCGTTGTAGAGGCCCGCCGTGGCGAAGGCGATGGCCGCGCGCGCGGCGACTTCGTCGAGCAGGGCCGACGACATCGCCGTGAGCTCGCCGTCGATCCACAGCGCGCCGAGGAAGCGGTCGCCGTGCACCAGCGGCAGCATCTGCAGCGCGCCGTCGACATGGGGCGCCGCGTGCTCGATGGGGATGGCCGAGCGCTCGAGCGCCTGGCGCAACAGCGCGAAGTGCGCGCTGGGCAGGGCCGACGGCGGGATGTCGACGCTTTCGGCATCGTCATCGAACAGGCTCGTGCGCGTGGCCGCGTGCGTCACCACGCCGCGCTCGTCGAGCAGCGCCACCGTCGCATTGGGGGCCAGCGCCGGCGCCACGTGCGCGAGCAGCGCATGCATGGCGTCGCGCGGATCCAGCACGCCGCTCAGTGCGTGGCTCAGGCCGGCGAGCAGGCTCGATCGCTTGGTCGATTCCTCGGCCAGTCGCAACGCGGCCTCCGAGGCCGCCAGCGCGACGCGCTCCTCGGCCTGGCGCGCGATGCGGCGCTGCAGGATGTGCAGCTCCACGAACACGCGCACCTTGGAGCGCAGCACCTCGGGCACCACGGGCGACGGGATGTAGTCGACCGCGCCCAGCGAGTAGCCGCGCGCCGTCTGCATCTCGTCGGCGTACGAGGTGATGAAGATGATGGGCGTGTGCGCGGCGCGCTTGTAGCGGCGGATCAGCGTGGCCGTCTCGAAGCCATCCATGTCGGGCATGTTGACGTCCAGCAGGACGACCGCGAAGTCGCGCCGCAGGATCTGGCGCAGCGCATCCGAGCCGGAGCGCGCGAAGACGATGTTCTGGTTCAGCTCGCCCAGCACCGTCTCGAACACGAGCAGCTTCTCCGGCAGGTCGTCGACCACCAGGATGTCGGTGCGGTCGGCCGCCTCGTCCAGCCCGCCGAACAGGCTGGACGGCGGCGGGAGCGTGCCCGCGGAGGTTGCGGTCAGCGGCACAGCCACCCCCGCAGGACGGACATCAGGTAGCGCGGGTCGACCGGCTTGGAGATGTAGTCCCACGCCCCCGCTTCGATGCACTTCTGGCGGTCGCCCTTCATCGCCTTCGCGGTCACCGCCACCATCGGCAGTTCGCGCCCGCGCGGCAGCTTGCGGATCTCCTGCATCGTGGTGATGCCGTCCATCTCCGGCATCATGATGTCCATCAGCACGATGTCGATCGACGGATCCTCCTGCACCAGGCGGATGGCCTCGCGGCCGTTGTCGGCGGACACGATCACCATGCCCTCCTCGTCCAGCACCGTGGCCAGCGCGAAGATGTTGCGCATGTCGTCGTCGACGATCAGCGCCTTGCGGCCCTTGAGCGGACAGCTGTCGGTGAGCAGCTTCTCGATCGCCTCGCGATCCCGGTCGGACAACGCCGTCGGACTTCGGTGCAGCCACAGCGCCGTCTGCATGCGCAGCTCGGGCAGGCTCGCGGCCTCGGCGATCGTCAGGCCCGCGCGGCGCTGGTTCCAGTTGCCCGTCTCGGCCGCGCCGCCGTGGTACAGCACCACCGGCAGCTGGCTGATGGTGCCGCGCTCGGCGATGACGTCCAGCACGTCCTCGGGGCCGAAGTCCGGCAGCGTGTCCTCCACCACCAGCGCATCGGCGCCGGCGAGCGCATGGCGCGCGGACTCGCGGTCTTCCGCGAGCACGACGTCGACGTCGGTGTCCAGCGTGGCGATGAACGCGCTGCGGCGCGGCGACGGCGGCATCACCACGGCCAGGCGCTTGGTGCTGCGCTCGACGTAGGCGTGCAGCTGCTGCAGCACGGCGTCCGCCTCGTCCGAGGACTGCAGCGGCTTGGCCAGGAAGCCCAGTGCGCCGGAGCGCAGCGCCCGGTCGCGGGCGTCGTCGGTGGAGACCACGCAGATCGGGATGTGCCGGGTCACGAGGTCTCCCTTGAGCCGATCGAGGATGCGCCAGCCCGACATGTCGGGCAGGTGGATGTCCAGCGTGATCACCGACGGATGGAACTCGCGGGCCATCGTCAGCGCGCTGGCGCCGGTGCTGGTGACCAGCCCCTTGAAGCCGGCGGCGCGCGCGCCGGCCAGCAGCACGCGCGCGAAGGCCAGGTCGTTCTCGACGACCAGCAGCACGCGGTCGCCGGTCGCGACGGCGGCGCGGTCGTCGTCGGCGACATTGGCGAACATGACCGATTCGCTGGCCTGCTTGTCGGCCACGTCGTACGTCCAGCCGTCGGCGCCATCCGCGGGCGGCGCGACCGGCGCCGCGCGCACGCGGTTCAGCGCCACCACGTTGGAGTCGGCCGAGCCTGCGGGCGCGGCGACGCGGGCGTGACGCGCGTTGCGCGCCGGGTTGTAGCTCTGCGGCAGGTACAGCGTGAACTCGCTGCCCTTGCCGGGTTCGCTCACCAGGCGGATCTCGCCGCCCAGCAGGCGCGAGAGCTCGCGGCTGATGGCCAGGCCCAGGCCCGTGCCGCCGTACTTGCGCGAGGTCGAGCCGTCGGCCTGCTGGAAGGCCTCGAAGATGATCTGCTGCTTGTCGGGCGAGATGCCGATGCCGGTGTCCTTGACCGAGAACGCCAGCACGCTGCCCGCGCGGTGCAGCTCGTCGTTGTCCACCGACCAGCCGCCGCTGGCCGTGGAGATGCTGAAGGTCACCTGGCCCTCGTGCGTGAACTTGAACGCGTTGGACAGCAGGTTCTTGATGATCTGCTGCAGGCGCTTGACGTCGGTCACCATCGTCTTGGGCAGCGGGTGCTTGAGCTCCACGACGAAGTCCACGTGCTTGGACTCGGCGAAGTGGCGGAAGCCGCGCTCCACCGAGCGGTGCAGGTCGTCCACGCGCAGCTCGCTGGCATCGACCGCCACCGTCCCGGACTCGATCTTGGACAGGTCCAGGATGTCGTTGATCAGCATCAGCAGGTCGTTGCCCGACGAGTGGATCGTCTTGGAGAACTCCACTTCCTTGGGCGACAGGTTGCCTTCGGGGTTCTTGCACAGCTGGTCGGACAGGATCAGCAGGCTGTTGAGCGGCGTGCGCAGCTCGTGCGACATGTTGGCGAGGAACTCGGACTTGTACTTGGACGTCAGCGCGAGCTGCTCCGCCTTTTCCTCGAGCGCCTGGCGCGCCTGCTCGACTTCCGTGTTCTTGCGCTCGACCTCCTGGTTCTGGTGCGCCAGCAGGCGCGCCTTGTCCTGCAGCTCCTGGTTGGTCTGTTGCAGCTCCTCCTGCCGCGAGCCGAGCTCCTCGGCCAGCGACTGCGACTGCTTGAGCAGGTCCTCCGTGCGGCTGTTGGCCTCGATGGTGTTGATCACGATGCCGATCGACTCGGTCAACTGGTCGAGGAAGGCCTCGTGCACCGGGTTGAAGCGCTCCAGCGACGCCAGCTCCAGCACGCCGCGCAACTGTCCTTCGAAGACGATCGGCAGCACCAGCACGTCGAGCGCGGCGTTCTCCGCCAGGCCCGAGGCGATGCGGAACGCGCTGGACGGCACGTTGGTCAGCAGCAGCTTGCGCTTGTCGACCGCGCACTGCCCCACCAGGCCCTCGCCCAGCTGCACTTCCTTGCCGTGCGTGGCCTGGCCGCCCGAGGCGTAGCTGGCGAACAGGCGCAGCAGCGGGTTCTCGCCCATCGCGTTGAGCACGTAGAACTCGGCCTGCTGCGCGCCCACCACGGGTGCCAGCTCGGACAGGATCAGGTGGCCCACGGTCACGAGATCCTTCTGGCCCTGGAGCATCCGGCTGAACTTGGCCAGGTTGGTCTTGAGCCAGTCCTGCTCGGTGTTCTTCTGCGTCGTGTCCTTGAGGTTGCGGATCATCTCGTTGATGGTGTCCTTCAGCGACGCGACCTCGCCCTGGGTCTCGACGGTGATCGAGCGCGTCAGGTCGCCCTGCGTCACCGCGGTGGCCACCTCGGCGATGGCCCGCACCTGCGTGGTGAGGTTGGCGGCGAGCTCGTTGACGTTCTCGGTCAGCGCCTTCCACGTACCCGAGGCGCCCGGCACCTTGGCCTGGCCACCCAGCTTGCCCTCGACGCCCACCTCGCGCGCCACGGTGGTCACCTGGTCGGCGAAGGTCGCCAGCGTCTCGGTCATGCCGTTGATGGTGTCGGCCAGCGCGGCGATCTCGCCCTTGGCCTCCACGGTCAGCTTGCGGTTCAGGTCGCCGTCGGCCACGGCCGTCACCACGCGGGCGATGCCGCGCACCTGGGACGTGAGGTTGCCGGCCATGAAGTTCACGTTGTCGGTCAGGTCCTTCCAGGTGCCCAACACGCCCTGCACCTGCGCCT
>JBJMWE010000331.1:0-4242 GCA_045810285.1 Vitreoscilla sp. | reverse complement strand
AGAACACGAGCGTGAGGGCGAGCACGTCCGGCATCGCGGCCACGCGCCCGAAGGGCAGCATGTTGAAGACGAGCGCCGCGAAGAGCGAGAACCACAGGAACAGCGGATTGACCGGCAGCAGCAGCTGATCGGAGCCACGCGGCATGATCATTTCTTGGCTCCCTTGGCCGCCTTGCCCTTGTCCTTGCCCGTGGGCTCGGGTTCGGGCGCCGGGCGCGCGGGCAGCTGCATGGCCATGGGTTCGAGCACCAGCACGTGGCGCACGCCGTCGGCCGACGCCGTGGGCGCCAGCGCGATGCGGGCGAACGACGAATCGGCGCGCGGATCGACCTTCACGACGCGCGCGACATCCAGC
Organism: Vitreoscilla sp.; assembly: GCA_045810285.1. Taxonomy (GTDB): domain Bacteria; phylum Pseudomonadota; class Gammaproteobacteria; order Burkholderiales; family Burkholderiaceae_C; genus Scleromatobacter. The sequence goes on along the minus strand of JBJMWE010000331.1, from coordinate 3,887 downwards.
CCCGGCGGGTAGATGCCGTCGACGCCGCTGGTCTGCAGCACGTCGCCCACCTTGACGTCGGCGTTGCCGGCCATGAAGCGCAGCTCCATCGCCGAGCCGTCGGCGCCGAAGGCCGCGCTGCGCTGGTGGCTGCGCGTGTTGAGCACCGGGATGGCGGCTTCCTTGTCGATCAGGAGCGTCACCTCGGACGACAGCGGGTACACGCGGGTGACCTGGCCCAGCACGCCGGCCTCGTCGATGACCGGCGAGCCCGGCAGCACGCCCTGCGATGCGCCGCGGTCGATGAAGATCTTGCGCGAGAACGGATCGCTCGCCTCGTAGAGCACGTCGGCGGCCTGCGACTTGACCGTCAGCGCGGGCTTGAGGTCGACCAGCGCGCGCAGGCGGTCGTTCTCGGCGATGAGGGTGTCCACGCGGGCCGCCTTGGCCGACTGCATGTTGAGCAGCGCCTGCGCCTTCGACAGGTCGGCCTGGGCCTGGTGCAGCCCCGAGAAGTACTCGCCGCTGGAATGCAGCGCCTGCACGGGCATCTCGAGCGCCCGCTCCAGCGGCAGCAGCAGGATGGCGAGCGCCGAGCGCAGGGGCCGCGTGACCGCGAAGCGGGTATCGGCCGCCATCAGGAACAGCGCCACCGCGGAGAACACCATCAGCCGCGTCAGCGCGGACGGGCCCTGGTGGAACAACGGCGGTGGACGGCGGTCCAGGGTACCGAGCGGCATGGGGTACTCAGCGCACCGCGCGAAGCGCGGCGGAGGACGAGATGATTGATGCGATGAGAGGGATTATCGCAAGCCAAGGTTCCGTTGCTGGCACGAAGGAACCCGCGTTCGTCGAATCCCAGGAAACCCGCTCGCTTGCCACTCCGCCCTCGCCGCCGCCGGCGCTCACCCGCAGGCAAGAAGTCCAAGGGAGCGGCGGAACCGGCTTCGCCGGGCCGCTCGCGGCCGGCCCCCTCGGGGGGCAGCGAGCGCGAGCGAGCGTGGGGGTCAATCCGAAGTGAAGATGGCGCCCAGGCGCTCCATGCGCTCCAGCGCCATGCCGCAGCCGCGCACGACGCAGGTCAGCGGGTCCTCGGCCACCAGCACCGGCAGGCCCGTCTCCTCGGCCAGCAGGCGATCGAGGTCGCGCAGCAGCGCGCCGCCGCCGGTGAGCATCATGCCGCGCTCGGCGATGTCGGCGCCCAGTTCCGGCGGCGTCTGCTCCAGCGCGTTCTTCACGGCCGAGACGATCTGGTTGAGCGGGTCGGTCAGCGCTTCCAGCACCTCGTTGGACGAGATGGTGAAGCTGCGCGGCACGCCTTCGGACAGGTTGCGGCCCTTGACCTCCATCTCGCGCACCTCGGAGCCCGGGAAGGCCGAGCCGATGCCCATCTTGATGTTCTCGGCCGTCTGCTCGCCGATGAGCATGCCGTAGTTGCGGCGGATGTAGTTGATGATGGCTTCGTCGAACTTGTCGCCGCCCACGCGCACGCTGCCCTTGTAGACGACGCCGCCCAGCGAGATGACGCCCACTTCGGTGGTGCCGCCGCCGATGTCGACCACCATCGAGCCGGAGGCTTCCGACACCGGCAGGCCCGCGCCGATCGCGGCGGCCATCGGCTCCTCGATCAGGTAGACGGCGCTGGCGCCGGCGGCTTCGGCGGCGTCCTTGATGGCACGGCGCTCGACCTGGGTGGAACCGCAGGGCACGCAGATGATGATGCGCGGGCTCGGCGTGAGCAGGCTGCGCGGGTGCACCATCTTGATGAACTGCTTGATCATCTGCTCGGTGACCACGAAGTCGGCGATGACGCCGTCCTTCATCGGGCGGATGGCCTCGATGTTGCCGGGCACCTTGCCCAGCATCGCCTTGGCTTCCTTGCCCACGGCCTGGATGATCTTCTTGCCGTGCGGGCCGCCCTCGTGGCGGATCGACACGACCGACGGCTCGTCGAGGACGATGCCCTTGCCGCGCACGTAGATCAGCGTGTTGGCGGTTCCGAGGTCGATCGCGAGATCGGTGGAGAAATAACGGCGCAGCGAGGAAAACATTGGCGGGCGGGGGTGGCGTTTGGTCGGCGGCTTGCGGAGGGGATCGCGCGGCGGGATCAGGCCATCTGGATGGGTATGACTCCGGAACCGGTGGCGGGGCCGAGGGGCCCGGGCCGGGGGTTGCCGGACCTGGAGGTGCGTCTCGCTGTCGGCGCCGCAAGGCGCATGAATTGGGTGGCTTCGGGAGCCCTGCAACGCTGGATTCAGGTCATGAATCAGCTCGTGCACGATGCCTCGAATTAACCGAGGATAATACCGCAAGCGCACCTGATGAGCCTGTACTCAGGTCGTAACTTTTTCAGGTCGGCCGCCGCCGGTTCCACCCGGACGGGTATCGCGGCCACCGACTCCAGCCGGATTTCCCCATGCCCTTGACTCCCGAAGACGTCAGCCGCATCGCGCATCTCGCGCGGCTCGAGCTGTCGCCCGCCGAGGGGTCTGCGATGCAGACCCAGTTGAACGAGTTCTTCAAGATCGTCGAGCAGATGAGCGCGGTCGACACCTCCGGGCTCGAGCCGCTGCACACGCCCCTGTCGGCCATCGGCGACGTCGAACTGCGACTGCGGCCCGACGTGGTCACCGAAACCGACAATCGCGCGGCCAACATGGCCAATGCCCCCGCGGCCGAGGCCGGCCTGTTCCTCGTGCCGAAAGTAATCGAATGAGCGCCGAACTGCATACCCTCGGCGTCGCCGGGCTCGGCCGCGCGCTGGCCGCGAAGTCCGTCTCGAGCGTCGAGGTCACCCAGGCCTTGCTGGCGCGCGCCAGGGCCGACACGCACGGCGCCTTCCTGGTGGTCGACGAGGACGCCGCGCTCGCGTCCGCCAAGGCCGCCGACGCGAAGCGCGCGTCCGGTGCCGAGGGCGCGCTGCTGGGCGTGCCCATCGCGCACAAGGACATCTTCGTCACGACCGAGTCGCCCACCACGGCCGGCTCGAAGATCCTGCAGGGCTACCGCAGCCCGTTCGACGCCACGGTCGTCGCGCGGCTGAAGGCGGCGGGCACGGTGTCGCTGGGCAAGCTCAACTGCGACGAGTTCGCGATGGGCTCGGCCAACGAGAACTCCGCGTACGACGTGGTCACGAACCCGTGGGACGCCACGCGCGTGCCGGGCGGCTCATCGGGCGGCACCGCCGCGGCGGTGGCCGCGCGCCTGGTGCCCGCGGCCACCGGCACCGACACCGGCGGCTCCATCCGCCAGCCGGCCTCGTTCTGCGGCATCACCGGCATCAAGCCCACCTACGGCCGCGCGTCCCGCTACGGAATGATCGCCTTCGCGTCCAGCCTCGACCAGGCCGGGCCGATGGCGCGCAGCGCGGAAGACTGCGCGCTGCTGCTGTCCGCCATGTGCGGTCCGGACCCGGACCGCGACTCGACGTCGCTCGACACGCCGGCCGAGGACTTCGGCCGCACGCTGGGCGACTCCATCGAGGGCCTGCGCATCGGCGTGCCGAAGGAGTTCTTTGGCGCCGGCCTGGCCCCGGACGTGCGCGCCGCCATCGACGCCGCGCTGCAGCAGTACACAAGGCTGGGTGCGAAGCTGGTCGACATCACCTTGCCGCGCACCGAGCTGTCGATCCCGGTGTACTACGTGATCGCGCCGGCCGAGGCCTCGTCCAACCTGTCGCGCTTCGATGGCGTGAAGTTCGGGCACCGTGCCAGGCAGTACGCCGACCTGATGGACATGTACAAGAAGACGCGCGCCGAAGGCTTCGGCGACGAGGTCAAGCGCCGCATCATGATCGGCACCTACGTGCTGTCGGCCGGTTTCTACGACGCCTATTACGTCAAGGCGCTCAAGGTCCGCCGCCGTATCGCCGAAGACTTCACCAACGCCTGGAACAGCTGTGACGTCGT
>JBJMWE010000330.1:0-8346 GCA_045810285.1 Vitreoscilla sp. | reverse complement strand
GTAGACGATGTGCAGCTCTTCGACGCCGCCCAGCTTGGCCAGCACCTTGAGCAACTTGGGCACGTCGTGCACGACCTTGCCGATCAGCCGTGCCTTGTCCCGGCCCGGTTCGGCCGCGGCCACCGTAATGCTGCTCTTGTGGACGTCCAGACCCACATGAACCTTGGTACGCTCTTCCATGGTCGGTCTCCTTGTTGCTGACGGTGCAAGCCACAGCATGTAGCTCTACGCGCCTCGGCGCGCAACCTACGATGTTGGAGACCGGCCGCCTTACCCTGGGGCGGCGACCATGATGTCTAGGTCCCGAAAGTTCGCACGCGCGATACGGCTGCAAACGAGCCGAAGCGTCGTTGCAAAGCCTCGCCGTACCGCCCGGTACGACTCGCCTTTGCGCCTGGCACCGACTCGTTTGCAGCGCGTCTCGCCTGCGCGCGAACTTCCGGGACAGCACACTAGCCGCGCGGGTCGAGCACGCGCTCCATCTGGTCGACGAAGGCGTTGCTGCGCGCCCAGCGATGCATCGCGTCCCACGCGTTGCGCGCCACGCGCAGGCGGCCCGGCTCGTCGGCGAGCCATCGGGCCACCACGTCGTCGAGATCGGCGAAATCCCAGCGGATCGGCACGTAGGTCTCGCCCGGCACGAACACGTCGGGCTCGGTGACCATGTGCGACATGTCCGGCTTGACCAGCAGCGCGCCGGAGAAGACGGCCTCGTAGTCGCGCCAGCAGACCTCGCCGTAGCCGAACGGGCTGAAGCACATGCGGCATTGCGCGAGCTCGCGCATGTAGGCGCGCTTGCCGACGAAGGTCTGCGGGGTGACCGACACGCCGCGCAGGCCGCCCACGCGCTCGAAGGCCTGGGTGCGCATCTTCTCGTACCAGCCCCTGGAGCCCATGCCGCCCAGGCGGGCGTGCAGGTCGTAGCGGCGCGCGCCGCCGACCGGGGCCTGCGACACGGCGAAGAAGCCGGGCAGCATGTACGGCGCGGTCACGAAGCTGGGGCCGACGACGAGCTTGGCCCGGAAGCCCGGTGGCAGCGGGAAATGCGTCTCGGGCAGGGACTCGCCGAAGTGATCGCCGTACCACTGCGTCAGGTTGGTGTCGCCGCGCGTGGGGCGGTCGTAGGCGTCGAGGTCGCGCAGCACGTGCTTCTTCACGTACAGGTCGACGGCGTCGCCCACCGCGGCGGCGAAACGCAGGTCGGTCGGTGCGCACGGGTCGAACAGCACGACACGTGCCTTCGGGTGCTGCTCGCGCAGCAGGGCGACGATGGCGCGCTGCTGCTCGGGCGCCTGGTCGATCCAGGCCTGGAAGCAGACGACGTCGGCGCCGCGCGGCGCCAGCTCGGGCTGGGCCAGCAGCGTCGCCAGGCCGATCTCGCGCACCTCATAGCCCCAGCGATCGTGCAGGACGTCGCGGTAGAAGTGGAACGGGTAGATCTGGCTCTGGCAGATGGCGTCCGGGCGCGATACCAGCAGCAGCCGGCGCGCCGCGCCGGGCGAGAAGTGCAGCGGCCCGGACGGCCGGTGGCGGCCCGCGGTGCCGCGCACCCAGGCCCAGGCGGCGAGTCGCAGTCGTGCAAGGGCCAGGGATTCGGACAGGTTCATCGTGGGGACGGAAGCGGAAAGGGAGAGACGCGCCCGCAACGCTATCAGGTCGCAGCGGGGTCGGCAGCCGCCGCGAACGTCGGCCGACGGGGGCCCAGGCAGGCGTCGTGCCCGCTCGCGGCAGCCCCCGCACTGACCCGGCAGGCCAATGCGCTGGCCGCGCGTCCTCCGCAGCCGCGCGGCGCGGGCTTTCACCATGGCGCCGGGAGCGAGTCCCCACTAGTCTGGATCGAGACCTCGCCGACGCCCACCGCCATGACGCCACCGCCCTCGTCCTCCCTCGCCCTGCAGCGCCTCTATCACTGGGAACGCACGACGCCCGACCGCACCGTGTTCACCCAGCCCATGGGCGGCGGATTGCTCAAGGAGTTCACCTGGAAGGACATGGTGGACGAGTCGCGCCGCATGGCCGCCTTCCTGCAGCAGCAGGGCTTCGAGCCGGGCGCGCGCATCGCGATCCTGTCGAAGAACTGCGCCTGGTGGCTCATGAGCGACTTCGCGATCTGGATGGCCGGCTACGTCTCCGTGCCGCTCTACCCGACGCTGGCCGCCGGCACGATCACCCAGATCCTGCAGCACTGCGAGGCCCGGCTGCTGTTCCTGGGCAAGCTCGACGACTGGGAGACGATGCGCCCCGGCGTGCCCGCCGGCCTGCCCTGCGTCAGCTACGCGCTGTCGCCCGGGGACGTGCAGGCGCGCGTGGACCTGCGCTGGGACGAGATCATCGCCCGCACCGCGCCCCTGCCCGGGCACCCGGTGCGCGAGGGCGGCGACCTCGCCACCATCATGTACACGTCCGGCACCACCGGCATGCCCAAGGGCGTGATGCACAGCTTCGACAACTTCGCCTGGGCGATCGACGCCGGCCTCAAGCGCATCCGCCTGGGCTCCGACGCGCGCATGCTCAGCTACCTGCCGCTCGCGCACGTGGCCGAGCGCGCGCTCGTGGAGCACGGGCTGCTGGCCACCGGCCTGCACCTGTTCTTCGCCGAGAGCCTGCAGACCTTCGCCCGCGACCTGCAGCGCGCACGGCCCACCACCTTCTTCTCGGTGCCGCGCCTGTGGGTCAAGTTCCAGCAGGGCATCCACGCGAAGATGCCGCCCCAGCGGCTCGAGCGCCTGCTCAAGATCCCGTTCGCCGGCCGGCTCCTGCGCCGCAAGATCCTCAAGGCGCTGGGCCTGGACGCCTGCCGCTACGCCGCGGGCGGGGCCGCGCCGATGCCGCCCGACCTGCTGCGCTGGTATTCCACGCTGGGCCTCGACATCATCGAGGTCTACGGCATGACCGAGAACTGCGGCGTCTCGCACGCCACGCTGGCCGACTCGCGCCGGCCCGGCACCGTGGGCCTGCCGTATGACGGCGTGGAATCGCGCCTCGACCCGGCCACCGGCGAGATCCAGGTGCGCGCGGGTTGCCTGATGCTGGGCTACTACAAGGAGCCCGAGCTGAGCGCCGCGGCGTTCACGGCCGACGGCTGGCTGCACACCGGCGACAAGGGCACGCTGGAGCCGGACGGCTGGATGCGCATCACCGGCCGCGTGAAGGACCTGTTCAAGACGAGCAAGGGCAAGTACGTCGCCCCGGCACCGATCGAGGACAAGCTGGTGACCAGCCCCGCCATCGAGGCCTGCTGCGTGGTCGGGGCCAACTACCCGCAACCGTTCGCCATGCTGATGCTCAACGAGGACGCCGCCGCCAAGGCGCGCGATCCGGCCGGCCGCGCCGCGCTGGAGGACACGATGGCCAACCACCTGCTGACCGTCAACCACGGGCTCGACCCGCACGAGCAGCTGGAGATGCTGATCCTCATGACGGAACCATGGACGGTGGAGAACGGCCTGATCACGCCCACCTTCAAGGTCAAGCGCAACGTGCTGGAGACGCGCTACGTGTCGCACTTCGACAAGTGGACATCGGGCGGTCGCAGCATCGTCTGGGCCAGTTGACGGGCGCTTTCCGCGGCCCTTGTCGTCGAGGCGGGGCGCCAGGCGGCGCGCTGACGCCATGCAGTCCGTCGCCGCCTGCGTTCATGAGTGTCATCCTGCGCGCATGAGTGTCAGCCTGCGCGCACGCGTGTCATGCTGCGCGCACGCGTGTCATCCTGCGCGAAGTCGCAGGATCCACATCCCCTTGATGCGACGCGGTTCGCCGGCGTGGATCCTGCGACTCCGCGCAGGATGACACTTTGATGGCGATGGCGGTGGCGGTGGCAGCGGCGGCGGCTGTGACCGGCGCCGTCAACGGTGCCGCCCGGGTGCCCGGCAGAGCCCCGACGGGCGTTGCGCACCGCTACCATCCAGGCGGGCTCCTCGCGCGATGCCCGCCTGAAACCACTACGCCGCCGTGACACCCCGACGTCCCGAACCTACCGCCGATCCCGCAACCGCCCGCACTGACGCCGGTCGCCTGAGCGCGAACACGTTCGGGCTGGCCCTGGCGGCGATCTGCGCGCTGGGCCTGCTGCTGCGCCTGCCGACGCTGGCCAGCCGCTCGCTGTGGCTGGACGAGACGTACAGCGCATGGTTCTCGGCGCTGACGCTGCACCAGCTCTGGACGGACGTGCCGCGCTACGAGACGCATCCGCCGATGTACTACTCGATGCTGGTGCTCTGGCGCGCGCTGTTCGGCGCATCGGAGGCGGCCCTGCGGTCGCTGTCGGTGCTGGCGGGCGTGCTCACCATCGCCGCGGTGGCGTGCGCCGGCCGCGTGCTGCGCTCCCTGCCGGGCCGCGACGTCGCCGCCCTCGTGGCCGCGCTGTTCCTCGCGGTCAACACCGGCAGCGTCGCGTACGCGCAGCAGGCCCGCCCGTACGCGCTGGAGACGCTCGCCGCCACGCTCGCGATCCTCGCGGCCTGGTCGCTGCTGGAGCGGCTGCTAGTGTGCTGTCCCGGAAGTTCGCGCGCAGTCGAGACGCGCTGGAAACGAGTCGGAGCCAGGCGCAAAGGCGAGTCGTACCGGGCGGTACGGCGAGGCTTTGCAACGACGCTTCGGCTCGTTTACAGCCGTATCGCGCGTGCGAAGTTTCGGGACAGCACACTAGCGGGCCGCACCGGTGCGCGTGACGTCATGGCGCCGGCCGCCGCGCTCGCCGTCTCGACCGGCGCCACGCTGTGGATGCACGACACCGGCGCCGTCGTCGCCCTGGGGATCTGGGCAGGGCTGGCCTGGACGCTGCTCGTGCACACCCGTGGCCAGCACGGTCGCCAGGCCCTGGTGCTGGGCGCCGCGGGGCTGGGTGCCGTCGCCGTCTTCTCGCCCTTCCTGCCGCTGCTGGCGCTGCAGGCCTCGCACGTCGCCGCCACGGCGTTCTGGGTGCGCGCGGAGCCCAAGGACCTGGTGGCCGCGTGGTACCTGGTCACCGGCGGCAGCGATTCGACGCTCGCGTGCTTCGGGGTGCTGATGCTGGCCGGGCTCGCCACGGCCTGGCGCCGGTGCCGGCCGCAAGCGCTGTTCGTCGCCGTCGTCCTGCTGCTGCCGCTGTCGGCGGTGCTCGCGTTCAGCTTCCTGGTCAAGCCGATCTTCATCGACCGGCTCTTCGAATGGATGACGCCGCTTGCCATGCTGGTCGCGGCCATCGGCGCGGTGGCCGCGCTGCCCGCGCGGGCCTCGGCTGCGTGGCGCGTGGTGGCCATCGCGATCACCGTCGGCCTCAGCCTGAAGGCGACGTACTGGCTCTTCGCCTGGCAGCGCGAGGACTGGCGCGGCATCGTGCAGGCGATCGAGCGCCAGGCCCGCCCCGGCGACCTCGTGGTGGTCGTGCCCAATGAACTGAGCGTGCCGCTCGCCTACTACGCACGCGATCCGGCCTTCCCGGACCTGCTGTGCCTGCCCGCCCCGTTCCCGGCGCAAGGCCTGCAGCGCGTGTACGTCGCCAACCTCGGCGCGCCGCGCATCGCGCCGGAGGACATCGCCACGCTGCGCGCGCGCCTCGCCACCCACGGGCGCGTCTGGTACATCGACCGGCTGGCCGACCTGTACGACGTCGACGACAGCGTGCGCCGCGAGATCGCCGCCCGCCATGCGCTGCGCAGCACGGGCAGGAGCCTCGCCATCCACTGGTCGCTCTACGACTGACGACACGAAAAAGCCGCCCGCGGGCGGCTTCCTCGTTCCGGCGCCGGGCGCAGGCTCAGAACGAGGCTTCTTCGTACAGCGGCAGCGTGAGGAACTCGGCGAAGGCCTCGTCGGTGCTCATCTTCTCGAAGATCTGCGCGGCGCGGTCGAACTCGCCGACGGCGCCGGTCGCCTTGATGCGCGCCAGCTCCTCGCCCACCAGCGGGCGCACCATCGCGGCGGTCACCTTGCGGCCGTCGTCGAGCACGCCCTTGGGGCTGCGGATCCACTGCCAGACCTGCGAGCGGCTGATCTCGGCGGTGGCCGCGTCTTCCATCAGGTTGTGGATCGGCACGCAGCCGTTGCCGGCCAGCCAGGCGCCGAGGTAGTGGATGCCGACGTTGATGTTGTTGCGCAGGCCGGCCTCGGTGATGGGCGTCTCGGGCTGGAAATCCAGCAGCTGCGCGGCGGCGACGTTCACGTCGTCGCGCTGCTTCTCCCACTGGTTGGGCCGGTCGCCCAGCACCGCGAGGAACTCCTTCATCGCGGGCTCGACCAGGCCCGGGTGCGCCACCCAGCCGCCGTCGTAGCCGTCGCCGGCGTCACGCTTCTTGTCGTTGATGATGCCCTGCATCGCGATGGCGTTCTTCTCCGGATCGTTCTTGATCGGGATCAGCGCGCTCATGCCGCCGATCGCCGGCGCGCCGCGCTTGTGGCAGGTCTTGAGAAGCAGCAGCGCGTAGGCGCGCATGAACGGCGAGGTCATCGTCACCTTGGAGCGCTCGGCCAGGCAGAAGTCGGTGTCGACCTTGAACTTCTTGATGCAGCTGAAGATGTAGTCCCAGCGGCCGGCGTTCAGGCCGGCGCTGTGCTCGCGCAGCTCGTACAGGATCTCGTCCATCTCGAAGGCGGCGAGGATGGTCTCGATCAGCACCGTCGCCTTGATCGTTCCCTGTGGCAGGCCGAGCTCGTCCTGCGTCACAACGAAAACGACGTTCCACAGCCGCGCCTCGAGATGGCTTTCCATCTTGGGCAGGTAGAAGTACGGGCCGGCGCCGCGGGCGAGCTGCTCGCGCGCGTTGTGGAAGAAGAACAGGGCGAAGTCGAAGAGGCCGCCGGACACGCGCTGGCCGTCGACCAGGACGTGCTTCTCATCGAGGTGCCAGCCGCGCGGACGCACCTGCAGCGTGGCGATGCGGTCGTTGAGCTTGTAGCTCTTGCCGTTGGCCTCCAGCGTCAGCGTGCGGCGGATCGCGGCGGCCAGGTTGATCTGGCCCTGGATCTGGTTCTCCCACTTCGGGGCATTGCTGTCCTCGAAGTCGGTCATGTAGCTGTCGGCGCCCGAGTTGAAGGCGTTGATGACCATCTTGGCGTCGACCGGCCCGGTGATCTCGACGCGGCGGCATGCCAGCGCCTGGGGCAGCGGCGCGACCTTCCAGTCGCCCTCGCGGATGTGGCGCGTCGAGGCCAGGAAGTCGGGGCGCTCGCCGGCATCCAGCCGTGCGGTGCGCGCGACGCGCGCGGCCAGCAGTTCCTGGCGACGGCCCTCGAAGGTGCGATGCAGGTCGGCGACGAAGGCCAGGGCCTGCAGCGTGAGGACGGCTTCGAAGCCGGGCTGGATCGCGCCGGAAATGATCATGCCTTGCGGCAGCTTGAGGCTCATGGATGAACTCCTGAAGGTTGGATGGAATGCGGAATCGGGCGCGGCGGCCGTCGTGCGGCCGGGGTCGTCGACGGGTGGGTAACCCGGGCGGCGCGCGCTCAAATAAATTCGAGGACGTCGCGCAACGAGTGCCCGACGCGGGTGGGTTGGGTGCCGAGCCGCTCCATCGGCGCGTCGGCGCGGTTGATCCACAGCGTCGTGTAGCCGAACCAGGTCGCGCCGATGGCGTCCCAGCAGTTGGACGACACGAACAGGATCTCCGAGGCAGGCAGGCCCAGCGCGGTGGGGCCCAGCGCATAGGCCGCAGGATCGGTCTTGTAGCGGTGCGTGGCGTGCACGCTGAGGACAGGATCGAGCAATTCGATCAGGCCGGCGCTGCGCAGGGTGACGTCCAGCATGTCGGGGTCGCCGTTGGACAGCACGCCGGTCGGGATGCCGCGATCGGCCAGCGCCAGCAGCACGGCGCGGTTCTCAGGGAACGCCGACAGGTGCCGGTACTCGTTCATCAGGCTGTCCGCGCCCGCGCCTTCCAGCGGCAGGCGCAGCGATGCCGCCGTCACTTCCAGCGCGTCGCGCGTCAGCTGCCAGAACGGGCGGTACTGGCCGCTCATCGACACCAGGCGCGAATACTCGATCTGCCTGTCGCGCCAGTCGCGCGCGAGACGCTCGCCCGCGCCCGGGAACATCTGCTCCGCGCGCAGGCCGACGCTGTAGACGTCCAGCAGCGTCCCATAGACGTCGAACAGCACCGCCCTGGGCGGGGTCGTTCGGGAGACTGCAAGGGCTTGGGCGTCCATCCGGGGAATCTATTCGATCCCCCAATGACGATTCACACCATAATTTGCGATTGATTGATGACTTTTTAGTAAAACTGAACGCCGCCGGATGGACAAGCTCAAGCAGATGGAAACCTTCGTCGCCGTCGCCCAGCGCGGCAGCCTGACCGCGGCGGCGCAGGCCGAAGGCGTGGCGCCGGCGGTCATCAGCCGGCGGCTCGACGGCCTGGAGACGCGCCTGGGCGT
>JBJMWE010000329.1:0-20715 GCA_045810285.1 Vitreoscilla sp. | reverse complement strand
CCTCAAGCGAAGGGCGCAAGCGCGCGGCCGCCGCGCTCGGCCGCTCCGGAGCAAGGCCGCGCCCCCCTCGGGGGGTGGCCGCGGTACCCCGCGGTCGGGAGTGGTCATGACCCGTATAATCGCGCTTTACCACCAAGGCATTCATGCCGAGAGCCGCGCCCCGTCCACCGGAGCGCCGCGGCTACCGAAGGCAGGTGCCCAACGACATGACCAAGTTCGTCTTCGTCACCGGCGGCGTGGTGTCCTCGCTCGGCAAGGGCATCGCGGCGGCCTCCCTGGCGGCGATCCTCGAATCGCGCGGCCTCAAGGTCACCCTCATCAAGCTGGATCCGTACCTCAACGTCGATCCGGGCACGATGTCTCCCTTCCAGCACGGCGAGGTGTTCGTCACCGACGACGGCGCGGAGACCGACCTCGACCTCGGCCACTACGAGCGCTTCATCACCACGCGCATGAAACGCGGCAACAACTTCACGTCCGGCCAGATCTACAAGTCGGTGCTCGAGAAGGAGCGCCGCGGCGACTACCTCGGCAAGACGGTGCAGGTGATCCCGCACGTCACCAACGAGATCCAGGAATTCGTGCGCCGCGGCGCCACGATGGACAAGGTCGACGTCGCCATCTGCGAAGTCGGCGGCACCGTGGGCGACATCGAATCCCTGCCCTTCCTCGAGGCCGCGCGCCAGATGGCGCTCAAGCTGGGCCCGACGAACTCGGCGTTCGTGCACCTGACCTACGTGCCCTTCATCGCGGCCGCAGGCGAGCTGAAGACCAAGCCCACGCAGCACACCGTGCAGAAGATGCGCGAGATCGGCATCCAGCCCGACGTGCTGCTGTGCCGCGCCGACCGCGAGATCCCGATCGACGAGCGCGAGAAGATCTCGCTGTTCACCAACGTGCCCATGCACGGCGTGATCTCGGTGTGGGACGCGAAGTCCATCTACAGCGTGCCGCGCATGCTGCACGAGCAGGGCCTGGACGAGCAGATCTGCATGAAGCTGCAATTGCTGACGCGCCCGGCCGACCTGAAGCGCTGGGACCTGCTGGTGCACGAGGTCAACAACCCGCAGCGCGAGATCACGATCGCGATGGCCGGCAAGTACACCGACCTGTCGGACTCCTACAAGTCGCTCAACGAGGCGCTGCGCCACGCCGGCATCCACAACCATGCGCGCGTCAACATCGAGTACGTCGACTCCGAGACGTTGACGCCCGAGAACGTCGGCCAGATGGCCAAGTTCGACGCCATCCTCGTGCCGGGCGGCTTCGGCAAGCGCGGCGTCGAAGGCAAGATCCTGGCGGCGCAGTACGCCCGCGAGCACGCCATCCCCTACCTGGGCATCTGCCTGGGCATGCAGGTCGCCACCATCGAATACGCGCGCCACAAGGCGGGCCTGGCCAACGCCAACTCCACCGAGTTCGACCCGCACACGCCGCACCCGGTGATCGCGCTGATCGACGAGTGGCAGGACGCCGACGGCTCGATCCAGAAGCGCGACGCGAACTCCGACCTCGGCGGCACCATGCGCCTGGGCGCGCAGAGCTCGGACGTCGAGCCCGGCACGCTGGCCAGCCAGATCTACGGCAAGGTCGTGACCGAGCGCCACCGCCACCGCTACGAGGCCAACGAGCACTACCTCGAGCGCCTGCGCGAAGCCGGCCTGATCATCTCGGCGCTCACGCAGCGCGAGAGGCTGACCGAGATGGTGGAGCTGCCGCAGGACGTGCACCCGTGGTTCATCGGCGTGCAGTTCCACCCGGAATTCAAGTCCACGCCGTGGGACGGCCACCCGCTGTTCATCAGCTTCATCAAGGCCGCCCTGGCGCACCACGCCGCCGCGGACGCCACCCACAAGGCCGCAGCCTGACATCGGGGCCGAAAGGCCGCCGATTGACGCTGCGCTGTAACTCCGCCGGCCCGCGGCTGTGGCAGAGTGCAGCCCGTAGCCTCGAACGCTATCCCGAGCTGGCCCTCGCGCCGGCCACGCGCCCGGCGGCGTCGTCCGGGCCAAGAATTCTCAAAACTGGAGCAGACAACATGAGTGCCATCGTTGACATCGTCGGCCGCGAGATCCTCGACAGCCGCGGCAATCCCACCGTCGAATGCGACGTGCTGCTGGAAAGCGGCGTGATGGGCCGCGCGGCCGTGCCGTCGGGCGCCTCCACCGGTTCGCGCGAAGCGATCGAGCTGCGCGACGGCGACAAGGCGCGCTACCTCGGCAAGGGCGTGCTCAAGGCCGTCGAGCACATCAACACCGAGATCTCGGAAGCCGTGCTGGGCCTGGACGCCTCCGAGCAGGCTTTCCTGGACAAGACGCTGATCGACCTCGACGGCACCGACAACAAGGGCCGCCTGGGCGCCAACGCGACGCTGGCCGTCTCGATGGCCGTGGCGCGCGCCGCCGCGGAAGAGTCCGGCCTGCCGCTGTACCGCTACTTCGGCGGCATGGGCAAGATGCAGATGCCCGTGCCGATGATCAACGTGATCAACGGCGGCGAGCATGCCAACAACAACCTCGACATCCAGGAATTCATGATCCTGCCGGTGGGCGCCCCCTCGTTCCGCGAAGCGGTGCGCTACGGTGCGGAGGTGTTCCACGCGCTCAAGAAGATCCTGGGCGAGCGCGGCATCTCCACGGCCGTCGGCGACGAAGGCGGCTTCGCGCCCAGCGTCGCGAGCCACGAGGAAGCCATCCAGTTGCTGCTGCAGGCCATCGAGAAGGCCGGCTACACCGCCGGCGAGCAGGTCGCCATCGGCCTCGACTGCGCGGCCAGCGAGTTCTACAAGGACGGCAAGTACCACCTCGACTGCGAAGGCCTGAAGCTGTCCGCCGAGGAATGGACGTCGATGCTGGCCACCTGGGTCGACAAGTACCCGATCATCTCGATCGAGGACGCCATGCACGAAGGCGACTGGGCCGGCTGGAAGCACCTGACCGACGTGCTGGGCAAGAAGGTGCAGCTGGTGGGCGACGACCTGTACGTCACCAACCCCAAGATCCTGAAGGAAGGCATCGACAAGGGCATCGCCAACTCGATCCTGATCAAGGTCAACCAGATCGGCACCCTGACGGAGACGTTCGAGGCCATCGAGATGGCCAAGCGCGCCGGCTACACCGCCGTCATCAGCCACCGTTCGGGCGAGACGGAAGACTCCACCATCGCGGACATCGCCGTCGGCACCAACGCCGGCCAGATCAAGACCGGCTCGATGAGCCGTTCCGATCGCATCGCCAAGTACAACCAGCTGCTGCGCATCGAGGAAGACCTGGGCGACATCGCCACCTACCCGGGCCGCGCCGCGTTCTACAACCTGCGCTGATGCCCAGGGGCGCGGGGTAGACTCCGCGCCATGCGTCCGCCCTGCTCCGAAACCAAGCCATGCGCCTCGTCACGATCGCGTTGATGGTGCTCATCGCCTGGGTGCAGGCGGAGCTGTGGTTCGGCAAGGCGGGCGTCGCGCACGTGCACGAGATGAGCGGCGAGCTCGCGCAGCTCAAGGCCGCCAACGACGCCGCCAGGCGGCGCAACGACCAGCTCCAGGCCGAGGTCTCCGACCTCAAGGAAGGCCTCGAGATGGTCGAGGAGAAGGCGCGCTCCGAACTGGGCATGACCAAGCCCGACGAGCTGCTGGTCGTGCTCACCCCCGGCAAGTGACATTCGCCGGCCGGCGAATGTCATCCTGCGCGCAGTCGCAGGATCCACGTATCCTGCCCTGCGTCCCCCCCCCCAGGATGTGCCCGCTGACCCCATGCTGCAGTCGCTCCTCGCCCTCGCCCAACCCGCACTCGCGCCCGCCTTCACGGCCTGGGGCGCCCCGGTCACCTGGATCGAGGTCGTCGCCTTCGTCGTCTCGCTGTGGATGGTGGGCTGCGAGATGCGCGTGCACCCGCTCGCCTGGCCGCTGGCGATGCTGTCCTCGCTCGCCTACGCACTGGTCTTCGCCGACAGCAAGCTGTACGCGGAAGGCTCGCTGCAGCTGTTCTTCGTCGCGATGTCGCTGTGGGGCTGGTGGCAATGGCTGCGCGGGCGCGGCGACGACGGCGCCGCGCTGGTCGTGCACGCGCTCACGCCGCGCAAGGCGGCCATCGCGTTCGTCGCCACCCTGCTCGCCTGGCCGCTGGTGGCCTGGCTGCTGATCCGCTACACCGATTCCAGCGTGCCCTGGCTCGACGCGTTGCCCACCGTCGGCAGCGTGCTGGGCACCTGGCTGATGGGCCGCAAGTTCATCGAGAGCTGGTGGACGTGGATCGCCGTCAACACGTTCAGCATCGCGCTGTTCGGCTACAAGCAGCTGTGGCTCACGGTGATCCTGTACGCGCTGTTCACGCTGCTGTCCGTCGCGGGCCTGCGCTCGTGGCGCGGGTTGCGGGGGCATGTCGATGCCCGCCACTGAGGCCGCCGACGAGCCGTCCTCCGCCGGCGGGTCGACCGAGGCGCGGCCGCTGCGCGTCGCCATCGTCGGCGCCGAGAGCACCGGCAAGAGCGCGCTGGCCCGCGCGCTCGCCGACGCCTTGGCCGCCGAATTCGGCCTGCGCGCGCAGGTTGTCGACGAATGGCTGCGCGAGTGGTGCAACCTGCACGGCCGCACGCCCCGGGCGGAGGAGCAGATGGCGCTCGCGGTGGAGCACGCGCGCCGTATCGAGCACGCGGCGGCGCAGCCCGGCCTGGACGTGCTGCTGTGCGACACCACGCCGCTGATGGTGGCCGTCTACAGCGACCTGCTGTTCGACGACCGCACGCTGGAGCCCGTCGCGCAGGCCTGCCAGCGCACCATGGACGCCACGCTGCTGACGTCGCTGGACCTGCCATGGGTGGCCGACGGCATCAACCGGGACGGCCCGCACGTGCGGGGGCCCGTGGACGCCCGCGTGCGCGCGCGGCTGGCCGACTGGGGCACGCCGTGGTCGCTGGTCAGCGGGTCGGGCGCGGCACGGGCGGCGTGCGCCGTCGATGCCGTGCGGCCGCTGCTGCGCGAACGCGCGCGCTCGCGGCGCTCGGACGGGCTGTTCAGCCGCCTCGAAGGCAGCCTGGCGGGGCCGCCAGGGCCGCGCTGGGCTTGCGAGCGCTGCGATGACCCGCAGTGCGAGCACCTGCGCCGGCCCCACTGAGCGGCCGGGCGGATCGCACGATCGGACGGCTGCCTCGGGCTGCGGGCCCGGCGCCCCTGGTCCCTCACCTCCCCGGGCCCGGCGCGCCCGAGTCGACGCCTCCCTTGCCGGCAGGTCGAAGGGCGCCGATGCCATCCCGCGCCCGTCCCCCCAATGCAAACAGCCCGATGCCGGGAGAGGCGATCGGGCCGTGCGGACAGGAAACGGGGCGCGAGGCCCGCGGCATCACCAACAGTCGGTGGCGTTCCCCGTGCCGGAAATGCTCTGCTGGCCCGTGCTGGTGATCGTGAACGCGCCGCACTGGGTGTCCTTGGACAGCTGCGGGCCGGTCGGCGTCGCGGTGGCCGAGAACGTCGCCGGGGTGGTCGAGGTGGGCGCCGAGGCCACCACGGCCAGCGTGTAGAACGACGCCGAACCGTTCTGGATCGTCATCGGCGACGCCACGGTGACCGTGGCCGTGTTCGCGTAGCCCAGCGCCGGCGCGGAGGCGGTGTACAGGTTCTGCGTCGCCAGGTAGCGCTCCTCGCGCTGCGCCAGGTCCAGCAAGGCCGTCTTGGCGTCGGCTCGGCGCGACTTCATCACCGAGTTCTGGTACGCCGGGAAGGCGAGCCGCAGCAGGATGCCGATGATGGCGACGGCGATCATCAGCTCGATGAGGGTGAAGCCGCGCTGGCCGGCTCGAGGGGCATGGAAGGGCATGTTCATGTTCGATCCTGCGCTCAGCGCACCTTGGTCCACGTCACGCGGGAGACGACGCCGCCGCGGCGATAGTGGCGCTTGGACGTCCAGCCACCCGTGTTCGTCTCGGTGCCGTCGTAGCTGTTGCCGTTGTAGTTGTACGTTCCGACGACGCCCGTGCCGTTCTGCGAGAAGCCGCTGTAGAAGTTGCCGCTGCCGTCGGTGTAGGGCGCATTGTCGCCGCCGCCGTTGGCCACGTCGATGGACATCGTGAAGCCGCTGGCCGGCGTCACGCCACACGTCAGCGCCTGCGTGACCTGCGGGATCAGCGTGTTGACGGTGAACGTGTCGTTGTTGAACTTGCCGTTGTAGATGATCTGCTCGTTGCTGCCCGGCAGGTTGATCTTGTAGCCCATCGAGGTGTTGCCGCTTCCGCAGACGGTGGAACCCTTCCAGCAGACGGCTTCCACCGAGACCGAGCGATAGCTGCCGGCGTCGATGCCCGTCACGCTGGAGATGGTGTGGGCGGTGAGGTTGCTGGGCGTCAGCGGCAGGGTCACGCCGGTGGCGGTGTCGTACTTCTCGTCCGTCGTGGTCGAGTTCCATGCGGTGAGGCTGGAATCCCACACGCCGTAGATCGACTGGGTGCCCGTGGCGTAGACCTCGGAGGCCGTCGCGGTGAGCGGCAGCTTCTGGCCCGTGCCGAAGATGACCATCAGCTTGGGCTTGCCGGAGCTGGTGACCGCCGGCGCCTCGACCACCACCGGCGCGGTGGTGATCGGCTGGCCGGTGGAGGCCGTGAAGATCTTGGTGACGGCCGTGTTCCAGTCCGTGCTGGTGGCCGACGTCAGGTCGAAGCGATACAGGTTGCCCAGCACGTCGCCGGCGTAGACGAAGTCCGAGATGTGGTCGCCGTCCAGGTCGGCCGCGTTCAGTTCGACGATGCCGTTGGCCGGGCCGGGGCCCGCGTCGATGTACTGGATCGTCTTCGCGCCGGCGCTGTCGACGTGCATGACGAAGATGCCCGCGCGCGAGGTCTTGCTGTTCAGGCCGTTGCCCCAGATGACGCCCCAGGTGCCGTCATGCAGCCGGCGGATCAGCGGGCTGCCGCTGACCTGGCCCAGGTTCTGGCCGCAGGTCGCGTTGCCGGTGCAGGTGATCGTGGACGAGTTCCATTCGCCGATCACCACCGAGGCCGCATTGGACTCGACGAACGCGGTCGTGCTCGGGTCGGTGATGTCCAGCGCATAGACCGCGCCCACCGGGTCGGGAATGGTCTGCGCCCCACCGGCGTCGACGGACGCATTCGTGTTGACGGCGCCGGCCGGATGGCCGCCCGGGCCCAGGCCGCCGACCAGCCACGTGTGCCAGGCGCCGTTGTAGTACAGATCGCCGAAGCCCGGCGTCGCGTCGACCTGGAAGTTGTGCAGGTAGGCGGTGTTGCTGTAGTCCAGCGCGGCGGACGACGGGTGGATGGCGTTGACCACCTGGCCCGGCATGTAGGCGATCAGTTCCTTGCCGTCGTTGTTCGTGATCGTCGAGCCGCTGGACGAGACGGTGCCGGCACGGAAGCCGTGCAGCATGCCGTCGTTGGCTCCGACGTAGACCACGTTCATTCGGCTCGCGTTGCTCGAGGCGAAGCTCGCGTAGCTGGTGCCTTCCGGCGGCGTCGTGGCGGACAGCTTGTCGTCCCACGGGCCCGCGTAGTCGAACGACGGGGCGCCGACGAACGTCGGGCTGGAATCGACGATGTCGCCCAGCACGCTGGAGCGCGTGCGGAAGGTGCCGCCGGTGTTGGAGGCCTCCTTGGTGCGGTCACCGCGCAGGTAGGACACGCGGTCCGTGCTGCCCAGCGTGCCTTGTTCGGCGCTGGTGAGGCCGGGGCTGGACCACTCGAACGGCACGCCCGCGCCGGCGCTGGTGCTGTTGTTCCAGGTCATGATCACGCGCGAGGTCGGCGCCTGCACGGTCACCGCCGGGGCGGTGCTGCCCATGGCCTGGCAGCTGCCGCCGGTCAGGACGCAGCTGGCATCCCAGTTGGCGTTCGCGTTGGCCAGCAGCCGGTCGTTGGCGCTGTCGAAATACAGCGTGTTGGCCGTCAGCGAGCCCCACCAGTTGACCGGGTGGTAGTAGGCCAGGAATTCCTGCACGCCGCCCAGCACGATCTGGCCGGACTGCTGCACGTTGGAGCCGGCCGACGTGTTCGCCGCATTGGCGGGCGTCGCCTTGAAGCAGGTGATCTCGTGGACGTTGCTGCCGCCACCGGTGCCGGACGAGAAGCCGAACCGGAAGCTGCCGGGCAAGGGGCCGTTGGAGGCGGTGATGTTGAAGCCGGCGAGCACGGTCTGGGTGGCGCCGCCGTTGACGCTGTAGGAGAAGTCCAGCAGGCCGTCCGAAGTGATCTTCAGCGCGAAGACGATCGGGATCGCCGCGCCGCGCGTCGGCATGTTGATGGCCTGCTGGTTGGCCAGCGACACGCCGGCCGGCACGTCCGTGTACGACAGGATCGGGTAGTTGTAGGCGAGCTTGTCGTGCGTCTTGTTGCCGTTCGAGATTGTCGCGCCCGTGGAGTCGACCTGGTTGGTGCCGCTGTAGTTGTACGCGTAACCGGTGGAGCAGGTCCTCTGGATGGCGACGGCAGTCCCCGAGGTGCCGGGGTAGTACCTGCTGTACAGCGGGTTGTTGTGAAGCCCGAGCCAGGCGGTGGACCCGGCGCCGCGAACGCTGATGCGCCCGGCATGGAAGCCGGGGCCGGTGTCCGTGTTGTCGCCAGGGTTCGAGAAGTTGCCGAACTCGTCGATGCCGATGCCGATGTAGCCACCGACCACGCCGTCCGAAGGATCCTTGCCGTTGGCGCAGCTGTAGCCCAGGCTGCCGCCGAAGGCGCCGACCGACGGGCTCTGGGCGCCGTCGCTGAGGAAGAACGCGAGGCCGTCCGCGCCGGTGCCGTTGTAGTTGTTGCCGCCGTACGAGACGCTGGTCCAGGTGACCTGGATGCCTTCGTTGGTGGGGAACGTGAAGTTGGACACCACGGCGCCGGTCTGGTTGTTGCCGTTGGAGCCGGCCGCCGTGTCGCCGTTGGACAGGCGCAGCGCGCCCGAACCCACCAGGTCGGGCAACCGGCCCGTCGTGCCACCCACCAGCGTCTTGCCCGAGTAGTAGGCCAGGCCGGAGCACGCCGGGATGGTGCCGGTGCCGTCGCCGGCGGTCAGGCAGGCGCCGTTCTTGACCTGCCAGTCGAACGACGAGGACGCGCCGGTGAGCGTGTCGTTGATGATGAGCTGCGCCTGCGCGCTGCCTCCCCAGGCCAGCAGGCCGACCGCGGCGAGCTGTTGAAGGCGGAAGCCTAGCGTCTTGGAGTTCATGGAGTGCCTCGATTCTTGCTGGCGGACGTCTGCTTGAAGGTGGCGCGCACCACTGAAACCGTCTTGGAGTCGCCGCCGTAGCCGTAGGCGGACATCTGGTAGAACTGCGACTTGCCGTCGGTGGACAGCCCGAGGTTCTCGATATAGAGACCCGGCGCCTTGTAGTAGTTGACGTCGGTGGCGTTGGCCAGGCCGCCCGCGGAGCTCACCGTCATGTTGGGCGGGGTGTACGCGAAGGCCCTGTTCACCCAGCTGCCCGTCGCGTCGACGTCGGCGAGGGTGGTGAGCGAGGCGGACAGCGATTCGGTGCAGACCTTGAGCGTGGCCACCGTGGCGCTGGAATTGGCGGCGCACGAGCCGCTGGTGCCGCCGCCGGGCTGCTGCAGCCACCAGACGCCGTACTCGATCGCCGATTCGGCGGCCTCGAACGAGCGCTGCTTGTCGCGCGAATTGGCGGTCATGCGATCGAGCAGGCCGGTGCTGCGGAACAGGGCCAGGCCGATCAGCGTCATCACGACCAGGAACAGCAGCCCGGTGACCAGGATGAAGCCCTGCTCGCGACGGGCGCGCGCGGGGACGCGGCGGAATGCGATGGCGCTCATGATCAGTTCATCAGGTTGATGGTGTGCGTGCGCGAGATGTCCGTGCCGCCGAACGGGCTCGTGAAGTTCAGCGTGATCCGCACGGCCTTGACGACCGTCCAGTTGGCCACGCTGCCGACGTCCACGTAGTGGGTCACCTGCGAGGAGCCCGTGGCCGCGATGCCGTACAGCACGGACATGCTGGAGACACCGGGGACGACGACCTGCGGCGTGCCGCCGTTGGCCATGGTGTCCGTGCTCAGGTTGTTGACCAGCACGCGGCACATCAGGTTCTTGTTGGTGGTGTCGACGTAGTAGATGTTGCGCACGACGGCCGTGCCGGCACCCGCATAGGTGGTGCCCAGGCAGCTGATCAGGTTGTCGGTGCTGAGCGTGGCGAACGAGGTCTGCAGCGACTCGCCGTTGCCGCCCGACGCCGCCGTGCCGAAGATGTACGCGCCGGTGGGCATGGCCCCGCCCGGGCTGACGGGCGTGGACGCGGGCGGCGTGCCGCCCGTGAGCGGCGACGCGCTCTTCGGGTCGGGGTAGTAGCCGGCGTTGTTGATCGCGGTGGTCAGGAAGGTGAGCGCGATGCGCTCGCTGTCCTGCAGCTGCCCCAGCTTGTCCTGCGACTTGAAGGTGTTCTTGAGGCTGACGAAGGTGGCCGTCATGCCGAAGACCACGACCAGGCCCACCGTGATGGCGACCATCATCTCGACCAGCGTGAAGCCGGCCTCGCGCCTGCGCGCTGCGAAGGTGTGCTGATGCTTCATGGCTGGACGTGCATGACCATCGACACCTGCGTCGACGTCTGCGTGTTCTGGGTGGTCTTGCTCATCGCGACCATCTTCTGGCTCCAGGTCAGCGTGATGTCGTAGCTGTGCGGCGACGTCGGGTTGGCAGTGCAGCTCGAACCGGTGGCCGGCACGCATGCGATGGCGGCCGAGGCCCCCGGGAACGCGGCGATGAATTGCGGCGTCCACGTGTTGACCATGTCGTCGTAGGCCATCTGCTTCTCGTCGCAGGCGGCGGAGACGCCGGTGCAGGCGCCCGCGGCCACGGTCGTCATGCCGGTATTGGTGGCCGCGCCGGCGGTGCTCACGTTGAATGCCGGCCAGGTGGCGACATTGCCGGAGGTCACCCAGAACGAGCGGTTGGAGCGGATCATGCCGGCCAGCGATTCGGCCTGGTAGGTCATCAGGGCGCGGGTGCGCGAGACGGCGGTGTTGGACACGGCCGTGGCCTGCATCTTGGCCAGGCCGAGGATGCCGACCGTCACGATCAGGATCGTGATCAGCAGCTCGACCATGGTGAAGCCGTCCTGGCGACGGCGCGCGAGGGAGCGCGTCACGAGCATGTCGACCCCTTTTCCACCGTGGACAGGCTGCCGCCGAACGTCACCAGGACGCAGCGGGTGGCCTTGTCGTCGTTGGTGGCGGTGTGGAACGTGAACGCGACCTGCGAGGTGCCCAGGTTGCTGGTGAAGCCTTCGCGGTTGAAGATCACGCCGTTGATGGCGGGCGCCGGCGAGGCGACGACCGTGTTGGCGCCAGGCAGCTTGTCGCGCACCTTCAGCAGGGTGTCGCCCGAGCCGTAGACGCCGTTGCCCGACGCGTCGGCGAACGTGATCCAGCCGTTCTGCCAGGCGTTGGTGCTGTCGCAGGTGGGGCTGTTCGAGGTGGCGTTGCTGCTGGGGCACATGGCGACCCAGCTGCCGCGCTTGACCGCCTCGGTGCGGGCGTACGACAGGTCGCCCTGCAACGCGCTGGCCGCGGTCTGGATGCGGTTCGAGTTCAGCATCCGGGTGAACGACGGCGCCGCCAGGCCGCTGATGATCGCCGCGATGGCGATCACCACCATCAGCTCGATGAGCGAGAAGCCATGCATCCGGCGCGGGGGCGGCAAGGTCCGGCGGGACGGTCGGGATGGTCTGTTCATGGGCGCGTTCGCTGGGAAGGTCGGGGTGGCATGCACCATGCGGGAGCTTGCCTGGACGCCATTGGAGCCGAGCCCGCCGCCGCCCGGCCGCCGGGCTGGGACAAACGGCGGCCGGCAATGGACGAACGGCACGCTCCGCGAGCGCGCTCGCGGCCGTGCCGTCGGGGTGCGCGGGGCCGGCCGGGCCGGCCCGCTCGTCAGTGGACGCGGGGCGTGGCGTCCGCGGGAGGCGTGGCGGGCGCGAACAGGGCGCCGACGTCCACCGCGTCGAAGCGGTACTGGTTGCCGCAGAAATCGCAGCCGATCTCGATGTCGCCGCGTTCGTCGAGGATGGACTCGGCCTCGTCGCGGCCGAGGTTCTTGAGCATGTGCCGCACGCGATCGGCCGAGCAGCTGCACGCGAAGCGCGGGGTCTGCGGCTCGAACACGCGCAGCGGCTCCTCCCAGAACAGGCGGTGCAGGATCGTTGGGACGTCCAGCGTCAGCAGCTCCGTCGCGGTCAGCGTGGCGGCGAAATGCGCGATGCGCGTGAACGCCTCGGCGTCGATCTCGGCCTTCTGGGCGAGCGCGCTCTCGCCGGCCAGGTTGCCCTGTCCCTCGACCGGCAGCCGCTGGATCAGCAGGCCGCAGGCCGCATTGCCGTCGGCCGCCAGGACGATGCGCGTCTCGAGCTGCTCGGACTGGCGCATGTAGTGCTCCAGCATGGTCGCGACGTCGCCCACCGGCCCGCCGTCGGGCAACTCCAGCGGCACCACGCCCTGGTAGGGCTGCTGGCCGGGCTGGCGATCCAGCGGGTCGAGCGTGATCGCGCAACGGCCGTGGCCGTGCTGGTTGACCAGGTCGCCGAAGCGGGCGTCGTCCGCCACCTCGCCCTGCACCTTGGCGGTGACGCGGAATCGCAGGTCGGACATCGCCTCGGCCACCGCCAGCTTGACCGGCCCGTCGCCGTGCACCTGCAGGATGAGCGCGCCGTTGAACTTGAGGTTGGCCTGCATCAGCACGGACGCGGCGGCCATCTGGCCCAGCGTGTCGCGCACGGCCGGCGTCCAGCCGCCGCTGTCGGCGCGGCGCTGGAGCACCTCCTGCCAGCTGTCGGTCAGGCGCACGATCATGCCGCGCACGGGCATGCCGTCGAAGATGAATTTCTGGAGTTCGCTCACGAAGATGACCTTGTGTGGGTTCTCAGGCGCGCTGGCCCGCGGGTTCGTCGATGCGCACCACCGAATCGCGGTGCCGGGCGGCGTTGGCCACGTAGCTGGCGGCGCCCCGGCGCAGCCCGGCGGCCTGCTCGTCGGTGAGGGTGCGCACGGCCTTGGCCGGCCGGCCCATGATCAGCGAGTTGTCCGGGAAGGCCTTGCCTTCGGTCACCAGCGAGCCGGCGCCGACGATGCAGTTGCGGCCGATCGCCGCGCCGTTCATGACCACGGACTGGATGCCGATCAGCGAGTTGTCGCCGATGGTGCAGCCGTGCAGCATCACCTGGTGGCCGACGGTGACGTCAGTGCCGATCGTGAGCGGCGAGCCCATGTCGGTGTGCAGGACGCTGCCGTCCTGGATGTTGCTGCGCTCGCCGATGGTGATCCATTCGTTGTCGCCGCGCAGCACCGCGCCGTACCAGACGCTGGCGCCCGCGCCGAGCGCGACGCGGCCGACCACGGCGGCGGACTCGGCCACCCAGGCGTCGGGCGCCACGCGCGGCGCGTCGTCGCCGATTCGGTACAGGGCCATTCGGTTCTCCGGGGCAAAGCAGTGATTTTAAGGATGCGGGGCCGGCCGGCCGCGCGCACGGGGCTTTGCGCGGCCGGGCCCGACATCGCCACATGGGGGCGATCGCGGCCGTCTCAAGCTAGGGCTGTCGGGCCACGCAGCGTCGCCTCACACTCGGCGGATCCTCATACCAAGGGGCACCCAATGGCCTCCGCATCGACCTTGCGCCGGACCCGGCGGGGCTTCCTCGTCGTGGCGATCCTGGCGTTCCTCGTCGCGGGCGGCCTCTTCCTGGCCGCCACGCGCACCGTCTCTTCCACCAGCCGCAACGTCGGCGAGCGCACGCCGCCGGCCGCGCAGCACCCGGGACGCGAGCCTGCCGCGACGCCGCCGAAGTCGATCGACCCGGTGCCGCCGGCCGCCGCCGCGGCGCCGGTGCCGTCCTCGCTGTCGAGCCTGAGCGCATTCGCCTCGCTCAGCACCGCCGTCATCGCGCTGCTCGGCTTCGCCATCACGTCCGTGATGACCGTGCGGCGCGAGCGCCGCGACAGCGCGCTGTTCGCGATCGACCTCGAGATGAAGCGCGCCCAGCTCGCCGAGTTGCAGTCCCGGGCCGCGCAGGCCGGCAAGGTCGCCACCGGCTGAGCGGCGCGACAATGCGCGCATGACGACTCTCCGGCAGGACGCCCTCGCCGCGCTGCGGCTGTGCGACGTGGCGGCCAAGATCCAGTGCACGCGGGCCCTCGACTTCGCGCGCCCCGTCGGGCCCGGCCTGCGGCTCGCCGACCCCGGCGACGTGCCGGGCCGCCCCGCCCTGCCCCGCCTCGTGCCGCACATCGCGCTGAAGCAGCGCAGCGTGAACACGCTCGAGGGCCGCGCGCAGCTGCTGCACTCGATCGCGCACATCGAGATGAACGCCGTCAACCTCGCGCTCGACGTCGCCTGGCGCTTCCCCGACATGCCCGAGGCGTTCTACGTCGACTGGCTGCGCATCGCCCAGGAGGAGGCGCGGCACTTCACGCTGCTGCGCGACCACCTGGCGACGCTCGGCTTCGACTACGGCGCCTTCGACGCGCACGATTCGCTGTGGGACATGGCCGAGCGCACGAAGGACGACGTCCTCGCGCGCATCGCGCTCGTGCCGCGCACCCTCGAGGCACGCGGGCTCGACGCCTCGCCGGCCGTCAAGCGCAAGCTGCTGGGCGTGGGCGACGCGAAGGCCGGCGAGATCCTGGACGTGATCCTGCGCGACGAGATCGGCCACGTGGCGGCCGGCAACCGCTGGTACCGCTGGCTGTGCACCCAGCGCGGGCTGGAGCCGTTGGCCACGTACGCCGAGCTGGCGCATCGCTTCGGTGCCCCGAAGTTGCGCGCGCCGTTCAACATCGAGGCGCGGCGGCTGGCGGGCTTCGACGACGAGGAGCTCCGGGCGCTCGGCGCGTGAGCCGCCTTCGCGCCGAACAGGGCCCGCGGCGCGGATTGCGCCTTCGGTCGACCCGCCCTGCGCAGGCATTTCTCCAAACGGAAAGCGGCGCGCGGCATCGCTGCCGTCGCGCCGTCATGAACCTGCCCCGTAGGGCGGGTTAGCCGCAGGCGTAACCCGCCATCCCGTCGCCGACGCTCAGAACTCGTAGTTCGCCTTCACGCCGATCGTGCGGGGCCGCATGTAGTAGACCTCGCTCACGTTCTGCACGTTCGGGTGCTGCAGCGCCGTGTGGTTGTTGTTGAGGTTCTTCACGAAGGCCGTGATCTCCCACTTGTCCCAGTTCAGGCCGGCGCTGGCGTCGGCAGTGAAGTACGACGCGCGGTCGTAGTCCGAGTCGCCGCGGAAGACGGTGCCGTGGCTCTTGCCCGTCCACTGGCCGCTGCCGCGCACGAACGCGTTGACGGCGTCGTTGACGGCCCAGTGGTAATCGGCGCCCAGGCTCATCGTGCCGCGCGGCACGCCCTCGACCCAGTCGCCCTTGCGGATGTTGGGGCCGCCGTCGTCGGCGGTGCCGAAGGCCGGGTTGTCGGCATCGAACGTGGCGCGCGTGAAGCCGGCCGACGCGTTCAGGGTCAGCGATTGCGTGACGCGCATGCGCAGCTCGGCTTCCAGGCCGTAGCTGGTGGCGTTGCCGGCGTTGGTCTCGAAGTCGAAGCCGGCATCGCTGAGCGTGATGTCCTGCTGGATGTTCTTCCACTTCAGGACATACGCCGCGACGTTCAGGCTCATCGTGTGGTCCAGCAAGTCCATCTTGCTGCCCAGCTCGTAGCTCCAGAGGCTGTCCGGATTGAACGCCGCGGGCGCGCAATTGGCGGGCAGGCCCAGGTCGGTGCAGTTCTTCTCGACCAGCGGCGTATCCGGCACCGGACGGTTGGCACCGCCGAGGCGGAAGCCCTTGGACGCGTTGGCGTACACCGACACGTCCGGCGCCAGCTGCCAGTTCATCTTCAGGCTGGGGGTCGTCGCGTTCCACTTGGCGTCGATCGGCGCCTGGCCGCCGTAACCCGGGGTGATGGGCGACGGGCCGTCGTAGAACTGCGTGAGCGCCGAGCGCGTGAAGCGTTGCGTGGCGTGCAGCTGGCGCACGCCGGCCGTGAACGCCAGATTTTTGTTGGCGTGGAAGGTCAGTTCGCCGAACACCGACTCCTGCTTGTCGTGGTAATGGCGCACGCTGTTGTACGAGTCGTCGTTGGCGAACGCGCCGGGGAAGCCGCCGTCGACCTGGTTCGGGTCGGTCGGGTCGATGCCGGCCGCCGCGAACGCGGCCTGCACGCCGGGGATCGGCTCGTCGTCGTACACCGACGTGAACGCGTCCTGGCCGTAGGCGCCGACGATCCACGTGAAGTGCCTGCCGCTGGCCGGGTCGTAGTCCTTGGACGTCATGCGCAGCTCGAGCGCCGTCTGGTCGATCTTGTTGTTCAGGTTGACCTGCGAGGACAGGCCGTCCAGCGTGGTGATCAGGTTGGCGATGTTGGCCGGCGGCGGGTTCGGGTCGTTCGGGTTGATGACCGCGAAGCTCGGGTCGTTGATCGACGTGCCGTCCTGCACGCGGTTGAAGCGGCGCTTGTAGCCGCTCAGCACGCCGGTGAAGGTGCCGATGGCCGTGTCGCCCGTGACGGTGGCGCTCGGCACCACGAGCAGGTCGTGGCCCGGCTCGCGCACGGTCTTGCTCGTCTGGAAGCGGCCGAGCGCGGTGCCGCCCTGCGTGGCGGCGTAGGTGGCGTCGATGTCGCCGGTGTTGGTCTGCTGCGTGAACAGCGCCGGCGTGACGCTCCAGCCGCCGCCGAGGTCGGCCTTGATCGCGGCCTTCACCACGGTGTAGTCGTCGTGGTTGATGCCCTTGGCGATGCGCTTGAGCGTCGTCTGGTCGACCAGGTCGATGTAGCCGCTGTCGTGGCCGTGCTCGACACCCAGGCGCAGCGCGACGCTGCCCTTGACCAGCGGCACGTTGACGATGCCTTGCACCTCGTAGTTGACGCCGCCGTCCTGCGTCCACGAGACGGTGTCCGTCGTCGAGGCCGAGAAGCTCTTCAGGTCAGGCTGCTTGCTGATGAACTTGATCGTGCCGCCCAGCGAGCTGGCGCCGTACAGCGTGCCTTGCGGTCCGCGCAGCACCTCGACGTCCTGCAGGTCGAAGAAGCGCGGCTCGGCGGTGCCCTGGCTGTAGAGATTGCGCGTGGTCAGCGACACGTCGTCGAGGTAGACGCTGACCGTGGCCGCGCCGGCCTGCGAGCTGACGCCGCGGATCTCGACGGTGCCCAGGCCCGGGCCGCCCTGCGTGGTGAACGAGATGTTGGGGATGTTGCGCGTCAGGTCCTCCACCGTCGATATCTGCTGCGCCTGCAACTGCTCGCCTGACATGACCGACACGCTCAGCGGCACGTCGCGGATGTCTTCCTTGCGCTTCTGCGCCGTGATGACGACGCGCGCGATGTCGTTGTTCGCCGCCGCCGAGGCCGGGCTGGCGGCGGTGGCGGCCGCCTGCGCGAGCGCGGTCAGCGGCACGAGGCAGGCGAGGCCGGAGGCGACGCCGGCTGCGATCACGATCTTCTTGGACATCTCGTTCCCTCCTGGGGAGTCGGTGGCGTGGTGGGTGTGGCGGTCTCGTGGACCCGCCTGTGCGTGTGGACCGGATTGCACCGGGTCGCGTCGATGGTGCGGGCGGATGATGCTATCAGCAGCTTTCGCGGGTCAACCCGAAGCGTTGCGTGGGCGGCACGCTTCGTGACGGGACGTCATCTGCAGGGGATCGCGGCGCCCCAAGTCGAGGCGCGCGAAGCCCGTCAGACCTCTCCCGGGCACACCGGCGCAAGATCCGTTCCAGTGCCCGACGCGGCTCCGGCGTGCGCTGCGAGCGGCTCGCCGCGTGTCGCGCAGGACGCGTCGCGGGCGCGCGTCGCGTCCCGGGCTGCTCCGGGTAGACGCCGTGTGCCGCGCACGTCGATGTTGATACCATCCGCTGCTTCCGCAAGGCCGCCGCGGTTCCACGACGACCGCCTCCGCCACCCCGCGCACGCCGCGCCACCCGCGCCGCCGCAGCCCAGCCCGACACGCACGCCATGATCCCTTGCACCCTCCCGGCCCGCGCCGCCGCCCATCGTCCGACGAACCATCGCGAAGAAGGCGTGGCATGACGCAGACCCTGGTCCAGAAGCTGTGCCGCATCAAGCCCGCAGACGACGTGGCGGCCGACGGCCACGGCGGGGAGAAGTCGCTCGAGCGGTCGCTGGGCGTGTTCTCGCTGGCGATGATCGGCGTCGGCGCGACGATCGGCACCGGCATCTTCTTCACGATGGCCGAAGCGGTGCCCAAGGCGGGCCCCTCGGTCATCCTGTCGTTCCTGATCGCCGCCGTGACCGCGGGACTGACGGCGCTGTGCTACGCGGAGCTGTCGTTCCGCATCCCCGCGTCGGGCTCGTCGTACTCGTTCGCGTACGCCACGCTCGGCGAGTTCGCGGCCTTCACGATGGCCGCCTGCCTGCTGCTGGAATACGGCCTCGCCGCGAGCGCGACGGCCATCGGCTGGTCGGACTACCTGAACAACTTCCTCGTCAACGCCACCGGCTGGCAGGTGCCCGCCGCGCTGCATTCGCCGCTGATCGTCGCAGGCACGAACGGGCCCGAGATCCACTCGGGGCAGTTCAACCTGCCGCCGGTCGTCCTGGTCGTGATGTGCGTGCTGCTGCTGATCAAGGGCACGACCGAGTCGGCGGCGGTGAACGCGACGATGGTCCTGATCAAGCTCGCGATCCTGCTGTTCTTCGTGGCGATCGCGGTCAAGGGCTTCGACGCGCGCAACTTCCATCCGTTCTTCAAGGCCCCTGACAGCAAGGGCCTGGGCGGCGGCATGGCGGGCGTGGGCGCCGCGGCCGGCACCGTGTTCTTCTCGTTCATCGGTCTCGATACGGTGGCCACCGCCGGCGCCGAAGTGCGCAACCCGCGGCGCAGCGTGCCCATCGCGATCCTGGCGGCGCTGGGCATCGTGACGCTGTTCTACATGCTCGTGGCCGTGACGGCCGTGGGCGCGCAGCCGGCCGGCAAGTTCACCGGCCAGGAAGCCGGCCTGGCCGTCATCCTGCAGGACGTGACGGGCAAGGCCTGGCCGGCGCTGGTGCTGTCGGCCGGGGCGGTCATCTCCGTCTTCAGCGTCACGCTGGTGACCATCTACGGCCAGACCCGCATCCTGTACACGATCAGTCGCGACGGCCTGATCCCGAAGGTCTTCCACCGCGTCAACGCGCGCACGCGCACGCCCATCGCCAACACGGTGATCGTGGGCACGGGCGTGGCGGTGGTGGCCGGCCTGGTCGACTCCAACTTCCTGTGGGACATGGTCAGCATGGGCACGCTGACGGCGTTCATCGTGGTCTCGATCGCCGTGCCGGTCATGCGCCGCAACGATCGCAACAAGCCGGCGCCCGCCGCCGGATTCCGCGTGCCGCTGGGCCCTTACGTCGTGCCGGCACTCAGCGTGGCGTCCTGCCTGTACATCATGAAGGACCTGTCGACGCTGACGTTCAGGATCTTCTTCCTCTGGATGGCGGCCGCGCTCGTCGTCTACTTCGTGCACGGCCTGCGCCACTCGACGCTCAACACGACGCCGCCCAAGTGAGCGGCGCGCGGCCAGGCCGCGCCGCGGTCACAGGTCGCCGATGAAGTAGCGCTTCAGGCCGGCCAGGATCATCTCGACGGCCACGGCCGTCAGCACCAGGCCCATCAGCTTCTCGATGGCGGCCACCATCTGCCCACCGAGCACGCGACGGATGCGGTCGGCGGCCAGCAGCACGACGCCGCTGATGGCCAGCGCGGCGGTCAGCGCGCCGATCCAGGTGACCACGTGCTCGGGCTGGCGCGAGGCCAGCAGCAGCACCGTCGCCATGGCCGACGGGCCGGCCAGCAGCGGCACCGCCAGCGGGAAGATGAACGGCTCGCGCCTGGCCGTGTCGCCGCCGTAGAGCTCGGCGCCGCCGCCGAAGATCATGCGGATCGCGATGATCGCCAGGATCACGCCGCCGGCCACCTCCAGCGAGCGCTCCGACAGCCGCATCAGCGTCAGGAAGCCCTGGCCGGACACCATGAAGATCACCAGCACGGCGAACGCGATCAGCACCTCGCGCACCGCCACGAAGGTGCGGCGTTCCGGCGCGACCGAGCCCAGGATCGAGACGAAGATCGGCAGGCTGCCGAACGGGTCCAGCACGAGCAGCAGCAGGATGAAGGCGGAAAGGAAGGTGTGATCCATGGGGGCGCGATGGTCGTTCGGCGCCGGCCGCCCGGCGCGCCGGGCGACGACGGCCGCGGCCGGTCGTGGGAAACGCCCGACTGTAGCGGGCGCCGCGCGACGCGGTGGCGGGAAGAGCGCGACAAAGCCCCGCTTCCAACGGTCGTCGATCCCCAGGGCTCGGTTGATCGTCAATAAGGACGAATGTAGTATCGCCCCATGCCCAAGCCCTCCCACCGCGAGAAGCTGCTGCAGGTCGGCATGCAGGTCGTCCACGAACGCGGGTTCCGGGGCGCCAGCGTGCGCGACATCGTGCAGGCCGCCGGCGTGCCGCAGGGTTCGTTCACGAACCACTTCGCGTCCAAGGAGGCCTTCGGACTCGAGGTGGTCGAGCTCTACGCCGCGCAGGCCGAGTCCGCCATGCGCCAGACCTTGCGCAACGAGCACCTGCCGCCGCTGCAGCGCCTGCGCGCCTTCATCGAGCGCAGCCGCGCGGGCATCGCCGGCGACGGCCCGTGCAACGGCTGCCTGCTGGGCAATTTCTCGGCGGAGGCCAACGACTGCGGCGAGCCCTTGCGCGGCCGCGTCGTCGCGGCGCTGGCGGCCATGCAGGACGCCCTGGCCTTCT
>JBJMWE010000328.1:0-2476 GCA_045810285.1 Vitreoscilla sp. | reverse complement strand
GGCGGCGGCGCTGCCCGAGTCGCCCTGGCTCGCGCGGCGCCTGTTCCCGCAGGCGTCCATCGACAATCCGCGCGACCCGACGGCCGGCTGGAACGCCTCGCGCATGGCCGGCGCGCCGGCCGCCGAAACGGTCGTGCTCGTGATCGGCGAAGCGGTGCGCAGCGACTACCTCGCCGAATGCGGCGGCCCCGCGCGCGTACGCCGCCTGGCCGCGGGCGCGCTGGTCGCCTGCGACGTGACGGCGGGCGCGGACGCGACCGCCATGTCGGTGCCGCTGCTGATCTCGCGCGAGCTGCCGGGGCACCCGCAGCGGGTGTCGTCGGACCCGACCTTCCTGCACGCGCTGCAGGAGGCCGGCTTCGAGACGCACTGGTACGACGTGCAGAACCACCAGATCGCCTATCCCGACGCCCAGCACCAGGACTTCGCCGCGCACATCGGCCGCGACGGCCCGCTGCTGCTGCCGCGCCTGGCCGACGCGCTCGCGCGGCCGGCGCCGCTCAAGGGGATCGTCCTGCACGCCAACAACGCGCATGACCCGTACTGCGACCGCTTCGACGCGGCGTCCGCGCCCTACGCCGTCGACTGCGCCGGCGGCGGTGCGTGGAACCAGCAGCGCCTGAGCGAGATGCGGCTGGCCTATGCGGACGCGGTCGATGCGTCGGTCGGCTTCCTCAACGAGGTCGTCGCGGCGCTCGACCGGCGCGCCGAGCCGGTGTTCGTCGTCTACACGCCCGACCACGGCGAGGGCCTGATGGACGATGGCCGCGGCATCGCGCTGCACGCGCTGCGCCAGGCCACGTCCTGGGACACGCACGTGCCCGCCGTCTTCTGGGCGAACCGCGCATGGCGCGACGCGCATCCGCGCCAGTGGGCGCGCCTCGCGTCGCAGATGGCGCAGCCGCTGATGCACATGGACGTCGTTCCCACGCTGCTGGATGCCGCCGGCGTGCGCTACGACGAGCCACGCGCGCTGGCCGTCGACCTGCTGTCCCGCCCGGTGCCGGCGCGCCAGCGCTTCGTGCAGGTCGCGCCCGGGCGCACGATCGCCTGGCAGGCGCTGGTCGACGAGACGCGCGCCGCCGGCCCGCTGCCGCCGGACTGGCGCGTGCCCGCGCCCGACGCGACACCCTGAGCCGGCGCAACGCCTGCGCGGCTTCAGGTCTGGACGCTGCGGCGGTTGCGCGCGATGGACGTCAGGAAGCCCAGGCCCAGGCCCAGCGTCACCATCGCGGTGCCGCCGTAGCTGACGAACGGGAGCGGCACGCCCACCACCGGCAGGATGCCGCTGACCATGCCCATGTTGACGAACGCGTAGGTGAAGAAGCTCAGCGTGATCGAGCCCGCGAGCAGGCGCGTGAAGACGGACGGGGCGTCCGCCGCGATCGCCAGGCCGCGGAAGATCAGCAGCGTGAAGCCCACCAGCAGCAGCAGGGCGCCCAGCATGCCGAACTCCTCGGAGTAGGCGGCGAAGATGAAGTCGGTCGTGCGCTCGGGGATGAACTCGAGGTGCGTCTGCGTGCCGCTCATGAAACCCTTGCCCGTGACGCCGCCCGAGCCGATGGCGATCATGCCCTGGATGATGTGGAAGCCCTTGCCCAGCGGGTCGGTGGTGGGGTCGAGCAGCGTGCAGATGCGGTGCTTCTGGTAATCGCGCAGCAGCGGCCAGACGACCGAGTCCTGGCAGATGCGGTCCTCGCTCCACACGACGGCCACGATGCCCACCGCGGCCAGCAGCAGCACCGGCAGGATCAGCTTCCACGACAGGCCGGCGAAAAAGATCACGTACAGGCCGGCCGACAGTATCAGGATGGCCGTGCCCAGGTCGGGCTGCTTGACCACCAGCCCCACGGGCAGCAGCAGGATCAGGCCCGCGATGCCGAAGTCCAGCGCGCGCAGCTGCCCCTCGCGCTTCTGGAACCACCAGGCCAGCATCAGCGGCATCGCGAGCTTCATGATCTCGCTGGGCTGGATCACGACGCCCACGTTGAGCCAGCGCGTGGCGCCCTTCTTGGTGATGCCCATCACCGCGGTGGCCAGCAGCAGCGCGAGGCCCACGGAATACAGCGGTACCGCGATGCGCATCAGGTTCTGCGGCGAGATCTGCGCCGCGCAGAACAGCACGAGGAAGGCCAGCGACATGTTGCGCGCGTGGTCGGCGAAGCGCGTGCCGTAGTCGTAGCCGGCCGAGTACATCGTCACCAGGCCGATGGCGCAGATCAGCAGCACGGCGATCATCAGCGTGGCGTCGAAGCCCAGCAACACGGGCCGCAGCCGCTGCCAGAGCGTGGGACGTTCGACGACGGCGATCATGGCGTGCTCCTGCTGGCGCCGGTGGCGGCGGCACGCCGCAAGGCGGCGCGGGCGGCGCGGCTGGATGCCGTGGCGGGCGCCACCGACGCGGCTGCCGAGGCGGCCGACGCGGATGCGGCCGGCGCCCGCCGGGTGTTGAGGCTGCGGCGCGGCGGCGCAGCCG
>JBJMWE010000327.1:0-14370 GCA_045810285.1 Vitreoscilla sp. | reverse complement strand
GTGTCGTCCAGGGCACCGCGATCCACGCAGGTGTTGGCGCCGATGTCCACGTCGTTGCCGATGCGCACGCCGCCCAGCTGCTCGATGCGTTCCCAGCGCCCCTGTGTCGGCGCGATGCCGAAGCCGTCGGCGCCGATGACCGCGCCGCTCTGGAACACGCAGCGCTCGCCCACGGTGCAGCCGGCGGCGATCGTGACGCGCGGGTGCATCAGGCTGTCGGCCCCGACGCTCGAGCCCGCGCCGACGACGCAGTGCGCGCCGAGCCGCACGCGCTCGCCGATGACGGCGCCCGCCTCGACCACCGCGTGCGGGCCCACGGTGGCACTCGCCGCCACGACGGCGTCGGGCGCCACCCAGGCGGTGGGATGCACGCCCGCGGCCGGCGCCGGGCGCATGCGCTTCGCCCACCATTGCGTCAGGCGCGCGAAGTACAGGTAGGGATCGTCGGTGACGACGAGCGGGCGGCCGGCGGGCGCCGCGGCGACGAGCGAGGGAGCGACGACGATGGCACCGGCGGTGCTGGCCTCCAGCGCCTTCTGCAGGCGGGCCTGCGCCGCGAACGTGATGGCATCGCCGCCGGCCGTTTCCAGCGGGGCGATGCGTGCGATCAGGTGCGCGGGGTCGCCCCGCAGTTCTCCGCCCAGCGCCGCAACGATCTCACCCAGGCGAACTGAGTTCATGTTGCGGAGTCCAGAAGGGGGCTTACTTCGCGGCGTTCAGCGCGTCGATGACCTTCTTGGTCAGGTCGACGCGGGGGCTCGCGTAGATGACCGGATCCTGCACGATCAGGTCGTAGTGTTCCGCATCGGCGATCTGCTTGATGGTGCGGTTGGCACGCTCGGCGATGCTGGACAGTTCCTCGTTCTTGCGCTGCGTCAGGTCTTCCTGGAACTCGCGGTGCTTGCGCTGCAGGTCGCGGTCGAGCTCGACCAGCTCGCGCTGGCGACGGGTCTTCTCCGTCTCGGACAGCGTCGGCGCGTCGCGATCGAGCTTCTCGGCCTGCGCGCGCAGCGCCGAATTCTGGTCGTTCAAGTCCTTCTCGCGCTTGCTGAACTCGGCTTCCAGCCTGGCCTGCGAGCGCTTGGCGATGTCGGATTCGCGCACGACGCGTTCGCTGTTCACGTAGCCGATCTTCAGTTCCTGGGCCGTGGCCGACACTGCGACCGTCGAAAAGGAAGCCAGCAGCAGGGCGTAAATCAATTTCATGGAACGTGCTTTCATCAAAACGCGGTACCGACTTGGAACTGGAACCGTTGAATTCTATCGTTTTGCTCGGCCCTGACAGGAAGGCCGTAGCTCAGCTTGAAGGGGCCCACGGGCGAGGTCCAGCTCAGGCCGAGGCCGGCCGAAGCCCGCAACGATCCGAAGTCCATGTGGTTGCGCTCCGTCCAGACGTTGCCGGCGTCGAAGAACGCGAACAGGCGCAGGCTCTTGTCCTTGTCGGCGCCCGGCACCGGGATGTAGAGCTCGTTGTTGATGTTGAGCTTCTTGGAGCCGCCGATGAAGGCGCCGGTGGCGTCGACCGTGCCCTGGCCGAGGGAGCCCTGCTCGAAGACGCGCACGGAGCCGAGGCCGCCGCCGTAGAAGTTCTTGAACACCGGGTAGCTCTTGCCGTTCAGGCCGGTGCCGTAGCCGACTTCGGCGTTGATGCCCAGCGAGAAATGGTTGCCCAGGTCGATGTACTGCGTGACCTGGCCGTTCAGGCGCGCGTACTGCACGTCGCCGAGCAGCGAGAAGTCGGTGTTCACGCGCACGTAGCGGCCCGCCGTCGGCGAGACGCCGCTGTCGCGCTCGTCGCGCGCCCAGCCCGCGGTGATCGGGAACGAGTTGGCGTACGAGCCGAACTCGCCGACGAAGCGGTAGTAGCTGATGGGCACGCCCTGCAGCGTGCCGATGTGCGTCTGCTCGGCGCCCACGCCGACGAAGACGGTGTCGAACTCGGAGTACGGCAGGCCGAAGCGGATGTCCGCGCCCGGCGTCGACACCGCGTACGAGTCACCCGAGGTGTTCAGCGGGCGCGAGGTGCGGTAGTAGACGTCGAACGTGCGCGAGATGCCGTTGTCGGTGAAGTACGGGTTGGTCTCGCTGACCGACAGGTTCTTGTTCGTGTGGGCCGTGCTGACGTCCAGCGAGATGTAGTTGCCCGTGCCGAACACGTTCTCCTTCTTGATGGAGCCCGTCAGCGAGATCTTGTCGGCCTGCGAGTAGCCGGCCGCCAGCGTCAGGTTGCCGGTGGGCTTCTCGACGACGTTGACCGTGAGGTCGACCTGGTCGGGCGCGCCCGGCACGTCGTTGGTGTCGACGTCCACGCTGCTGAAGAAGCCCAGGCGGTCGACGCGGTCGCGCGAGAGCTTGATCTTGGAGCCGTCGTACCACGCCGATTCGAACTGGCGGAACTCGCGGCGGATGACCTCGTCGCGGGTGATCGTGTTGCCCGAGAGGTTCACCCGGCGCACGTAGGCGCGGCGGCCCGGCTCGGCGGCCAGCACCAGCACCACCTGCCCCGTCTTGCGGTCGATCTGGGGCTGCGGCTCGACGTGCGCGAACGCGTAGCCGTAGGTGCCGAACAGGTCCGTGAACGCCTTGACCGTGGTCGTGACGTCGTCGCCGTGGTAGCTGGCACCGGGCTTGACGTTGATCAGGTTCTTGAACTGCGCCTCGCGGCCGAGGTAGTTGCCCTCGAGCCGCACGCCCGTGACGATGTAGGGCTGGCCTTCGCTGATCGTGATGTTGACGCTGATCGTCTGCTTGTCGGGCGAGATCGTGACCTGCGTGCCCGTGATGTCGAACTCGAGGTAGCCCTTGTTCAGGTAGAACGCGCGCAGCTTCTCGAGGTCGGCGTTGAGCTTGGTGCGCGAGTAGCGGTCGGACTTCGTGTACCACGTGAGCCAGCCGCCCGTGGTGAGGTCCATCTGGTCGAGCAGCTTGGACTCGGAGAAGGCACTCGCGCCGATGATGTGGATGTCGCGGATGTGCGCGACGTCGCCTTCGGACACCTTGAACGTGACGTTGACGCGATTGCGCTCCAGCGGCGTGACGGTGGTGACGACCTCGGCCGCGTACAGGCTGTGGCCCAGGTACTGGCGCTTGATCTCCTGCTCGGCGCGGTCGACGATGGCCTTGTCGAACGGCAGGCCCTCGCCGATGCCCGCGTCCTTCAGGGCCTTGGTCAGCGTGTCCTTGTCGAATTCCTTCGTGCCGAGGAAGTTGACCGAGGCGATGGTGGCGCGCTCGTCGACGATCACGACGACGACATCGCCTTCGACGTCGATGCGCGCGTCCTTGAACAGGCCGGTGGCGAACAGCGCGCGCAGCGCGGCGGCCGCCTTCTCGTCCGAGTAGCTGTCGCCGACGCGGAACGGCAGCACCGAGAACACGCTGCCCGGGTCGGTGCGCTGCAGGCCTTCGACGCGGATGTCGCGGATCTGGAAGGGTTCGATCGCCAGCGCGGCGAAGGGCAAGGTCGCGCCGGCGAGGATCACGCAGGCAGCAACAGGGCGCATCAGGCTCGGGAAGAGTGAAGACATCAGGGTGTTTATTGCAGGCCCAGGAAGCGGACCGCGTCATTGGAAAGGGCGAGGGTCATCAGCAGCAGGAGTATCAGAGCCCCGCCGCGCTGCAGCCAGAGTTGCCACAGTTCGGAGACCGGGCGACCGGTCGCACCCTCGAACAGATAATACAGCAGCATCCCCCCATCGAGCAGGGGGATGGGCAGCAGGTTCAGCACCGCGAGAGCGAGGCTGACCTGGGCCAGCAAGGTCAGGAACGACGTGAATCCCTGATGCGCCGCGGCGCTGGCCGCGACGGCGATCGTGCCCGGTCCGCCGATGGCCTTGGTGGACACCTTGCCCGTCAGGATCAGGCCGAAGACGTGCAACGACTGCTTCGCTTCGCGCCACGCCTGCCCCGCGCCGAGGCCCAGCGCCTCGAGCGCCGGTGCACGCACCACCTCGCGCTGGAAGCCGATGCCGGCGCGCGCCACCGGCGTGCCGTCGGTCGTGTCCATCCGCGCGGTCACGGGGAAGGTGAGCGTGCGGCCCGCGCGATCGACTTCCCAGCTCATGGTGCGCGGCTTGCCGCCCGCCCCGCTCGCCTCGATCGCCGCACGCACGCCGTAGGCGTCGTCGACGGGCTTGCCGTCGATGCGCAGCACGAGGTCGCCCTGGCGCAGCTCGGAGCTCGCCGCCGCGCCGTCCGGCAGGATGGTGCCGATGCGTGCGACGGGCGTCAGGCCCAGGGGCTTGGCGCCCGGCTTGGGCGCGTTGAACGGGTCGATCGAGTCGAGGGCCGCCGTGAGGGTGCGCACGTTCGCGCCGCCCTCGCGCTGCACGCGCAGCTGCAGCGGCTCGCGTTCGACCAGCGCGCCGCCGACCGCACGCTGCACGTCGTCCCAGGAGCGCACGGGCTGGAAATCGTCGTCGCCGGCATCGGCGCCCTGCGCGGTGGCGACGATGCGGTCGCCGCGCTGCAGGCCGGCATCGGCCATCACGCTGCCGGCAGGAGGCGCGCCGACCACGGGCGTGGGCAGATCCACGCCGTACCACTGCACGAAGCCGTACAGCGCGATGGCGAGCACGAGGTTGGCGGCGGGCCCGGCCGCGACGATCAGCGCGCGCTGGTACAGCGGCCGCCTTCCGAACGCGCGCGGCAGCTCGGCCGCGTCGACGGCGCCCTCACGCTCGTCGAGCATCTTCACGTAGCCGCCCAGCGGGATCATGCTGAGCGCGAACTCGGTCTGGTCGCGGCCGAAACGGCGGCTCCAGACGACGTTGCCGAAGCCGATCGAGAAGCGCAGCACCTTCACGCCGCAGGCCTTGGCCACGCGGTAGTGGCCGTACTCGTGGATGGGGATCAGGATCGCCAGCGTCACGAGGAACCAGAAGACGGTCACCAGGAAGCTCATCACGCGTCCTTTCCGAGGCGGGCCACGTGCGCGCGCGCCGCGTCACGCGCGCGAGCGTCGAGCGCCAGCAGCGCGTCGAGCGCCTGCGCGTCGCTGGCGGCGGGCAGCACCTGCTCGAGCGCCTGCGCATTCACGCGGTGGATGCCCGGGAAGCTCAGCCGGCCCGCGAGGAAGGCCTCGACGGCGATCTCGTTGGCGGCATTGAGCACGGTGGTGGACCCCGGCGCGGCGCGCAGCGCGGCCCACGACAGGTGCAGCCCGGGGAAGCGGCGCTCGTCGGCCTCCTCGAACGTGAGCGACGCCATCTTCGTGAAGTCGAGGGCGTCGCAGCCGGAAGCCATGCGCGACGGCCAGGCCATGCCGAACGCGATCGGACCCTTCATGTCCGGCGTGCCGAGCTGCGCCAGCACCGCGAGGTCGCGCGTGACCACCATCGAGTGGATGATGCTCTGCGGATGGATGACCACCTTGATGCGCTCGGGCGGCAGGTCGAACAGCCAGCGGGCCTCGATGACCTCGAGCGCCTTGTTCATCATCGTGGCGGAGTCGACCGAGATCTTGCGGCCCATCACCCAGTTCGGATGCGCGCAGGCCTGGTCGGGCG
Source organism: Vitreoscilla sp. (assembly GCA_045810285.1). Classification (GTDB taxonomy): domain Bacteria; phylum Pseudomonadota; class Gammaproteobacteria; order Burkholderiales; family Burkholderiaceae_C; genus Scleromatobacter. The sequence continues at coordinate 8,863 of JBJMWE010000327.1, read as the reverse complement.
TGACCGCCCCCAGCGTGGCCGGATCGCGCGTGCGGAACGGGCCGCCGGACGCGGTGAGCACGATGTGGTCGACAGCGGCGTCCCAGTCGGCCGGGTTCGTGGGCAGGCACTGGAAGATCGCGGAGTGCTCGCTGTCGATGGGGATCAGCGTCGCCCCACCCTGCTTCACGGCGTCGACGAACAACTGGCCGCCGACGACCAGCGCCTCCTTGTTGGCCAGCAGCAGGCGCTTGCCCGCGCGCGCCGCGGCGAGGCAGGCCGGCAGGCCGGCGGCGCCGACGATGGCGGCCATCACCTGGTCGACGTCCGGATGCGCCGCGAGTTCCTCGAGCGCCTTCGCGCCGGCGAGCACCTCGGTGGCGAGCCCCGCGGCCTTGACGCGCGCGCCCAGCTCGTTGGCCGCCTGCGCATCGGGCAGCGCGGCGTAGCGCGGGCGCCAGCGCGCGATCTGCGCGAACAGGTCGTCCACCCGGCGCTGGCCGGTGAGCGCGAACACCTCGAAGGCTTCGGGGTGCAGCGCGATCACGTCGAGCGTGCTGGTGCCGATCGAGCCCGTCGAGCCGAGGATGCAGACGCGCTGGCGGCGGGAGGTGGAGGTCATCGCGGCAGTCAGAGAGTCACCAGCGCGAGCGCGGCGGGGAACACGGGCAGCAGCGCGTCGATGCGGTCGAGGACGCCGCCGTGGCCGGGCAGCAGCTGGCTCGAATCCTTGATGCCGGCCGCGCGCTTGGCCAGCGATTCAACGAGGTCGCCGACGATCGCCAACGCCACCAGCGCGACGAGCGCGACCACCAGGCCGGCGACGCCCAGCCGTTCGCGCAGCAGCCAGAACAGGTTGCCGTGCGGGTGCACGGTGACGGCCACGACCACGAACGCCACCACGATCACGGCGACGAGCCCGCTGATCGCACCTTCCCAGCTCTTGCCGGGGCTGATGGTGGGCGCGAGCTTGCGCTTGCCGAGCGCGCGGCCCCCGAAGTACGCGAAGATGTCCGCCGCCCACACGAGCGCGCAGACGGTGGCCAGATAGGCCAGGCCGCGCTCCCACGACGCCATCAGCGCGGCCCACGCGGCGAACACCAGGATCCAGCCGACCCCGAAGCGCAGCGCGCGGCTGACCTGGCGGAAGCCGTCGGGCCCCGCGCGCAGCGCGAGCGTGCCGCCCCCCACCCACAGCGCGGTGACGCCGGCCCACACCTCGGCCGGCACGGCGACATGGCCCACGCCCGAGCCCAGCGGCGCGATGGCCACGCAGGCCAGGCCCAGCACGACGCCCGAGGCGATGGCGGCTCCGCGCGGCAGTCCGCACAGGCGGCCCCATTCCCAGCCGGCGGCGGCGATGAGGACGATGGTCAGCAGGGCGAACGGCAGCGGCGACCGGGCCATCACGGCCGGAATCAGCAGCGCCAGGAGGACCAGCGCGGTGATCACGCGTTCACGCAGCATCGGGGCTCCCGGCCATCGTGGCCGCTTCGGTTTTGACGCCGCCGAAGCGGCGGTCGCGCTGGGCGTAGACCCGGAAGGCGCGGTCGAGTTCCGTCTCGTCGAAATCCGGCCACAGGCAGTCAGTGAAGACCAGCTCGGAATACGCCACCTGCCACAGCAGGAAGTTGCTGATGCGCACTTCCCCGCCGGTGCGGATGAACAGGTCGGGATCGGGCGCCTCGTGCTGCGCCATGTAGCGCGCGAGCCGTTCTTCGGTCAGCTGGTCGGCCGGCACGCCGTCGCGGATCGCCTGCTGGCAGGCCTGCACGATGTCCCAGCGGCCGCCGTAGTTGAAGGCCACCCACACGGTGATGCGCGTGTTGTGCGCGGTGGTGTTCTCGGCGCGCTCCCACGCGTTGCGCACCGTCTGCGACACCGCGGCGCGGTCGCCGATGATCTTGACGCGCACGCCGTCGCCGGCGATCTTGGTGAGGTAGCGCGTCATCGCGCTGAGCACCAGGCCCATCAGGCCCGACACTTCCTCTTCGGGACGCTTCCAGTTCTCCGACGAGAACGCGAACACCGTCAGGTGCTCGACGCCGCGGTTGGCGCAGGCCTGGATGGTGCCCACCAGCGCGTCGACGCCGTGCTTGTGGCCGAAGATGCGCGGCATGAAGCGCTTGCGCGCCCAGCGGCCGTTGCCGTCCATGACGATGGCCACGTGGCGCGGCACGTCGGGGTCGCGCTTCGGAGCCCCGAAGGAGGAGGCGGGCGGAGTCACGATGAACTTCAAACCGCGAGGATCTCGGATTCCTTGGACTGCACGAGGTGGTCGACCTCGCCGATCGTGCGGTCGGTCAGCTTCTGGATCTCGTCCATCAGGCGACGCTCGTCGTCCTCGGTGATCTCCTTGTCCTTGAGCAACTTCTTGCCGTGCTCGTTCGCCTCGCGGCGCAGGTTGCGCACGGCGACCTTGGCGTCCTCGCCCAGGCCCTTGACGACCTTGACGAGATCCCTGCGGCGCTCTTCCGTCAGCGCGGGCATCGGGACGCGGATGATGTCGCCGGTGGTCGACGGGTTCAGGCCGAGATCCGACTCGCGGATGGCCTTCTCGATCTTCGAGATCATCGGCTTTTCCCACGGCTGCACGCCGATGGTGCGGGCGTCGAGCAGCGACAGTTGCGCCACCTGGCTCAGCGGCACCGGCGAACCGTAGTACTCGACGTGGATCTGGTCGAGCATGCCCGGGTGCGCGCGACCGGTGCGGATCTTCTGCAGTTCGTTCTTGAACGAATCGATGGATCGGCCCATCTTGGTCTGGGCGGTGTTCTTGATGTCGGCGGTACTCATGGTCTCTCCTCACTGGCACGCGCGCCGCCGCCGGCGCCGTGCTTCGAACACGTGTTCAGGTCGGCTCAGACGTGCACCAGCGTGCCTTCGTCCTCGCCCAGCACGACGCGCTTGAGCGCGCCGGGCTTGAAGATGCTGAACACCTTGATGGGCAGGTTCTGGTCGCGGCACAGCGCGAAGGCCGTGGCGTCCATCACCTGCAGGTTCTTGCCGATGGCCTCGTCGAACGTGATCGACGTGTAGCGCGTGGCGTCGGGCACCTTCTTCGGGTCGGCCGTGTACACGCCGTCGACCTTGGTGGCCTTGAGCACGATCTCCGCGCCCATCTCGGCGCCACGCAGCGCCGCGGCGGTGTCGGTGGTGAAGAACGGATTGCCGGTGCCGGCCGCGAAGACGACGACCTTGCCTTCTTCCAGGTACTGCAGCGCCTTGGGACGCACGTAGGGCTCGACGACCTGCTCGATGGAGATGGCCGACATCACGCGGGCGACCATGCCTTCCTGGCGCATCGTGTCGGCCAGCGCGAGGGAATTCATCACCGTCGCGAGCATGCCCATGTAATCGGCCGTGGCGCGGTCCATGCCGACCGAGCCGCCGGCCACGCCGCGGAAGATGTTGCCCCCGCCGATGACCACCGCCACCTCGGTGCCCAGGCGCGTGACTTCCTGCACCTCCTGCACCATGCGGACGATCGTGGCCCGGTTGATGCCGTAGGCGTCGTCGCCCATCAGCGCTTCGCCGGAGAGTTTCAGAAGGATGCGCTTGTACACCGGCATGGACGGAAGGCTCCCGTGAGCGTTGATGTGGTTTCGTCTTGCAGTGTAAGCCGGGGCCCGAAGGCCCCGACTGATTCCGCTTCGTCGTCGGTCAGCCGACTGCTTACTGGCCGCGGGCGGCGGCCACCTGGGCAGCCACTTCGTCGGCGAAGTTGTCGACCTTCTTCTCGATGCCCTCGCCCACCACGTAGAGCGTGAAGCCCTTGATGGTGGTGTTCGCGGCCTTGAGCATCTGCTCGACGGTCTGCTTGTCGTTCTTCACGAACGTCTGGTTCAGCAGCGAGACTTCCTTCAGGTACTTCTGCACCGAACCCTCGACCATCTTGGCGACGATGTCGGCCGGCTTGCCGGATTCGGCGGCCTTCTGGGTGGCGACCGAACGCTCGGTCTCGACCAGGTGCGCCGGGACGTCCGCGTGCGACAGCGCCTTGGGCTTCATCGCGGCGACGTGCATCGCGACGTCCTTGGCGGCCGTGTCGTCGCCCTCGAACTGGACGACCACGCCGATGCGCGTGCCGTGCAGGTAGTGGGCCAGGCCGGCGTTCTCCACGCGCTGGAAGCGGCGGATCGACATGTTCTCGCCGATCTTGCCGACCAGGGCCAGGCGGACCTCGTCGACCGTCTTGCCGTCCAGCGGCAGCGCCGACAGCGCAGCGACGTCGACCGGGTTCTTCTCGACGACCAGCTTGGCCAGCGTGTTGGCGAAGGCGATGAAATCGTCGTTCTTGGTGACGAAGTCGGTCTCGCAGTTGACTTCGATCATCGCGCCGACGTTGCCCGACACGTAGGCCGCGATCACGCCTTCGGCGGTGACGCGCGAACCGGCGCCGGCGGCCTTCGTGCCGAGCTTGACGCGCAGGATCTCTTCGGCCTTGGCCAGGTCGCCGTCGGCCTCGGTCAGGGCCTTCTTGCAGAGCATCATCGGCGCGTCGGTCTTGGCGCGCAGTTCAGCCACCATGCTTGCGGTAATCGCGGGCATCTTCAAACTCCATCATCTGCGCCGGCCAGCGTACTGGCCGACAGTGAACAAATTGCTTCCGTCCTCGGCGCGGCGCGCGACTGTTGCGCATTCGCCTCGCCTTGTGCAAAGGGGGCCTCGAAGCCCCCCTTGAACACAGACCCGTCAGGCGACGGGTGGGGGTGATCAGCCTTCGGCGCCGACTTCGACGAATTCGTCGCCGGCGGCCGAGACCTGCTGCACCACGTCGGAGGTGGCGTTGGCCTTGCCTTCGAGCACGGCGTCAGCCACGGCCTTGGCGTACAGCGCCACGGCCTTGGCCGAGTCGTCGTTGCCCGGGATGACGTAGTCGATGCCGATGGGGGAGTGGTTGGTGTCGACGACGCCGATGACCGGGATGCCCAGCTTGTTGGCTTCCTGGATGGCGATCTTGTGGTAGCCGACGTCGATCACGAAGATCGCGTCCGGCAGCGCGGCCATGTCCTGGATGCCGCCGATGTCCTTCTCGAGCTTCATGCGCTCGCGCTCGAACATCAGCGCTTCCTTCTTGATGACGGCCAGCGTGCCGGAATCCTTGGCGGCCTGCATGTCCTTGAGCTTCTTCAGCGAACCCTTGACGGTCTTGAAGTTGGTCAGCATGCCGCCGAGCCAGCGCTGGTCGACGAAGGGCATGCCGCAGCGCTGGGCTTCCATGGCGACCACTTCGCGCGCCTGGCGCTTCGTGCCGACCATCAGGATGGTGCCGCGCTTGGACGACAGGCTGCGGATGAACTTGAGCGCGTTCTCGAAAGCCGGCAGGGTCTTCTCGAGATTGATGATGTGGATCTTGTTGCGATGGCCGTAGATGTACGGGGCCATCTTGGGGTTCCAGAAGCGGGTCTGGTGTCCGAAATGGACGCCGGCTTCCAGCATTTCGCGCATGGATACAGACATGGAGTACTCCAAAGGTTGGGTCTAGAATCCCGGCACACATTGCATCGAGCTACAGGACTTACGGTTTCTAACCGCCGGTTCTTCAACCGTTCCGTCCCGCTCCGCTCGACCACAACACCTTGATTGCCGGGTTCGCGTGTTTGGGATCTTTCATCGCCGCTCTTGCGGCATGACAAGACCCCGTTCCTCACCGGATCCCGCGCGGGGTTGTTCACTCCTTCGCATGGACACCGAGAAAAACCCAAAGAGTATAGCAGGCCAGACGCGGTCCTGCACCATTTCCAGCCCCGCCCCGCACTTTTCCCGCGCGGAGACCACCCGATGAGGATCGCCGTGATCGGCGCCGGCATGGCCGGCGTCGCGGCCGCGCAGGCGCTCGCCGCCGACGGCCACGAAGTGACGGTGTTCGAGCGGCGCGCCAGCGTCGCCGAGGAGAGCAGCTTCGCCACCGCCGGGCTGGCCGCCGCCGCGCTGGCCGCGCCGTGGCGCCCGGCGCCCGGCCGGCTGAACGCCGGCAAGGCCGACGAGGCGAGCCGCCTGCACCCGACCGGCGCGGCGTTCGCCGTGCCGGGCCTGCTGGGCAAGGGCGACGCGGCGGCGACGGCGCAGCGGGCGGAGCGGGCGCTGTCCCTGCATTGGTTGCTGGCGGCGGGCGTTGCCCGGATCGACGCGCTCACCCGCGCGCTGGGCCTGGACTTCGAGCGCGGCGACGGCCTGCTGCTGGTGCAGCCGGACACCGCGCAGGCCGAGCAGGCGATCGCCTGGCTGCAGGCCCGCGGCGAGACGGCCGACTGGGCCGACGCCGCGCGCCAGCGCCAGGTCGAGCCGGGCCGTGCCATCGCCGACGACGCGCCGCGCGCCGTCTGGCTGCCCGGCGCGCGCAGCGGCAACACGCGCGAGTGGACGCAGCTGCTGCGCGCCCACGCCGTGCACCTGGGCGCGCGCTTCCTGTTCCAGCATGCGGTGCAGTCGATCTCGGCCGGCCCGAAGCCGGCGCTGCGGTTCACGACCGGAGAGGGCCAGGCCGACGAGGCGGCGTTCGACGCGGTGGTCGTGTGCGCCGCGCTCGAATCGTCGCGCCTGCTGGCGCCGTTGGGCGTGGCGCTGCCGTGGAAGCCGCTTCGCGGCTATTCGGTCACCGTGGCGCAGCACATACGCGAGACGGCGCCGGACAGCGGCCCGCGCGGTGCGCTGCTGGACCTGCGCAGCGGCATCTCCACCACCCGCCTGGGCGCGCGCATCCGCGTGGCCGGCGGCCATGAGGCGGTGGCGGCGTCGGCGGCGCCGGCGGTGCCGGCCGCGCCGCCGAGCAAGCGTCAGCTGCAGCCGCTGTACGACGCCCTCGACGGCGCGTTTCCCGGCGCGGCCAACTGGCAGCAGGCGCAGGTGTGGCAGGCGACGCGCGCGGCGCTGGCCGACGGCCTGCCCGCCGTGGGCGCGACGGGCGTACCCGGCGTCTGGGTCGACGCGGGCCACGCCCACCACGGCTGGGCGCTGAGCCAGGCCAGCGCCGGCCTGCTCTGCGCGATGATCGCCGGCGAGCCGGCGCCGCCCGAGGCGGCCGCCATCGCCCCGCAACGATTGCGCTAGCCTTCGCCCATGCCTTCGCCGCGCCGCCTGCTCGAACGCCTTGACGACATCGCCTTGTTCGACGACCCGGCGACGCGCCGGCTCGAGCAGCGCGCCGCGGCCGCCCTGCCCCCGCACGCGCTGATGGCGCGCGCCGGCCTGGCGCTGCTGCGGCTCGCGCGCGCCATCGCGCCGGGTGCGCGCAGCGCATGGATCGCGGCCGGCCCGGGCAACAACGGCGGCGACGGCCTGGTGCTGGCAACGTGGCTGCATCGCGCGGGCCTGGACGTGCGCGTCACGCTCGTGGGCCATCGCGCCGATCGCGCGCTGCCCGACGACGCCGCGTGGGCGCTGGCCGAGGCACGCGCCGCCGGCGTCGCCCTTGCCGCCGAACCTCCCACTGCAGCGGAACTGGGTGGCATCGACCTGGCCGTCGACGCGCTGCTGGGCGTGGGACAGTCGCGCGCCCCCGAAGGCGCGATGGCGGACGCGGTGGCGCTGCTGAACGGCCTGCGCTGCCCGGTCCTGGCGGTCGACGCACCCACCGGGCTGTCGACCGCCAGCGGCGCGCAACTGGGCGCCAACGCCGTGCGCGCCACGCACACGCTCACGCTGCTGACCGCCAAGCCGGGCCTGTTCACCGGGGCGGGCCGCGAACTGGCGGGCGATCCCTGGTTCGACGACCTCGGCGTCGCGCCGCAGGACGTTCCCGCCGCGTCGCTCACCGGCAGCGGCGCCGCGGGCGCCGTGCTGCCCGTGCGCCGCCACCTGGCCAACAAGGGCAGCTACGGCGACGTGCACGTGGCCGGCGGCGCGGCGGGCATGGTCGGTGCGTCGCTGCTGGCCGCCCACGCGGCCGCGCTGGCGGGCGCGGGACGCGTGCTCGTGCACACGCACGCGAGCGATGCCGGCGGCGCGCTGCCGGTCGACGTGCGCCATCCCGAGCTGATGCTGCGGCCGATGGCCGAACTGCAGGCCACGTTGCGCGACAACCGCAAGGCCACCGTCGTGGCCGGCTGCGGCGGCGGCGACGCGGTGGCCGCCGAGCTGCCCGGCTGCCTCGCGCATGCGGCGCGGCTGGTGCTGGACGCCGACGCCTTGAATGCGATCGCGCGCGACGCGAGCCTGCGCACGCTCCTGCGAGCGCGCGGCGCGCGAGGCAACGCGACGATCCTGACGCCGCATCCACTGGAGGCCGCGCGCCTGCTGGGCAGCGACGCCAGGCAGGTGCAGGCCGACCGCCTCGACGCCGCACGCCGCCTCGCGGCCGACACCGGCGCCGTCGTCGTCCTCAAGGGCTCGGGCACGTTGGTGGCCACGCCCGACGGCCGCCTTGCGGTCAACCCGACCGGCGATGCGCGCCTGGCCACGGCCGGCACCGGCGAGGTGCTCGGCGGCTGGCCCGGCGGGCTGTGGTCGGCGCAGGCGTCCGGCGACGACGTCGTCGGCCAGGCGTTCGCCGGCGCGCGCGGGGCGGCCTGGCTGCATGGGCGCGCGTGCGAGGGCGGCGGCACCCGGCTGCCCCTGGTCGCGGGCGAGCTGGCGGCGCGCATGGCGCGCGCCGTCGCGGGGCTCGGGGACTGAAGCCGCCGCGCGCTTCGCCGGCCGTGGTCGGGGGGGCGAGCGATCGAAATCGGCGTCAGGCACCGCAGCCTGCGTGGACCGCGTCCCGGCGGCCTCCTCGTGGCGGTGCCAGACACCTCCCGGCGACTTCTGCTGGCGACTGCTCCGGCGACATCTCCGGGCGACACCCGTTGGCAGGCACCGGTCAAGGGGTCTGGCACCGCCCGCGAGCTGCCTTCCGCCAGGCCGTGGCCTCCCCGGCGGTGCCTGACGCCGCCTTGCGGGCAAG
>JBJMWE010000326.1:0-14681 GCA_045810285.1 Vitreoscilla sp. | reverse complement strand
CTGGACACCACCGGCAACAACCTGTTCCTGTCCTTCAGCCACGACGTGCAGAACCAGCTGATGGCCAGCCAGCGTGCCGTCTCGCGGCGCGGCGGCCTGCTCCCGGTCACGATCGACGGCCAGCCCGCGATCCTCGACCAGACGTCCAGAAATTCGCTGCCAGGCAATGTCTTTCTCTCCAGCGGCAACTCGTTCAACCCCTACTTCGACCTGAACGGCGACTGCGGGACGAATCCTGCCGTGTTCGCGCGCGGCAGCAAGTGCCGCACCAACTACGCGGCGACGGTGCAGGACATCCCGGGTTCCCAGCGCAACAGCTTCTTCGTGAGCGACCATTTCAAGCTCGACGCGAACAACACCCTGTTCGCCGAATACATGTGGTCGAAGTTCGACACGACGGCCGCATTCGCGCCGCCGGCACAGCCGATGGGCCTGGGCGACAACGACCTGCTGCACCGCCCGCTGGACATCCTGTGGAACAAGTACGTCGTTCCCTACCAGGCTGCCCACGGCGACACGAGCACCAGCGGCACGTTGAACTACCGTGCCTTCGAGGCCGGAGACCGCACCGACCAATGGGAGACGCTGGCCAACCACTACGTGATCGGCGCCGAAGGCACCGCGTTCACCTGGGACTACACCGGCAGCCTGACCGTCTCCAAGAGCCAGGACAGCGACAACCTCGCCGGCGGCTACATGGACTTCGACAAGTTCGTCGGCCTGATCGCCTCGGGCGCTTATGACCCGATGGTGCCCAAGCCGGGGCAGACGCTGGCGCCGGCGCTGCTGAGCGGCAACTTCCTGCACACCAAGGTCGCGCAGAGCGTGCTCAACCTGCACGCATCGAAGGATCTGTTCGACATGCCGGGCGGCCGCTCCTCGCTGGCCCTGGGCTTCGAGTTGACGCGCCTGGACCTCGAGCAGTCGACGAGCGACCTGGCCCAGTTCGGCAACGGCACCGCGCAGCAGGCCGGCAAGACCGACTACGCGGTCGGCGGCTTCTACGGCTACGTTCCGATGGAAGCCCGCCGCAACAACTACGGCGTGTTCAGCGAACTGCTGTTGCCGCTGGCCAAGAGGACGGAAGTCACGGCCTCCGTGCGCTTCGACCGTTACGGCCGGGTCCACAACCAGAAGCCCTACACGCAGGTCCCCAACAACCTGGCGCCGCTGCCGGCCGAGGAAGAAGGCAACAGCTTCAGCCATCCGACCTTCAAGCTGAGCTTCCGCTCGCGGCCGGCGGAAATGCTGCTGCTGCGCGGATCCTTCGGCACCGGGTTCAAGGCGCCGTCGGTCAACCAGATCGCCGCGCCGCTGGCCTTCAGCACCAACACCTCGGGTTCCTACGTCTGCCCGTTCCCGACCGCCCCGACCTGCGTGGGACACGGTCCGGATCCCGATCAGTGGGACCTGATCACGGCAGGCAATCCGGCCAACGGAGCTGCAGGCCTGAAGGCCGAGACGTCGAAGCAGTGGACGCTCGGCGGCCGCCTGGAGCCGATCAAGTCCGTGTCGCTGGGCTTCGACTACTGGGGCGTGAAGCTGAAGAACCAGATCCTGTCGGGCATGCCTGAGGCCTACGCGTTCGCCAACGCGGCGTCGTTGCCCAACCTGTTCGTGGTTCCCTACCAGGATCCGGCCGGCTATTCCACGGTGGCCCTGATCCAGAAGCCGTTCAACGCGGGCAGCGCCAACTACCAGGGCCTGGACTGGGAGATCAACCTGAACACCCGCACGTCGTTCGGCAAGATCTCGGCGGACCTGAGCGGCACCCACATGCTCAAGGCCGACTACCAGCTGCCCAGCGGCAAGCAGACCGACTTGGGACGCTTCGGCGGCGACAACAACGTGACGTTCCGCGACATCTGGCGCCTGGCGCTGGGCCTGCAGTACGGCGACTTCGCGCACACGTTCATGATGAACTACAAGTCGGGCTATGCCGACCAGGCCTTCACGGCCGACTCGGGCAACGTGGTGCAACTGCTGCCGGACGGCTCCGAAGGCGACGGCGTGGCTTACAACGGCCACGTCAAGTCGTACATGGTCGCCGATTGGCAGACCCGCTGGCAGGCCTCGAAGAACCTGCGCCTCACGTTCGGAATCACCAACCTGTTCGACAGGAAGCCGCCGATGTCGCTCAAGATCGTGGGTGGCAACCAGGTCGGCTACGATGGCCGCTATGCCGACCCGACGGGACGTGCGCTCGCGGTCGGCGCCAACTACAAGTTCTGACGCTCCGCGCGTCGCGGCCGCGTGCCGCGACGAACGACGCCCCGGCGCGCGAGCGACCGGGGCGTTCTTCTTTCGACTGCGCGCGTGCGAGGGCGTGCGGGCATGACCCCGGCGCGGACGCCAGCGCGCGCCGCCCGCAGGGCTCAGGTGCCCAGCGCCTTGAGCAGCTTCGCGCCGTTGGGCGAACCCCAGCCGGTGCACGGATCCCAGCCGGCCTTGGCGTGGTAGCTCCCGTTGTTGCCGACGGTGATGTCGTGCGTGGCGCCCTTGCCCGCCAGCGAGCCGTACAGCAGCGGGTTGAGCAGGCCCACCGGGTGGCCCAGCTTCTGGTTCAGCAACGCCACCAGGCCGGCCCACAGCGGGGCGACGGCGCTGGTGCCGCCGATGACCAGGTTCTCGCCGTCGACGCGCACCTCGTAGCCGGTGGCCGGGTCGGCGTCGCCGGCGACGTCGGGCACGCCGCGTCCGGCCTTGCCGCCCGGGCCGGCCGCGACCGGCACGCCCGCCTTGGACTGGTACGACGGCAGCGCGAAGAAGCCGCTGACCCCGCCGCCCGTGGCGCTGGTGGTGGCGCCTTCGTTCCACACCACTTCCGACGAGATCTTCGTGAGGGTGGAGGCCAGCAGCTTGGTGCCGCCGCAGGCCAGCACGTTCGGGCTGGAGGCGGGGAAGTCGACATGCGCCTTGCCGTCGGGCACGCCATCGGACGAGCCGTTGTCGCCGGAGGCCGCGCAGATCGTCACGCCCATCGCCGCGGCGGCCTGGAAGGCCTCGTCGTACTGCGTCATCGCCTGCGCCGTCCAGTTCGACTCCGACGCGCCCCAGCTGATCGAGATCACCGACGGCTTGTGGACGTCGTCGTGCACGGCCCGCGTGATCGCGTCGAGGAAGCCGGCCGTGGTGTTGGGAGCGAAGTACACGGCGATCGTCGCCTTCGGCGCGATCGCGGCGGCCACCTCGATGTCCAGCAGGACTTCGCCGTCCGCGCTGTTGGCGTTGGTGGGGTGGTTCTTCGCGTGGTCGACGAGCACCGATCTGACCTTGGGGGTGGGAATGCCCAGCGCCGCGAAGTACGCCGCGATGTCGGCGGGCCGGTAGCCGCCGCCCAGCTCGATGATGCCGATGCACTGGCCCGAGCCGTCGGCGTCGGCCGGGAAGTCGTACAGCCTGGCGAGCGCGGGAGGCGTGAACGCCTTGGCGGGCACCGCGTGCATGCCCAGCACGGGCACGTAGCGCTGGAAGTGCGGTTCGGCGGCGGGACGGTCGTCCAGGCCGAACACGCCCTCGACGATGTCCGCGAGTTCGGACGGCACGCTGACGGAGCCGGTGCGGCCGCGGTAGGTGCCCGCGGCGTGCTCGAACTGCTGCAGCTGCACGCCGAACGCGTCGTTCATCGATTGCGTGCTGCCGGACAGCACCACGCTGCGGCGCGCCTCGTCGGATTCGACCACGCTCAGGCCGTGCGCCTTGGCGAACGCGGTGACGGCGGAGATGTCGGCCGCGTCGGCACCGTGGGCGGCGGCGAACTGCGCTCGCGTGAGGTACTTGCGCTGCCCGGGATGGGCGTCGTCGGCGAGGGCGCCCGCGGACAGCGCCTGCGCCGCCGGGGTCCTTGCGCGCAGGCGCAGGGTCACCTCGATGCGTTCGTCGGGGCGGGCGGGGCCGATCGCCCTGGCGCCTTCCAGCGCCTGGCGTTCGCTACCCGGGATGGTATGTCTGGCCATGGTCGTTCCTTCGCAACTTGGAATCCGCCGGAGGGGCGTCGTTCGATCGTGTTCCCACGGCAAGCGGGCGTCCAGCCCCTACAAGGTAAAAATGGCGTTTCGCCCTGGGGGGTTCCCGGGCACGGGCTTGCGATTTGCCGATCGAAACCGTCGATTCGTCGACCGGCCGGCGCACCAGGACTTGATCCGCGCGACCATGGCCTCACCTGCGCGCTGGGACCCAAGCCGACTCCGAGAGAGCATGATGTCGGCGGCTCCCCGTCTGAAAGGACATTGAAGATGAAACGCAAGATGCTGCTGGCGGCCGCCTGTGCCGCCGCCCTGTGGTCTGCCGCCGCGATGGCGCTGCCGAGCGTGGACGACGTCTCCGCCGCCGCGCGCTCGGGCGACTATCCCAAGGCCGAATCGATGATGCGCGAGGTGGTCGCCGCCAAGCCGACGAGCGCCAAGGCGCACTACGTGCTCGCGGAGATCCTGTCCAAGGAGCACAAGTTCGACGACGCCGCGGCCGAGGCGCACAAGGCGCGCGAGATCGACCCCGACCTGAAGTTCGCCGGCAAGGACCCGGAAAGGTTCCGCACCTTCGAGCGCGAGTTGCAGCGCGAGCAGAGCGGGGCCAACACGCCCGCGCAGGCCGCGCCGACGCGCGCCGTGCCGGCGCCCGCGGTGCCGGCGGCGTTGCCGCAGGCGCCGACGCCCGCGCCCGCGCGCAGCAGCGGCGGCATTCCCGGCTGGGTGTGGGTGGTCGGCCTCGCGATCGTCGGCTTCATGATCTTCCGTGCGGTGTCGCGCCGCGCCGTGGCCAACAACATGGCGGCCGGCTACGGCAATGCGGGCGGCGGCTACGGCATGGCGCCGGGCCAGCCGCAACCCGGCTACGGCCCGGGCTACGGGCCCGGCTACGGCCAGGCGCCCGGCGGCGGCCTGCTGCGCACCGGCCTTGCCGCGGCGGGCGGCGTGGCGGGCGGCATGCTGCTGGAGAAGATGCTGGAGGATCGCCGCCATGACGACAACACCGGCGGCGGCAACTATGGCGGCGGCAGCTTCAGCGATGCCGACCAGGCCGCGCGCGACCTCGACAACCGCCCGATCGACTACGGCGCGGGTGGCAACGACTGGGGCGGCGATGCCGGCGGCGGCGGCGGCGGCTTCGACAGCGGCGGCGGCGGCAGCGACGACGGCGGCGGCTGGTAAGCGATCACGGCGACGAGAACGGGGCCTGCGGGCCCCGTTTTCTCGTCCGTTGCCCCCGTTGCGGGGCCGGCGCGGGTCGATCGCGCGGCCCTACCATCCTTCGCTGCCCGGCTCGCCCTTGAACGGCCCGACGACCTCCGGCGTGATCCAGCCGCCGTAGAACCCGCCCGGTTGCGGCGCGACGAGCGCGCCCCCGACGCGGCATTCGAGGTCGTGGCAGTAGAAGGCGACGGCGTCGCGCAGCAGCTCCGATCCCGGCAGCGGATGCGGGTAGCTCCATGCCACCTTGGCAAGCCGGCGCTCGCCGTCGACCAGCGACCAGTAGCGCGCCGGCCCCTTCCATTCGCACAGCGAACTGCCTTCGGCCAGCTCCAGCAGGCCCGGCGCGATGTCGCCCAGCGGCAGGTAGAAGCTGGGCGGGTGCGCCGTCTCGAGCGCGCGGATCGCCCGTGTGCTGCGCGCGATCACCCGCGGGCCCCAGCGGATGACGACCTCGCGCGGATCGATCTCCAGGCGCGGCGGACGCGGGTAGTCCCAGACGGATTCCTGGCCGTGCGCGGGCGCGTGGGCGAACGCAGGGCGGGCCTGGCCATGCCAGTGCCAATGGGCGGGCGGACGGCGCAGCAACTCGTCGTCGGCGGTCGGGGAGGGCAGGGAACTCATGCATGCAAGCGTACAGCGGGTGTGTCTCCCGGGTGTTGCGTGGGGTCGGGAAGCGAGTCATCGCTCGCGTCGCGACATTGCTGGAATGCGGCACCGCAACATGGATTCCCCCAAATGCGCCAGGACGGCGAAGGCGCAAAGGCACAGAATGACTCATCCGCCTTGCCGGCCTGCCGATATCTTCCCGGAAGCATCCCTGCACGACTGCAGGCGCGCCGAGAGGGTCGCGCCATGCCCTGAAGAAGATCAAGACAGCGCCCATGACGCCAGCGCATCCGGTCGCCGCCATCGCCCGCCGTCTCGCCGACGGCTGGTGGCGCACGCCCATGCTCGCCGTGTACACGGACGGCGATCGCGATTCCGCGCAGATCCGGGCTGCGCACCTCAACGCCGTGATCCGGCTCACGCCGTTCACCATGGCGGCCAACTTCCTCAACGGCGCGCTGGTCGTCTGGGCCTATCGCGACGACCGCCCGGCGGGCATGTGGACGTGGCTGGCGGCGCTGTATGCGCTGTGCATGATGGCGCTGGCCGGCTGGTGGCGCGGCCGCCACCGGGTGCGCACGATGGCCACGCCGTCCGCGATCCGCCATGCCAACGTGCACGCCAACCTGCCGGCGCTGGTGTGGGCCGTCCTGCCCATCCTGTGGTTCGCCCACGCGCAGCCGCAACAGCAGATCCTGGTCGTGGCGCTGGTCACCGGCATGCTGGCAGCCGGCGCCTTCGTGCTGAGCCCGTTGCCGGTGGCGGCGACGTGGTTCGTGCTGATCTTCGCCTCGGCGGGCGTCGTCGCGTGCTGGCGCACGGGCGACCGCGTGTTCGTCGCGGTGGGCTGCCTGCAGACGATCTACGCGCTGGTCGTGGTCCTGGGCACGCTCGCGATGTCGCGCAAGGCCACGGCGCTGCTGAAATCGCAGGCCGAGGCCAAGCGGCAGGAACGCGTGATGGCCGTGCTGCTGCACGACTTCGAGCAGAACGCCGCCGAGGCGCTGTGGGAGACGGGCCTGGACGGCTGCGTGGCCCACCATTCGCCGCGCCTGGCCACGCTGATCGGGCTGGACGAGGTCTTGCTGCGCAAGCGTCCGTTCCTGGAACTGCTGGCGCGCAGCGGCGTCGACGTGGCGCCGCTGCGCGCCGCGCTCGAGGCGGAGCGGCCGTTCAAGGACCTGCGCCTGTCGGCTGCGGCGCCGCACGGCGCGGCGGGCCTGGGCGGGCCGCGCCACTGGGCCATCAACGGCAAGCCGCTGGCCGACGACGAGGCGCGCATCGTCGGCTGGCGCGGCGTGCTGGCCGACGTCACCGAGCAGGTGATGGCGCAGGAGCGGCTGCAGCACCTGGCGCACACCGATTCGCTGACGGGCCTGGCCAACCGCTTCACGCTGCACGGCGCGCTGCGCGCCGCGCTCGCGCAGCGCCGCCTGGTGGCGCAGCTGGCGTTGGACCTCGACCACTTCAAGCTGGTCAACGACACCCACGGCCATGCCGCCGGCGACCAGCTGCTGCAGCACGTGGCCGCGCGCCTGCTCGCGTGCCGGCGCCCGGCGGACCTGGTCGCGCGGCTGGGCGGCGACGAGTTCGCCGTGCTGGTGATGGCCGACGCCGACGAGTCCGTCGACGTCGACGCGCTCTCGCAGCGCCTGATCGACGTGCTCGAGGAGCCGGTGGACATCGGCGGCCGCGCGACGCGCGCATCGGCCAGCATCGGCGTCGCGCGCCCGTCGCGCGCGGGCGACGCCGGCGTCAGTGCCGACGACCTGCTGGTGCACGCCGACATCGCGCTGTATGCCGCCAAGAAGGCCGGCCGCGGCCGCCACGAGACGTACTCGGTGGACCTCGGCGACCGCAACCGCCGCAGCGTGATGATCGAGCAGGAGCTGCGCCAGGCGATCCATCGCGGCGAGCTGGAGCTGCACTGGCAGCCCAAGGTGGACATCGAGTCCTCGCGCCTCGTTGGCGCCGAAGTGCTGCTGCGCTGGCGCCACGCGCAGCTGGGCAGCGTCGCGCCGATCGAGTTCATCCCGATCGCCGAGCGCTCGGGCGTGATCCGCGAGATCGGCATGTGGGTGCTGCGCGAGGCCTGCGCCGTCGCGGCCAGCGCGCTGCCGGGGCTCGTCATCTCGGTCAACGTCTCGCCGGCGCAGCTGCACGACGACGCGTTCATCGCCTGCGTGCGCGACGCGCTGCGCGCGAGCGGGCTGGACCCGTTCCGGCTGGAGCTCGAGATCACGGAATCGGTGTTCATCGACGACGTGCAGGGCGCGCTGCAGCGCCTGCACGCCCTGCGCGCGCTGGGCGTGCGCGTGGCGCTCGACGACTTCGGCACCGGCTACTCGTCGCTCGCCTACCTGCGCCGCTTCCCGTTCGACACACTCAAGATCGACCGCGCCTTCGTCAACGAGCTGATGAACTCGATCGACACGCGGGCCATCGTGCAGATGATCGCGCAGCTGGCCGTCACGCTGAACATGCGCACGGTCGCCGAGGGCGTCGAATCGCCCGCGCAGCTGAGCGCCGTGACGGCGGTCGGCTGCGACGAGGTCCAGGGCTGGCTGGTCTCCCCGGCCTGCCCGCTCGACGAGTTCCTGGCCTTCCGCAAGGGCTGGGTGCACAAGCCGCTGGCGCTGGTGGAACAGGTGAGGGCGCTGGGGGCCGTCTAAAATCGCGCCTTTCGAATTCCAACGAGGGTGCCGGCGGTGGCGATGTTCTGGTCGGTGTGTGTGGTGCTGCTGGCGTACCTGCTCGGGTCGCTGAGCTTCGCGGTGATCGTCTCGAAGGCGATGCGCCTGGACGACCCGCGGTCCTACGGCTCGGGCAACCCGGGCGCCACCAACGTGCTGCGCAGCGGCAACAAGGTGGCGGCCGTCCTCACGCTGCTGCTGGACGCGGTCAAGGGCGTCGCGGCGGTGCTGATCGCGCGCTTCCTGGCCGAGCGCCTGGGTTACGGCGACGGCGTCGTCGCGCTCGCCGGCCTGGCGTCGTTCCTGGGCCACCTCTATCCGATCTTCTTCCGCTTCCAGGGCGGCAAGGGCGTGGCCACGGCCGCCGGCGTCCTGCTGGCACTGAACTGGATGGTGGGCCTCGCCTGCCTGGGCACCTGGCTGCTGGTCGCCGTGCTCACGCGCTACTCGTCGCTCGCCGCGCTGGTGACGGCGCTGCTGGCCCCCGTCTATTTCCATTTCATGCACGGCGACTCACCAGTCGTCGGCGCGGTGGCCGTCATGAGCGTGCTGCTGATCTGGCGTCACCGTTCCAACATCACCAAGCTGTTGAACGGGACGGAATCCAAGCTGGGCAGCAAGGCGAAGAAGCCTTCCGACTCCGCGACCTGAACACCTTCACCCCGAGAAAATTCCCATGAGCGAAATCAAGCGATTCGACGTCGGCCCCCGCATGTCCGAGATGGCCGTGCACAACGGCGTCGCCTACCTGGCCGGCCAGGTGGCCTCCGACGCGAGCCTCGACGCGCAGGGCCAGACGGCCAACGTGCTGGCACAGGTCGACGCGCTGCTGGCACGCGCCGGCACCGACAAGTCGCGCATCCTGATGGCGCAGATCTTCCTGGCCGACGTGGCCGACTTCGCGGCGATGAATGCCGCGTGGGACGCCTGGGTCGCTGGCGGCAGCACGCCCCCGCGCGCCACCGTGGAGGCCAGGCTCGCGAAGCCGGAATGGAAGGTCGAGATCGTCGTTAAGGCCGCTGTCTAGGACGTCACGAGTCCGAGCAGGGCCGGGTCGCCCCGGCCCTCGCGCACCAGCACCGGCTCGGCGCCGGTGAGATCCACCACGGTGGTCGGTTCCATCGGGCAGGCGCCGGCGCACACGATGGCCTGGATGCTCTTCTCGAAGCGCCGGCGGATCTCGTCGGTGTCGTTGAGCGGCTCCATCTCGCCCGGCGGGATCAGCGTGGTGGCCAGCAGCGGCTGGCCCAGTTCCTCGAGCAGCGCCTGCAGCACCTTGTGGTCGGGCACGCGCAGGCCGATGGTGCGGCGCGACGGGTGCGACACCCGGCGCGGTACTTCCTTGGTCGCGTCCAGGATGAACGTGAACGGCCCCGGCGTGGCGTTCTTGAGCATGCGGTACTGGCGGTTGTCGACCCGCGCGTAGTTCGCCAGCTCCGACAGGTCGCGGCACAGCAGCGTCAGGTGGTGCTTCTCGTCGACGCCGCGCACGCGGCGCAGCGCCTCGACGGCGTCCTTGTCGTCCAGGTGGCAGACGAACGCGTAGCTCGAGTCGGTGGGCACCGCCGCGAGCCCGCCGTCGTGCAGGATCTGCGCGGCCTGGCGCAGCAGCCGCAGCTGCGGGTTGTCGGGGTGGACGTCGAAGAACTGGGACATGGCTGCATTGTCAACGCGCGAGCCGGCCGCGGCGATGACAGTGCCTATTCGGGCAGCAGGTCCACCGCGGCGGCCGGCGTCGAGGCGCCGGGGCGCCGCATGTTGAGCGCGGCCGAGCTCGCGCCGCAGGCCGCGATGACGGCCATGCCGCCCCAGGCCCAGTGATCGGGCACGTGGCGGAAGAAGAGCCAGGCGATGAGCGTGGCGAAGGCGATCTGCACGTAGACGAAGGGCATCAGCGTGGCCGTCCGCGCCTTGCTGAGCGCCAGGATCAGGAACAGGTGGCCGACGGTGCCGAACAGGCCGCACACGCCCATCAGCGCCCACGCGCTGGCCGGCAGGCCGCGCACGAGCGCGAGGCTGTCATCCAGGCCGTCGATGGCCGCGGCGGCGAGGAGCACGGGCCACAGCACCGCGCTGCCCACGAAGCCTGTCCAGAAGTGGGTCGTGTACGGGTTCTCGGTGCCCGCGAGCCGGCTCGTCAGCACCTGGAAGCTCGCGTACGCGAACGCGCCTGCGAGCGGCAGGGCCACCACCCAGCCGAACGTGCCGGAGCCGGGCCGGATGACCACCAGCGCGCCGGCGAAGCCGCCCGCCACGAGCGTCCAGCGCAGGCGCGACACCGATTCGCGCAGCACGCAGGCGGCCAGCAACGTCACCACCAGCGGCGTGAGCATGTTGATGGCCGTGTATTCGGGCACCGGCATCGAGCGCACCGCGAAGAACGAGCAGAAGCTGGTGGCCAGCAGCAGGCCGCCGCGCAGCCACTGGAAGCGCGGATGGGCCGACTGGAAGCCCGCGCGCCCGCGCGGCGCGAGCGCGACGGCCATCACCGCGGCCTGGATCGTGTAGCGCAGCGTCAGGATCAGCAGCACCGGCACGCCCCAGCGGCCGTCGGGCTGGCTCAGGCCGCGCGCGGTGGAATCCAGCGACGCGAAGCAGGCGGCCGCCAGCAGGATCAGCGCGACGCCCTGCAGCGGGTGCGCGTGGAGGGCCCTGGCCGCCGCGGCCGGCGCGCTCACGACGCCGCGCGGCGTGCCCGCAGGTCCGCGTCCGACCAGCGCGACCACACCGGCGTGAGGCGCAGCGACAGCGCGAGCGGGTTGGGCCGCAGGCCGAGATCGAGCCGGCTTTCCGTCGGGTCGTGGAAATCGCTGCCGCGCGACGCCAGCATGCCGAACTCGAGCGCCATGTCGGTGTACTTGACGATGTCGCCCGCGTGGTGGCTGCCGGTGACGACCTCCACGCCCTCGCCGCCGTGGGCCTGGAATTCCGAGAACAGGGCGTATTCCTCGGTCGGCGTGAACTTGTAGCGGCCCGGGTGGGCGATGACCGCCACGCCGCCGGCGGCGCGGATCCAGCGCACCGCATCGCCCAGCTTCGCCCAGCGATGCTCGACGTAGCCGGGCTTGCCTTCGGTGAGGTAGCGGCGGAAGACGGTGTGCATGTCGGCCACGATGCCGCTGGCCACCAGGAAGCGGCCGAAATGCGTGCGCGAGACCAGGTTCGGATTCGGCGCGAAGGTCATCGCGCCTTCGTAGGCGCCCTGGATGCCGACCTGCGCGAGGCCGTCGCCCATCTGCTTGGCGCGCTCCTCGCGGCCGGCGCGGACCTCGGCGATGCCCGCCATCAGTTCCTCGTTGGCCGGGTCGATGCCCAGCCCGACGATGTGCACGGTGGTGCCGGCGAAGGTCACGGAGATCTCGACGCCGTCGACGAAGGGCAGCTCCGCGGCCTCGGCCGCGGCGCGCGCGGCCGCCAGGCCGGCGAGCTCGTCGTGGTCGGTCAGCGCCCACAGCTCGACCCCGTTGGCCTTCGCCCGCGCCGCGAGCGTGGCTGCATCGAGGGTGCCGTCCGAGGCGGTCGAATGGCTGTGGAGGTCGGCGTTGAGATCGTGATGCACTGGGTGCGATTTTAGCGAGGCGGCGGTGTCCGCGTCGGCACCGCTGGAAAGGGCGGGACGCGCATCCTCTACCATTGCGTCGCGCACAGCCCGTGCGCGCCTGCGCTGCACGATGCAAGGACTCCATCTCATCGCCGACCTGCGCGACTGCGCCGGCCCCACGCGGCTCGACGACGAGGCCACGCTCGCCACGCTGTGCCTGGACGCGGTCGCCCGCGCCGGCCTGCGCGCCGTCGGCAGCCTGTTCCATCCGTTCACCGGCCCCGACGGAAGCCCGCAAGGTGTCACCGGCGTGGTGCTGCTCGTCGAGTCGCACCTGGCCGTGCACACCTGGCCCGAGCTGCGCAGCGTGACGGCGGATGTCTACGTGTGCAATGTCGGCGCCGACAACTCCGCGCGCGCCGAGGCCGTGATGGCGCAGCTCGTGGCGGCGTTCGGGCCGCGCGAGCCCGCTGTGCAGCGCGTGCAGCGCGGATAGCGCCGCCGACGGGCGAACCGGTCAGCGCCGCGGCAGCGTGTCGAAGAAGCGCGCCTTCGCGGCCGCGTAGGCGGCCTCGCCGTGCGCCGCGGCGTCCGCCTTGGCGGCGTTCAGGCGCGCCAGCAGGGACGCGTCGGCGCGCAGGGCGTCGCGCACGCGCATGAGCGATTCGTGGGCGGATCCGGTCTCGATCAGCTGCAGCGTGACAGGCACCGGCGCCGCGGGCATCGCGAGCGCGGCGTGGCGGTCGGCCGCGTCCTCCTGCGATCGCTGCACGCAGCCGGCCTCGACGAGCACGCCGAGCGCCTCGTCGAACGCCTCGCGCGGCACGGCCACGCAGATGTCGACGCCGCCCGGCGAGTGCGACCCGGCCACCGCCGTCGCGCCCACGTGCTCGATGCGCGCGTCGGGCAGGATGGATGTCAGCAGCAGTTCGGCGTCTTCGTACGCCGCGGACGCGGCGACCTGCCAGTGGGAGGGCGCGAGCAGCGTCACCGGCTCGCCGGTGACGGCTTCGAGGCGCATGTCGTGCACGGCGGGGAAGGCCAGGCTCATGGGTGGGTTCGGCGCGGCGTGCGCCAGGCTGGGATGGCGCGGATTCTGCCTTGCGCGCGCCGGCGCAGCATCGGCGCCGACCCTGGGCGTGTCGTCAACGCGACGCCGGCTTGCGCAGCGCGAGCACCGCGGCGGCGCCCAGCACCATGAGCGCGGCCAGCATCTCGAGGCCCGGATCGGTGGAGTGCAGCCGCTCCTTGATCGCCCCCATGATCGGCTGCATCACGAAGCCGGCGAGGTTGCCCACCGAGTTGATGAACGCGATGCCCACCGCCGCGGCCGCGCCGCCGAGGATGGCGGTCGGGTTGCTCCAGAAGATCGGCAGCGCCGACATGATGCCCATCGTGCAGATCGTCAGGCCGGCCATGGCCAGCATCACGTCGGCGTGGAAGGCCACGCTGGCCAGCAGGCCCGCGGCACCGACCACGCACGGCACGGCCGTGTGCCAGCGGTACTCCCGGCGCGCATCGGCGTTGCGCGCCATCAGCACCATGGCGACGATGCCGAACGCCCACGGCACCGCACCGATGAGGCCCACCTGCAGCGGGTCGCCGATGCCCATCTCCTTGATGATGGTGGGCAGCCAGAACGTCACGCCGTACAGGCCCGAGACGATCGCGAAGTAGACGAACGCCAGCAGCCAGACCTTGCCGTTGGCCAGCACCTGCGCGAGGCCCAGGTGCGACTTCACCGATTCCTCGGCCTCGATGTCGCGCGCGATCAGCTCGCGTTCCTGCAGCGTGAGCCACTGCGCGTTCTTGACGCGATCCTCGAGCAGGAACCAGGCCATCACGCCCAGCACCAGCGACGGCAGCGCTTCCAGCAGGAACAGCCATTGCCAGCCTTGCAGCCCGGCGACGCCGCTCAGCGAGTGCATGATCCAGCCCGACACCGGGTTGCCTATCAACCCCGCCACCGCCACCGCCGAGAGGAACAGCGAGGTCGCCTTGCCGCGGCGCGCGGCCGGGAACCAGTACGTCAGGTACAGGATGATGCCGGGAAAGAAGCCGGCCTCGGCCACGCCGAGCAGGAAGCGCACGATGTAGAAGCTCGTCGCCGAGTTCACGAACATCATGGCGGCCGACAACACGGCCCAGCTGACCATGATGCGCGCGATCCACCGCCCCGCGCCCACCTTGTGCAGCATCACGTTGCTGGGGATCTCGAAGATGAAATACCCGACGAAGAAGATGCCCGCGCCCCAGCCGTACACCACCTCGCTGAGCTGCAGCGCCTGCAGCATCTGCAGCTTCGCGAAGCCGACGTTGACGCGATCGAGGTAGGCCGCGATGTAGCACAGGAACAGCAGCGGGATCAGCCGCCACGCGACCTTGCGGTAGACCGCGTCGGCCGCGGCATCGCCCTGGCCCTGCAAGGCCGCGGTGATCGTGTTCATCGAGCTCTCCTGGGGTATGAGGCCGCGATCCTGCAGCCGGCCGTGCGCCGTGGGCAGCGGGGAAACCCCATTCTCCGGTGTCAGGTCTTGAATGTTGCGGTGTCAGGTCACTGATGCACCTGCGTGTCGAACGTCACCGGCACGATCTCGACGCGGCGGTTCGGCTCCAGGCACGTGTACAGCGCGGCGGGCTTCTTCTCGT
>JBJMWE010000325.1:0-4598 GCA_045810285.1 Vitreoscilla sp. | reverse complement strand
CGCGCCATCGATGAGCGACGATGAAGTGCACGATCTGGTCATCCAACCGCCTGCTGAACAGCTCAGGCGCCTCGACCTTGTAGTCGCGGCCCATCCTGGCGACGTCAAAGCGCGCATTCTGCGCATGGAAGACGAGCCGTCGATCTTCAAAGCCTGATCGGCGACGAGGATGGCCTCGGCGTAGCGCTCGACCTTGATCAACGCCTCCGCGCGCGTGTGCAGCACGTATGCCCGAGGGCGGCCATCGAGTTGCGGAATGGCCAGGAGGATCTCGCTGTCTACGAGCACCGATGGAAAGTCCGACAGGTTGTATTCCGCATCCATGCGCAGAATGCGCGCTTTGACGTCGCCAGGATGGGCCGCGACTACAAGGTCGAGGCGCCTGAGCTGTTCAGCAGGCGGTTGGATGACCAGATCGTGCACTTCATCGTCGCTCATCGATGGCGCGTCTAGGACGGCTGTCGACGTGCTCGGACTGGCGGGTGAAACCTGCGCGGGAATTGATGGAATCGCGCAGCCCGCCAGCAAGGTCGCTGCTAAGAGGCACGCTGCCAAGGGCGCGTCGAGTCCGATCTTCATGGGCTATTTCCTGCCGCGGGTTCAGTGTCCGCCGATCTTGTGCCGCACCCGGGAGCACTTCGCGCCTGGAGCAAGTCGTAAGCGACGGTTGCCGTCATTCGCGCCACCTTGCCCGGAAGCCGCCGCATACCGTCGTCAGTTCCTGGCCGGACTGAGTCCATCGCGGCGCTGGTGGCGGCCAGACCCTACGTTGCCACGCCGGACGACGCCGCCTGCGACGGCAAGGCATCCATGCTCGCACGGAACACGCGAGCACAGGTGCCACCAAGGATGCGCCGCACGTCGCCTGCGTCGAACCCATGCTGCAACAGGCGTCGGTCAGAGCCGGCAGGTCGCGGTACGAGGCGAATGTCGACGGCCCGACGAGGCCGTTCATGCCGCTGCCGAGAGCGACATGCTCGATCCCGACGACGTCCGCCATCCGCGCGACGCCGACAGCCAGGGCTGGCAGGTCGGGGAAGATCGAAGCTGGCGGCCAGATGCCAATCACGCCTCCGGTGCCCGCGATTGCGCGCGCGTGATCCGGCGCGATCAGGCGGCTGTGCGGCCCCGGCGCTGCGGCCAGCGATGTGTGCGGCAGCACGAGCGGCTTGTCGGTGACGGACGAGGCCTGGCGGACGAGGTCGTACGTGCCGTGTGCGACGTTCAGACCTTCGCCAGGCCCGGCTCGGGTTCGGGCTTCCGGCCGCGCCGCGATCCGGCCGCGCCGGCACAAGCCAGCGCGAACAGCATCATCAATGCGCTGGCCGGCTCGGGCACCGCGGTGAGCTCCCCGGTGGCGAAGTCGGTCACTTGGTGGCCGCCGTCGAAGATGTCCTGATAGAAGACGTTCAGCCCGATGTAGTGCTCCCAGGCGGCGTCGCCCAGGGGATACGGCGCACTGAAGTCCACCGAGGTGACCCTGCCGTCGACGACGGTCACGCTGCCGGGCACGAAGGGAAGCGAAAGGCTTCCGACCGTGGCCTGCAAGGAGAACGAGAGTACCTGCTGGTCCGTGAAGACGCCGTCGCCGTTCGAGTCGACCACGATGCTCAACAGCCCGGTCCACGGCAGATCCACCGTGACGTCGCAAGGTGGCGCCTGGTCGGGAATGCGGCAGGGCGGATAGTCGCGCTGGTCGGTGCCCTGGAGGGTGAGCAGGTAGGTCGCGGCGGCGTGCGCGCTGCCGACGGGGGCGAGCGCGGTCAACAACCCGGCGAGCGCGAGGGCGGATGTCTTGTGCATGCGAGGCTCCCTGCGAGCGGGTGCATCAGGGCGCGGGCGTGCCGCATTGCTGCGCGCGGGCACGCGGCGGCGAGTTCGCTCGATGCGCTCGCCGCCGCGCCCGGATTGTGAGCCGCTGCCGCTCGAATCACAAGGCGGGTGCGGCCGCCGTGCTGCCGGGCGCTCGCGCGCCGTGCTCTGCCGTGCGGAGAGCTGATCCGGCTGGCGGTTGATGCGCGGCGCCATCCAGCTGCGCCGCGAGCTTGCGCGGCGACCTTACTCCACGATGCCCAGCGTCTTCAGCTTGGCGATGATCACGTCGGCGGCTTCCTCGGCCGTCTGCGCGTGCGTGTCGACGACGATCTCGGGGGCGTCCGGGGCCTCGTAGGGCGAGCTGATGCCGGTGAAGTTGGCGATCTCGCCGCGGCGCGCCTTCTTGTATAGGCCCTTGACGTCGCGCTCCTCGGCCACCGCCAGCGGCGTGTCGACGTGGATCTCGATGAACTCGTTGTCGGCCATCTGGCCGCGCGCCATCGCGCGCTCCGAGCGGAACGGCGAGATGAAGGCGGTCATCACGATCAGGCCGGCATCCACCATCAGGCGTGCCACCTCGGCCACGCGGCGGATGTTCTCGACGCGATCGGCCTCGGTGAATCCGAGATCCTTGTTCAGGCCGTGGCGCACGTTGTCGCCGTCCAGCAGGTAGGTGTGGCGGCCCGCCGCGGCGAGCTTCTTCTCGACCAGGTTGGCGATGGTGGACTTGCCGGCGCCCGACAGGCCCGTGAACCACAGCACCGCCGGGCGCTGGTTCTTCAGCTGCGAGCGCAACGCCTTGTCGACGTCCACGTGCTGCATGCGCAGGTTGTGGGCGCGGCGCAGCGCGAAATTGATCATCCCGGCGCCGACCGTGTTGTTGGTCATGCGGTTGATCAGGATGAAGCCGCCGGTGTCGCGGTTGGCCTTGTACGCGTCGAACGCGATCTGGCGATCGAGCGCGAGGTTGACCACGCCGATCTCGTTGACGCCCAGCTGCTTGGCGGCCAGGTGCTCCATCGTGTTGACGTTGACCTTGTACTTCGGCTCGGTGATGGAGGCCGTCACCGTCTGCGTGCCGATCTTCATCAGGTACGGGCGGCCCGGCAGCATCGGCTCGTCGGTCATCCACACGAGCGAGGCCTCGAACTGGTCCGCCACCTCGGCGGGCCTCTCGGCCTTGGACAGCACGTCGCCGCGCGAGATGTCGATCTCGTCGGCCAGCGTCAGCGTGATCGACTGGCCCGCGACGGCCTGCGCCAGGTCGCCGCCCATCGCCACGATGCGCGTGACGGTGCTCTCCTTGCCCGAGGGCTGCGCGATGATGCGGTCGCCCGGCTTGACGCTGCCGCTCGTGACGATGCCGGCGAAGCCGCGGAAGTCGAGGTTGGGGCGGTTGACCCACTGCACCGGCATGCGGAAGGCTTCCTTCTGCAGGCGCGTGTCGTCGACCTCGCAGGTCTCGAGAAAGCCCATCAGCGTCGGGCCGTGGTACCAGGCCGTCTTCTCGCTGGCCACCAGCATGTTGTCGCCCTTGAGGCCCGACAGCGGGATCGACGTGATGTCGGCCAGCCCGATCTGCCGGGCGAAGTTGCGATATTCCTCGTCGATCTTGTCGAAGACCTTCTGCGAGTAGTCCACCAGGTCCATCTTGTTGATGGCCAGCACCACCTTGCGGATGCCGATCAGGCTGGCAAGGTAGCTGTGGCGGCGCGTCTGCGTCAGCACGCCCTTGCGCGCGTCGACGAGGATGACGGCCACGTCGGCGGTGGACGCGCCGGTGATCATGTTGCGCGTGTACTGCTCGTGGCCGGGCGTGTCGGCGACGATGAACTTGCGGCGGTCGGTGGAGAAGAAGCGGTAGGCGACGTCGATGGTGATGCCCTGTTCGCGCTCGGCGGCCAGGCCGTCGACCAGCAGCGCGAAGTCGATGTCGCCGCCCTGCGTGCCCCACTTCTTCGAGTCGTTCTCGATGGCGGCGAGCTGGTCCTCGAACAGCATCTTCGATTCGTACAGCAGCCGGCCGATGACCGTGGACTTGCCGTCGTCCACGGAGCCGCAGGTGATGAAGCGCAGCAGGCTCTTCTTCTCGTGCTGCCTGAGGTACTTCTCGATGTCGGTGGCGATGAGGTCGGATTGGTGGGCCATTTGGAGTTCCGTTCTGTCCGGCGCTGCCGCTCAGGCGCGTCGCGAGAAATTCAAGGGAGCGGTCGATCCGGCTTTGCCGGGCGACTCGCAGCCGGCCCCTCGGGGGCAGGGAGCGAAAGCGACCGTGGGGCTCAGAAATAGCCTTCCTGTTTCTTCTTTTCCATGGATGCGGCGGAATCGTGGTCGATCATCCGCCCCTGGCGCTCCGACGTCTTGGTCAGCAGCATCTCCTGGATCACGTCCGTGAGCGTCGCAGCCTCCGATTCGACGGCGCCCGACAGCGGATAGCAGCCGAGGGTGCGGAAGCGCACGCTCTTCATCATCGGCACCTCGCCGGCCTTGAGCGGCATGCGGTCGTCGTCGACCATGATCAGCGTGCCGTCGCGGTTGACCACGGGGCGCTCGGCGGCGAAGTACAGCGGCACGATGGGGATGTTCTCGAGGTAGATGTACTGCCAGATGTCCAGCTCGGTCCAGTTCGAGATCGGGAACACGCGGATCGACTCGCCCTTGGACTTGCGGCCGTTGTACAGGCGCCAGAGCTCGGGACGCTGGTTCTTCGGGTCCCAGCGGTGCTGCGCCGAGCGGAACGAGAAGATGCGTTCCTTCGCGCGCGACTTCTCCTCGTCGCGGCG
>JBJMWE010000324.1:0-10081 GCA_045810285.1 Vitreoscilla sp. | reverse complement strand
GCTTGTGGTCGGGCGGCGAACGGCGGGTTACGCCTTCGGCTAACCCGCCCTACGGCCGAACCACCCGACGGCCACCCCTACCGGCGACGTCGGCGGTAGGGCGGGTTAGCCGCAGGCGTAACCCGCCGTTCGCGGGCGCTGGTCCGCCCTGTCTCTGCCTTCATCTCGCGCATGTCCGTAGCCGAACGCTTGTGGTCGGGCGGCGAACGGCGGGTTACGCCTTCGGCTAACCCGCCCTACGGCTTCCACCCCTGTCAACCCCTCGGTTGCCCGGCGGTGCCGCCGGTTTTCCACATCGTCTGGGGAAAAGCCTGTGGACAACGCCGCATGGGCGGCGCGCGACCCGCCAAATCACGCGATTTCCGCTGGATTGCACGCGGACGAGGCACTGTCATGAATTTGCCATCATTGTCATGTGACGGTGGCATCGAAGATGACGGATCGCCCCAATGGTGTGCTGCACAAATCCGCCATCGCAAGCGCGACGCTTGCGCAAGACGCGCGCATCCGGCGGCTCAGGGCCTGACCTTGCGGAAGGTCAGGTTGATCCGCAGCGCACCGGCGAACGGATGCTCGCCGTCCTTCAACGCCAGCACGCCGTGGAAGCGCAGGCGCGACGGGCCACCCCACACCACCACGTCGCCGTGCTGCAGCGCGACGCGGCGCGCCTTGTCGGCGCGCGCGTCGCCGCCCCACAGGAACACGGCCGGCAGGCCCAGCGACACCGACACGATGGGCGCGCGCAGGTCCTTCTCGTCGCGATCCTGGTGCATGGACAGCCGCGCGCCCGGCTCGTAGCGGTTGACGAGGCAGGCGTCCGGCGCGAAGTCCGGATAACCGGCGCGTGCAGCGGCGTCGCGGGCCAGCGCGCGGAACGCGGCGGGAAGCGCGGGCCAGGGTGCGCCGGACTCGGGGTCGACGGGATCGTAGCGATAGCCGCGCCGGTCCGACACCCAGCCGAGTTCGCCGCAGTTCGTCATCGCCACCGACATCCGGAAGCCGCCCGGGGTGACCAGGTGGCGGAACGGCGCGGCGGCCGTGACGACGTCCAGTGCGTCCTTCAACGCCGCCGTGCGCGACCCGGCGAAGCCGCGCAGCACGACGGCGCCGGGATCGAGCACTTCGTCCTCGAGCTCGGGTGCGTCGGCGGCGAACAGGTCCAGCGTCATCGGCCCAGTTCCACCCAGGCCGGCGCGTGGTCGCTCGCCTTCTCCTTGCCGCGCTGCTCGCGGTCGACGCCGGCGTCGACGAGGTGGTCGGAGAGATCGGGCGACAGCAGCAGGTGGTCGATGCGCAGGCCGGCGTTGCGCGCCCAGCGGTTGCGGAAGTAGTCCCAGAACGTGTAGATCCGAGCGTCCGGATGCTTCGTGCGGATCGCGTCGAGCCAGCCCTGCGCGAGGAGCTTTGCATAGGCCGCGCGGCTCTCGGGCTGCAGCAGCGCGTCGTCCAGCCACGAGCGCGTGTCGTAGATGTCGAGGTCGGTGGGCACGACGTTGTAGTCGCCCGCCAGCACCACGGGGCGCTTCTCGGCGAGCAGGCTTCTGGCGTGCTTGTCGAAGCGCTCGAACCAGGCGAGCTTGTAGTCGAACCGGGGTCCCGGCTGCGGGTTGCCGTTGGGCAGGTACAGCGACACGACGACCACCCCGTCGATCTCGGCCTCGATGTAGCGGCTGTGGGTGTCGTCCTCGGCACCGGGCAGGTGGCGCAGGCGCTCGACCGGCGTCGCGTCGCGCGCGAGGATGGCGACGCCGTTGTAGGACTTCTGCCCGGCCCAGATCGCGCCGTAGCCTGCGGCCTGGATCGCGTCCAGCGGGAAGGTGTCGTCCGAGGTCTTGATCTCCTGCAGGCACGCGACGTCGGGACGCGTCTCGTCCAGCCATTCGAGCAGGCGCGGCAGGCGGCCGTTGATGCCGTTGACGTTGTAGGTGGCGATCTTCATGGGCGCGAGGCGAGCATTCGACATGCCCAACCAGGATCAGCGGCGGGCTGCCGCCTCGGCGCGCAGGGCCGCGAGCGCGCCGGTGGCCACCAGCACGCAGGTGCGGACCACGTCGCGCCGCGGCAGTTCGTAGCCGCCGGTCATCCACATCTTGGCCACCTGCAGCGCGGCGCCGACGAGCGCGCGTCCGAGCAGTTCGCGCCGTGGCGCCGGCAGTTCGATGGCGGGCCGCGTGGCGGCCAGCGGCGTGAGGGTGAGTTCGGCCATGGCGCGCGCGGAGGCCTCGTACAGCGCGTCCATCTGCGGGCTGACGCCCAGCACCTCCACCAGGAGGATGCGCGCGAAGCGCGGGTCGCGCACCGTGTCGAACCAGATCTCGTAGGCTGCAGTCACCTGGCGTTCGACGGCCGAGTCGTCGCCGTGCCAGCCTTCGGCGCCGAACGATTCCTCCATCAGGCGCCGCGCGAAGCCGTCCCTGACCGTGCGGTAGACGTCGGCCAGCAACGCTTCCAGCGACGCGAACGATTCGTAGAAGTAGCGGTCCGTGAGGCCGGCGGCGGCGCAGATGCCCCGCACCGTCGCGCCGCGGAAGCCCTGCGTGCCGAACAGCTCGATGCCGGCCTCGATGAAGCGCGCGCGGCGCACGGCCACGCGTTCCGCCATCGCGAGGCCGCCGTACGGGCGCGCGGAGACGGGGCTGGCGGCGGTCGCGCGGGCAGAGGCGGGCATCCCCCTATTTGACACGAATCGATCCCTCGCCCTACGATTCGCCGACATCTGACGACACGCGTCGTCACTTTTGCGACATCCCGAAGAAGAACGGAGACTGCATGGCCCGACCCACCCCCTGGACGCTGCGCGGCGGCGTCGCCGTGCTCACCGGCGCCGCCAGCGGCATCGGCGCGGCGCTGGCCACGGGCCTGGCGCGGCGCGGCATGCAGCTGGCGCTGGTCGACGTCGACGCCATCGGGCTCGAGGCCGTCGCCGCGCAGGCGCGCGCCGCGGGCGCGACGGTGAGCACGCACGTGCTGGACGTCGCCGACCCCGCCGGCGTCGCGGCCCTGCCCGCCGCGGTGCTCGCCGTGCACGGGCGCGTCACGGTGCTGGTCAACAACGCCGGCGTCGCGCTCGGCGGCCGCTTCGAGCAGGTGGCGGCCGAGGACTTCGACTGGCTGATGGCGATCAACTTCGGCGGCACCGTGCGGCTCACCCGCGCGTTCCTGCCCGTGCTCGCGCGCGAGCCGGCGGCGCAGCTGGTCAATGTGTCCAGCATCTTCGGCATCATCGCGCCGCCCGGGCAGACGGCCTACGTGGCGTCGAAGTTCGCGGTGCGCGGCTTCTCCGAATCGCTGCGCCACGAGCTCGAGATGGGCGGCTCGCCCGTCGGCGTCACGCTCGTCCACCCGGGCGGCGTGCGCACCGCGATCTCGAAGAACGCGCGCCTGGCCAAGGGCCTGGACGCCGGCGAGGTCGCGCGCGAGCAGGCCAGCTGGCGCAGCCTGCTGGTGCTAGCCCCCGCGACGGCCGCCGACATCATCGCCACCGGCATCGAGCGCCGCACGCCGCGCGTGCTGGTAGGCAACGACGCCAAGGGCGCCGCGCTCATCCAGCGCCTGTTCCCGGTGACGTACTGGAAACACGTGGCGCGCGACCTCGCCCGCCGCATCAAGCGCAACCCGGCTTGAGGAGCTGAAGAACCATGGCCAGCTGGCAGGCACGCATTGCCCGATATGTCATCCGCAAGCGGTTGCGCCCCGCGTTCGGCGACATGCGCGACCTGATGCGCGTGCGCAAGGTGATGGGCCAGGCGATGCCGCCGCCCAGGGGCGTCGCCTACACGCGCGGCGCGCTGGGCGGCGTTCCCGGCGAATGGGTGGAGCGCGCGGACGCGGCCGACATCGCCGCCGGCCCGCGTCCCTTGCTGATGTACGTGCACGGCGGCGGCTTCGTCGGCTGCTCGCCACGCACGCACCGGCCGATCACGGCGGCGTTCGCGCTGCACGGCTTCCGCGTCTTCGCGCCCGACTACCGCCTCGCGCCCGAGCACCCCTTCCCGGCGCCGCTGGACGACGTCGCGGCCGCATGGCGCGCGCTGCGCGGACAGCACGACGCCGAGTCCTCCGGCCAGCGCCTGGTGCTGGCCGGCGAGAGTGCCGGCGGCAACCTCGCCCTGGCGTTGATGTTGACGCTGCGCGACGCCGGCGAGCGCCTGCCCGACGCCGCCGCGCTGTTCTCGCCGGCCACCGACCTCAGCGGCGCGAGTCCGTCCATCACGGGCAACGCCGACCGCGACCCCATGTTCCACGGCCCGTCGCTGGAGCACCTCGGCGCCGCCTACCTCGGCGCCGGCGGCGACGCGACGAATCCGCTCGTCTCGCCGATCTTCGGCGATCCCACGGGCTTCCCGCCGCTGCTGTTCCACGTCGCCGCCGAGGAAGCGCTGCGCGACGACGGCACGCGCTTCGCCGCCAAGGCGCGCGCGGCCGGCGTGCACGTCGAGACCACCGTGTGGCCCGTGGTGCCGCACGCCTGGCAACTGCTGAAGGACGTGCCCGAGGCGCAGCGCTCCATCGCGCGTGCCAGCGAGTTCCTGAAGACGGCCACGGCCGACGCGATCGAGCACCTGGACGCCCTCATCGTCGGCGCCGGGCTCTCGGGCATCGGCGCGGCCGTGCACCTGCAGGACGACTTCCCCGGCCGGCGCTTCGCGATCCTCGAGAGCCGCGAGGCGATCGGCGGCACCTGGGACCTGTTCCGCTACCCCGGCGTGCGCTCCGACTCCGACATGTTCACGCTCGGCTACGCGTTCAAGCCGTGGACCGACGCGAAGTCGCTGGCCGACGGGCCGGCGATCCGCAACTACATCGTGGAGACGGCCGTCGAGCACGGCCTGGACCGCCAGGTGCGCTTCGGCCACAAGGTGGTGCGCGCCGAGTGGTCGTCGGCCGACGCCTGCTGGACGCTCGAGATCGAGCACCCCGGCCAGCGCCGCTCGCGCCTGCGCTGCAACTTCCTGCTCGCGTGCAGCGGCTACTACCGGTACAGCGCGGGCCACGCGCCGGAATTCCCGGGCCTGGCCGACTACCGCGGCCGCTTCGTGCATCCGCAGTCCTGGCCGTCCGACCTCGACCACGCCGGCAAGCGCGTGGTCGTCATCGGCAGCGGCGCCACCGCGGTGACGCTCGTGCCCGAGATGGCCCGCACGGCCGAGCACGTGACGATGCTGCAGCGCTCGCCCACCTACGTGCTGTCGCTGCCCGGCCGCGACCCGCTGGCCGAGCGCCTGCGCCGCTGGTTGCCGCGCATGCTCGCGTACCGCCTCACGCGCACCAAGAACATCGGCGTGGCGATGCTGTTCTTCAAGCTGTCGCGGCGCTGGCCGGCGATGGTCAGGCGCAGGCTGATCGGGCTGGTGCGCCAGGCGCTCGGCCCGTCGCACGACGTCGACACCCACTTCACGCCGAAGTACGACCCGTGGGACCAGCGCGTGTGCTTCGTGCCCGATGGCGACCTGTTCGAGGCGATCAAGGCCGGGCGCGCCGACGTCGTCACCGACCACGTCGACACCTTCACGCCGGGCGGCGTGCGGCTGGAATCGGGCCGCGAGCTGCCCGCCGACATCGTCGTCTCGGCCACCGGCCTGACGCTCAACGTGCTGGGCGATGTCGCGTTCGCGGTCGACGGCAAGGCCGTCGATTTCGCGCAGACGCTGGGCTACAAGGGCATGATGTTCAGCGGCGTGCCCAACCTGATCTACACCTTCGGCTACACCAACGCCTCGTGGACGCTGAAGGCCGACCTGACGGCCAACTATGCGTCGCGCCTGTTCGGCTACATGGACCGCCACGGGTATCGCAGCGCGATGCCGGTGGCCACGCCCGGGCTCGAGACCCGGCCCTTCCTGGATTTCTCGTCCGGCTACGTCCAGCGCGCGGTCGACATGATGCCCAGGCAGGGCGCGAAGGCGCCGTGGCGGCTCTACCAGAACTACCTGCTGGACCTGCTCACGCTGCGCTGGTCGCGCATCGCGGACGGGCGCTTGACATTCCGTTAGCGCCTCCCCGGCCGCGGTGTCCGCCGCGTCCGGAGATTGTTCAGTCGTCGCCGCGCATCTCGATGCGCACCAGCGTGAACGCGGCGCCGCCGCCGTCGGGCTTGACCTGGAACACGCGCTGCGCGCGGTTCACGCCGACCTTGAGCAGCCGGCCGCCGGCGGCGGCGCGGTCGCCGTCGCAGGTCACCGGCTTGTCGCGATTGGCCTTGTCGTCGCCATGGCCGTGCCGGGCGCCGTTCGCGTTCGAGCAGTCGAGCACCGTGCCGTACTGGCCCATCGCGTCGCGGTAGAAGGCGGCCACCGCGTCCACGCCGTCGTCGCTGTGGAAACTGACGACGGCCAGCTTGAAGCCGAACGAGTCGCCCCAGACGCCGAACGAGAAGGCGCCGGAATCGCTGTCGCCGGCGCTGGACTTGACCGCGCCCGGGTAGACCGGCAGCCCCACGTCCTTCGCGTCGGCGCGGGTGCGCACGTCGAGCCCGGCGGCGTGGGTCGACCCTGCCACGAACACGGCCGCCACGACGGCGGCGCAGACGACGATCGCGTAACGCAGGCGGGACTGGCGGGCAGTGGTCATGGGGTGTCTCCTGAAGCTGGCGCATTCTGCAAGCCCCGCGCGCGCGCCGCCACGCCCGCCCGACGAGCCGACGCCCCGCGCAGACGAACTGCGGCAGCGCTCGACGAACGGCGCCGCCGCGCCATGCACTCGCGCAACGTCTCGGCCCGCGTGGATCCTGCGACTGCGCTTCGCTCCGCGCAGGATGACAGGGCTTGCCGATGGGCGCCGTACCGCGCAGGACGCCAGCTCCGTCGACCTGTCAGGCGGTGTCGTCCTGAGCAAGCCTAGTCGGCCTTCTCCGCCTCGCGGAACTCCATCGGAAACGCGTCGCCCGGCGTGCGCGCGTTCTCGCGCAGGCGCAGCTCGACGCGGCGGATCTTGCCGGACAGCGTCTTGGGCAGCTCGCCGAATTCCACGATGCGGATGCGCTTGTAGGAGGCCAGGCGCGAGCGCGCAAAGGCGAGGATGGACTGCGCCAGTTCGGGGCCGGGCACGAAGCCGGCGCGCAGGATCAGGATCGCCTTGGGCACCGCCAGCCGGATCGGGTCGGGCGAGGGGATCACCGCGGCTTCGGCCACGGCCTCGTGCTCGATCAGCACGCTCTCGAGCTCGAACGGGCTGATGCGGTAGTCCGAAGCCTTGAAGACGTCGTCGGCGCGGCCGACGTAGGTGATGTAGCCGTCGGCGTCGCGCGCCGCGACGTCGCCCGTGTGGTAGTGGCCGTCGCGCATCACCTCCGCGGTCTTGGACTCGTCGTCCTGGTAGGCCAGCATCAGTCCGGTCGGGCGCGGCGACAGCTGCAGGCTGATCTCACCCTCGTCGGCCGGCTGGCCGTCGGCGTCCAGCAGCGCCACCGCGTACCCGGGCAGCGGACGGCCCATCGAGCCGGCCTTCAACGGCTGGCCCGGCGGGTTGCCGACCTGCGCGGTCGTCTCCGTCTGGCCGTAGCCGTCGCGGATCGTGATGCCCCAGGCGCGCTTGACGATGTCGATCACCTCGGGGTTCAGCGGCTCGCCTGCACCCACCAGCTCGCGCAGCGAGGTCCGGTACTTCGCGAGGTCCTGCTGCATCAGCATGCGCCACACCGTGGGCGGCGCGCACAGCGAGGTGACCTTGTTGTCGACCAGCACCGCGAGCGCGGCGGGCGGGTTGAAGCGCGCGTAGTTGTAGATGAAGATCGTCGCGCCGGCGTTCCACGGCGCGAAGAAGCAGCTCCACGCATGCTTGGCCCAGCCCGGCGAGCTGATGTTCCAGTGCACGTCGCCCGGCTTCAGGCCGATCCAGTACATCGTGCTCAGGTGTCCCACCGGGTAGCTCTGGTGGCTGTGCAGCACCAGCTTGGGCTTGGACGTGGTGCCCGAGGTGAAGTACAGGAACAGCGGGTCGTCCGCGCGCGTGGGCCCGTCGGCGGCGAACAAGGTCGGCGCCTGGTTCGACGCCCCGTAGTCGTTCCACCCTGCCGGCGCACGGCCTGTCGCCGACCCGACCGCCACGCGCGTGTAGGCGCCGGGAAAGACGTCGAACTTGGACGTGGCCGACGCGGTGCAGATCACGTGCTTGACGGCGCCGCGGTCGAAGCGGTCCGTCAGGTCGTCGGTACTCACCAGCGTGGTGGTGGGCACGATCACCGCGCCCAGCTTCATGCAGGCGAGCATCGATTCCCACAGCGCCACCTCGTTGGGCAGCAGCAGGAGCACGCGGTCGCCGCGCTGCACGCCCAGCCCGCGCAGCCAGTTGGCGACCTGGTTCGAGCGTTCGGCCAGGCGCGCGAAGCTGAGCTTGTCCTCGGCGCCGTTCTCGTCGACGATCCACAGCGCGGGCGCGTCGTTGCCGCGCGCCAGTGCGTCGAAGTGGTCGAGCGCCCAGTTGAACTCCGTCAGCTGCGGCCAGCGGAAGGCGCGGTACGCGGTGGCGTAGTCTTCGCGGTGCTGGAGCAGGAAATCGCGCGCGGCCAGGAAGGCGGCGGCGCCGGTGCCGGGGGATGCGGTCATGCGGGGTGTCTCCATGCGCCGTCCACCGGGTGCGATGGCGGCGGTTGTCGTGGCCGGAGCGCCGTCATGCGGCGCGCTCGAAGGCGAGCATACGGGAGCTGGCCGACGTCCGCCTGACAGCACGCCGCGGCCGCGGCCGCCGTTATTTTCGACGCGCCGGAATAAACGGCGGGGCCGGCCCGTCCACCCCGTCGTGACCGCCTTTCGCGGTACAACGCCAACGAGGAGATTCCATGCTCAAGACTTCGCTCGCCGCCGCCGTCATCGTCCTGTTCGCGGCCTCGGCCGACGCCGCCGGCGCCCCGGCCACGGTGCAGAACGGCGTGCTCGCCACGCCGTCCGGCGCCACCGTCTACACCTTCGACAAGGACACCGTGGGCAGCGGCAAGAGCGCGTGCAACGGCCCGTGCGCCCAGCTGTGGCCGCCGGTCGCCGCGCAGGCCGCCGACGCCGCCAGCGGCGACTGGTCGATCGTCACGCGCGACGACGGCGGCAGGCAGTGGGCTTACAAGGGCGCGCCGATCTACACGTTCTCCAAGGACGCCAAGCCCGGGGACATGACGGGCGACAAGTTCAAGGACATCTGGCACGTGATCAAGGGCTGACCACGCCCCCACGCCATGGCCTGGCCTGCGCCACCCCACCCCTTCGCGGACGCACCGTCGGCCCGGGCTCCGCGCCTCGCCGGGCGGCCAGCCCGCAGGGCTCGCTCCGCAGCCGACAGGCGGAGGTAGTCCGGTGAGCGCAAGCACGGCCGCTCCGAAAGGCGCTGGCATCGCAGCACACAGGGCGGAGGCGGCCTGATGCGCGACGACCTGGCGCCCTGGGTGCCGCGCCTGCGCCGCTACGCCCGTGCGCTGGCGGGCAACCGCGACGACGCCGACGACCTCGTGCAGGACACGCTCGAGCGCGCCTGGTCGCGCGCCGGCCTGTGGCGCAACGTGGTCGACATGCGCGCCTGGCTGTTCGCGATCATGCACAACCTCCATGTCGACGCGCTGCGCCGCGGGCGCCTGGCCGTCGTCGCACTCGACGAGGACGCGGCCGAGGCCGTCGCCCCGCCGCCGCAGGCCGCGCGCGCCGCCATGCTCGACCTGCAGTCCGCGCTGGAGCGCCTCGCGCCCGAGCAGCGCGACGTGCTGCTGCTCGTCGCCCTCGAGGACATGGCCTACGCCGACATCGCACGCACGCTGGGCATCCCGCTCGGCACCGTGATGTCACGGCTGTCGCGCGGCCGCGAGAGGCTGCGCCTGTTGCTGGACGGCGCGCCGTCCGCGTCCGGCGGCGACGCCGTGCGCCTGAAAGTCGTCAAATGACCTCCGCTGCCCCACCCCCGCCATCGCCGCCCACCGGTGTCCCCGTGACGGAGGCCGAGCTCCACGCCTACGCCGACCGCCAGCTGACGCCGGAACGCGCCGCCGAGGTCGCCGCCTGGCTGGCGCACCGGCCGGACGAGGCCGCCCGCGTGCGCGCCTGGGAAGACCACAAGCGCGAGCTGCGCGCCCTGTTCGACCCCGTCCTCGACGAAGCCGTGCCGC
>JBJMWE010000323.1:0-35578 GCA_045810285.1 Vitreoscilla sp. | reverse complement strand
GCGGCCGGGTGCGTCAGGTGCCAGGCCAGGGCGCCGAGGCCGG
Organism: Vitreoscilla sp.; assembly: GCA_045810285.1. Classification (GTDB taxonomy): domain Bacteria; phylum Pseudomonadota; class Gammaproteobacteria; order Burkholderiales; family Burkholderiaceae_C; genus Scleromatobacter. The sequence continues at coordinate 35,535 of JBJMWE010000323.1, read as the reverse complement.
CGATCAGCAGCAGGGCGATCGCGGTGCCGAGCCAGCGGCGCTTCTTGGTCGGGGCGGCGGGCTGTCGTTCTTGTTCCATCACGGTCCTCGTTCGCGCCGGCCCGGGCGGGCTGCGCGGTGTTCGTCTGCGGTCGTGGCGGCAGGCGAGCCTCACCCCGCGCCCCACCTCGACCGCGCAGCACCATAGCAAACGACGCACCCGTTTTCCCGCGGGCGCACGAGGCTTTCGAAAACTTTACCTGTCCAGCTGACAGTCCTGTCAGGAAGCCGCCCGGAGCGGCCGCTTCATGTTGCTGGAAGGCGTCCGCCGCGTGTCATCGCGACACGAGGAAGACCTGCACCGACAACGGGTCGGCCGGCACGGCGAGGGTGCCGGTGGCGGAGGCCATCGCACCGGCGGCCGGCGTGGCCGGATGCAGGCGCTGCAGTCGGGCGTTCGGCGGCAGGCCTGCGAGCCGTGCGGTGCCCGCACGCTCGCCGTAGTTGATGACGACGACGGTGTGCTCGCGCGCATCCGTGCGCTGGAAGCTCAGGGTGCGGCCGTCGACGCGCGGCGCGACGTAGCGGCCCGTGGCGATCGACGAGTGCGTGTTGCGCAGGCGCAGCATCGCCGTGTAGAACGCCAGCATCGAGTCGGGGTCGCGCGCCTCGGCCTCCGCGTTCTGCGCGGCGAGGTTGACCGACGCGGGGCGGTAGGGCCGGCCGCTGCTGAAGCCGCCGAAGGGCGTCCAGCTCATGGGGCCGCGCAGCTGGTCGTCGGGGTCCTCGGCGGCGGCCGCGGACATGCCCAGTTCCTCGCCGTAGTAGACGTAGGGCGTGCCGGGCTGCAGCAGGTAGGCCGCGGCGGCGACGCGCACGCGCGCCGGGTCGCCGCCCATCGCGTCCCACAGGCGCTTGCCGGCGAAGTGGTCGTGGTTGGACACCATCGTGGCCATGGTGTCGGGCGCGCCGGGGAAGTAGTCGGCGACGTCGCGGATCGCCTTCTCGTCGCCGCGCCCCGCGCGCACCAGCGCGTCGCTGTGCCCGAACGCGAACGACGCGCCGCAGGCGTCCTGCTTCGCGAAGCCCGCCGGGTCGCCGGGCGATTCGCACACCATCACGTGCGGGTGGTCGACGTCCAGCTCGCGCCGCAGCCTGGCCATGAACGCGTAGTTCTCCGGCTGCAGGCTCCAGCCCTGCGGGCCGTTCTCGAACAGGTGGCCCACGGCGTCGATGCGGAAGCCGTCGACGCCGTGGTTGATCCAGAAGCGCAGGCTGTCCAGGTGGTATTGCACCACCGCCGGGTTGCGCAGGTTGAAGTCGGGCATCTCCTTGCCGAACTGGCTGAAGTACGCGCCGTCGGGCGTCGCGTTCCAGGGGTCGATGTCGAAGATGGTCCAGCCGGTGGGCTTGGCGTCCGCCCACACGTACCAGTCGCGCCACGGGTTCGTCTTCGACGAGGCCGACTGCACGAACAGCGGGTTCTTCCACGAGCTGTGGTTGATGACGTAGTCGATGACGATGCCGATGCCGCGCGCGTGGGCCTGGCGCACCAGCTCGTCGAAGTCGGCCAGCGTGCCGTAGGCGGGCTCGATGGCGCGGTAGTCGGTCACCGCGTAGCCATGGTCGTGGTCGCCGCTGGCGTTGACCGGCATCAGCCACAGGCCGCGGATGCCCAGCGCCTGCAGGTAGGGCAGGCGTTGCGTGAGCCCGCGCAGGTCGCCCACGCCGTCGCCGTCGCTGTCCTGGTAGCTGCGCACGAACACTTCCATGAAGGCGCCGTGCTCCCAGCCGGCCGCCAGGGGCGCGGGCTGCAGCACCTGCCGGACCGGGGAGACGTCGACGCCGGGACCCGGGGCGTTGGTGGCGCAGGCGGCCAGCAGGGCGGTGCAGGCGAGGGCCAGCGAGGCGGGCAGGGCGCGGGACGGATGGCTCATGGCGGTGTGTCTCGAAGTTGTCATGGACTGTAGTCAAAGTACATCATAAATCCAACACAACAACAGACTGGATGAGGGAAACCCATGCGCGTTGCTGCGCATGCACTGAAATACGATGTAGCATTCCTCCCTAAGAATATAGAGACAACACGTTTGTGAAGCAAAACTACGTGATGCGGGCGACAAACACTTGTGCGAGGGCGGTGGCGACCGTCCTGCTCCTGGGCGGGGCCGCCTGCGCAGCGGCCGCCGACCCGGCGCTCGCTGCGGCATGCGACGCCCCGGCGTTCGCGACGACGCTGCAACCCGCAGCCGACGCCCGCGCCATGCCGGCGCGCGCGGTCTGGCTGTCGCAGTCGCTCATTCGCTGGCCGGGTGCGCCGGTGCAGGGGCGCTACGTGCTCGTCGCGTCGGACCGCGGCGCGCTGGTCGTGCAGGCCGGCCAGCCGGTGGCCGGCGCCGACGACACGCTGGAGCTCGCCGTCTCGGGCGACCCCGAGCCGGCGGCGCTGGCCGGGCGTTTCAAGTACGTGGGCGACGGCGCGCTGCTGCGCGCGGACGACCGCGTCCGCGTCGCGCGCGCACTGCGCGGGCAGGCGCTGGTGGTACGCGAGGACGAGCGGGGCCGCGTGCTGGCCGCGAGCGAGTTGCAGGTGGCCGGCGCGCTGGACGATCTCCATGCGCAGGCCGGCGCGCTCGGCGACCTGGGCGTCAGCCGCGTGGACGACAGGCTGCGCCTGGCCGTGTGGGCGCCGACGGCGCAGGCCGTCCGCGCCTGCGTCTTCCCGGGCGCCGAGCGTCCGGCGAGCGCGGTCGTCGACCTGCAGCGCGACGATGCCACCGGCGCCTGGCGCGGCGAGGTCCCGGGCCACGATGCCGGCCGCTACTACAGCTACCTCGTGGACGTGTTCGTGCCCGGCACGGGCCTGGTGCGCAACCGCGTCACCGACCCGTACGCGACGAGCTTGAACGCCGATTCGCGCCGCACCTGGCTCGGCACGCTGGACGACCCCGCGACGCAGCCTGGCAACTGGCGCCGCGACGCCGCGCCGGCCACCGTGAAGCGCTCGACCGACATGGCCATCTACGAGCTGCACCTGCGCGACTTCTCGATCGGCGACGCCAGCGTGCCCGCCGCGCATCGCGGCAAGTACCTGGCGTTCACCGACGCCGGCAGCGCGGGCATGCGCCACCTGCGCCGCCTCGCGCAGGCCGGCCTGACCGACGTGCACCTGCTGCCGGTGTTCGACATCGCCAGCGTGCCCGAACGCGGCTGCACGACGCCGAGGATCGAAGGCGGGCCGGCCGACGAGACGCAGCAGGCGGCCGTCGTCGCCGGTGCGGCCACCGACTGCTTCAACTGGGGCTACGACCCGTTCCACTACAGCGCGCCCGAAGGCGGCTACGCCGGCGACGCGAACGACGGCCCGGTGCGCGTGCGCGAGTTCCGCGCGATGGTGCAGGGCCTGCACCGCGCCGGCCTGCGCGTGGGCATGGACGTCGTCTACAACCACACCAGCACGAGCGGGCAGCAGCCGCAGTCGGTGCTCGATCGCATCGTGCCCGGGTACTACCAGCGCCTGGACGCCAACGGCGCCGTCGAGCACTCCACGTGCTGCGACAACACCGCCACCGAGAACCTGATGATGGGCAAGCTGCTCGTCGACTCGGTGCTGCAGTGGGCCGTGCAGTACCACGTCGATTCGTTCCGCTTCGACCTGATGGGGCACCAGCCGCGTGCGGTGATGGAGGCGCTGCAGCGCCGCCTGAAGGCCGCCACCGGCCGCGAGATCCCGCTGATCGGCGAAGGCTGGAACTTCGGCGAGGTCGCCGGCGGCACGCGCTTCGTGCAGGCGTCGCAGCGGTCGCTCAATGGCACGGGCATCGGCACCTTCAGCGACCGGGCGCGCGACGCGGTGCGCGGCGGCTCGTCGACCGACAGCGCGCACCTGCGCGCCGACCAGGGCTGGATCAACGGCGAGTTCTACGACCCGAACGGCGCCGGCCACGCCACCCGCGAAGACCTGATGACCGCGGCCGACCTGATCCGCATCGGGCTGGCCGGCTCTCTCCGCGACATGACGCTGACGACGTGGCGCGGCCAGTCGCTCGCGTTCGACAGGGTCCCGTACGGCGACCAGCCCGCGGGCTACGCCAGCCAGCCCGGCGAGGTCGTCAACTACGTCGAGAACCACGACAACCAGACGCTGTGGGACAACGACGTCCTGAAGCTGCCGCGGTCCACGTCGGGCGCCGATCGCGCCCGCGTGCAGATCCTGGGCGCGGCGGTGGTGGCATTCAGCCAGGGCGTGGCGTACTTCCACGCGGGCGTCGACCTGCTGCGCTCGAAGTCCTTCGACAGGAACAGCTTCGATTCCGGCGACTGGTTCAACCGCCTCGACTGGACGGCCCGCGACAACGGCTTCGGCGCCGGCCTGCCCCCCAAGCCGGACAACGGCGCACTGTGGGACATCGAGCGCCCGCTGCTGGCCGACGCCGCGCTCAAGCCGACGCCTGCCGAGATCGCCTGGACGCGCGACGCGTTCCTCGACCTGCTGCGCATCCGCGCCAGCACGCCGCTGTTCCACCTGGCCAGCGCCGACGAGGTGCGGCGCCGCATCGGCTTCCCGGCCGGCGGGCCGTCGCAGGAGCCCACCGTCATCGCCGAACTGATCGACGGCCGCGGGCTGCGCGGCGCGCGGTTCGGGGCGGTCCTCGTCGTGCTGAACGCCGACAAGCAGTCGCACGCGCTGGAGCTGCCCGCGCTCCAGGGCCGCCACTGGCGCCTGCATCCCGTCCACCTCGCCGCGCACGCCGCCGACACCCGCATCGCCCACGAGGCGACCGTCGACGACGCGAACGGCCATTTCACCGTGCCCGCGCGCGCCGCCGTCGTCTTCGTCGCGCGCTGAAGAAGTCTTCTCCGAGAACCTCCCGATGCACCATCCCCGCCAACTTTCCGCCGCCGTCCTGCTCGCCGCCTCGTCGCTGGGGGCGCACGCCGCCGCGCCCGACGTGCCCCCGATGCCCGCGCAGATCGAGCGCATCGAGCCCGCGTTCTGGTGGGTGGGCATGAACAGCGACAGGCTGCAGCTGCTCGTGCACGGCCCGCGCATCGCCGATGCGGCGCCGCAGATCGGCGATGCGTCGGCCGGGAGCGTGCGCATCGAGTCGGTGTCGCGCGTGGCCAACCCGAACTACCTGTTCATCGACCTGCGCATCGCCCCCGATGCCGCGCCGGGTCGCGTCGACATCGTGTTCAGCCACGGCGACGAGCGCTTCCACGCCCCGTTCGAGCTGCGCGAGCGCGCCCCCGGCTCGGCGCAGCGTCGCGGCTTCGATTCGTCCGACGTCATCCTGAACCTCGTGCCCGACCGCTTCGCCAACGGCGACCCCGCCAACGACGACGTGCCCGGCTACGGCGACCCGGCCAACCGGGCCGACGACGAGTCGGGCCGCCACGGCGGCGACATCCAGGGCATCGTCGACCACCTCGACTACTTCCGCGACCTGGGCGTCACCATGCTGTGGCCCACGCCGCTGACGGAGAACCGGCAGCCCAAGTACTCGTACCACGGCTACGCCGCCACCGACACCTACAGGATCGACCCGCGCTTCGGCACGAACGACGACTACTGCCGAATGGTGGAGGCCGCACGCGCCAAGGGCATGGGCGTGATCATGGACGTGGTGCTCAACCACATCGGCTCCGAGCACTGGTGGATGCACGACATGCCGGCGCCCGACTGGATCGGCTTCGACGGCCGGTTCGTGCAGACGCAGCACGCGCGCACCACCACGAGCGACCCGTACGCGTCGCGCGCGGACGCCAGGATCTACACCGACGGCTGGTTCGGCCCGCACATGCCCGACATGAACCAGCGCAACCCGTTCCTGGCCACCTACCAGATCCAGAACGCGATCTGGTGGGTCGAGTACGCCGGGCTGTCGGGCCTGCGCGTGGACACCTGGGGCTACTCCGACCAGGCCTTCCTGCAGGAATGGACGCGCCGCGTGATGGCCGAGTACCCGAACCTGAACATCGTGGGCGAGGAATGGACGTCGCAGCCCACCGTGCTCATGCACTGGCTCGGCGGCGGCCGCGACGCCACGGGCACGCCGCTGCCCAGCGCGATGGACTTCCCGCTCAACGGCATCCTGCGCAAGGCGCTGGCCAGCGACACGGACGACCTGCACGCGGGGCTGATGGACCTCTACGAGGGCCTGGTCAACGACGTGCTCTACCCGCACCCCGAAAAGCTCGTGCTGTTCGAGGGCAACCACGACCTGCCGCGCCTGTACAGCGTGCTCAAGGAGGACGTGGGCCTGACCAAGATGGCGCTCGCCTACGTGATGACGATGCCGCGCGTGCCGCAGCTGTACTACGGCACCGAGGTGCTGATGACCAGTCCCACGGTGCGCGACGACGGCAAGGCGCGCCAGGACTTCCCCGGCGGCTGGGCCGGCGACAAGGTGAACGCGTTCACCGGCAAGGGCCTGAGCGCGAAGCAGAAGGACATGCAGGCCTTCGTGCGCACGCTGCTGAACTGGCGCCGGACGCAGACCACCGTCCATCACGGCAAGCTGGTGCACTTCGTGCCCGAGAACGGCACCTACGCCTGGTTCCGCCACGACGCCGATTCGACGGTGATGGTGGTCATCAACAAGAACGCGGCCGAGACGACGCTCGATCTCGCGCGCTTCGCCGAGGTGCTGGCGACGCCGGCCGTCGCGCGCGACGTGCTGGCGGGCAAGCAGGTCAAGCTGGGCGCGACCGTGAAGCTGCCGGCTCGCTCGGTGAAGATCTTCGAGCTGCGTCCGGAAAGCTCGCGTTAATCTGTTGTAAAGGTGTATGCAGACTACGAGCGCGGCCTTCTCGCCTTGTCCGAGGCCTGCGTCGGCGTACCGGGGGTGCGGTATTTGAGTCGCCACAGTTGATCTGGAAGCGTAGGTAAACTACATTCACGGCTTTTGTCGCGAATGCGGGCAGCGCTTTGCCTGCGCCACCTCGGAAATTCCAGGGAGTCCTTCCGGTCCATGACGGCTGCCAACACCTCCAGCTTCCCGCGCCTGATGGGCGACGTCGGCGGCACGAACGCCCGCTTCGCCCTGCAGGAGGCGCCCGGCGCCCAGCCGTCGCAGGTCCGCACCTATGCGGTCGCAGCCCACGCCAACATCGACGGCGCCATGAAGGCCTACCTCGGGCAGGTCGTCGGGCCGAAGCCGCGGCAGGGCGCCGTGGGCATCGCCAATCCCATCGTCGGCGACTTCCTGCGCATGACGAACTCGCCGTGGGCGTTCTCGATCGAGGGCGTGCGGGTCGAGCTGGGCCTGGATCGCCTGCTGTTCATCAACGACTTCACCGCGCTGGCGCTGTCGCTGCCTTCGCTGCAGTCCGAGCACCTGCGGCGCATCGGCAGCGCGGGCACGGCCGACCCGAAAGGCGCGATCGGCCTGCTGGGCCCGGGCACCGGCCTGGGCGTGTCGGGCCTGCTGTACGACACCGCCGGCCACCTGGTGCCGCTCGGCGGCGAAGGCGGCCACGTCAGCCTGGCCTCGGCGAACGCGCGCGAGGACGCCGTGGTCGCGGTGCTGCGCGATCGCTTCGGCCACGCATCGGCCGAGCGCGCGCTGCAGGGCGCCGGGCTGGTCGCCATGTACGAGGCGCTGTGCAGGATCGATGGCGCCAGCGCCGCCAGCCTGGATCCGGCCGGCGTCACGGCCGCCGCGATGGCCGGCAGCGACGCGCGCTGCGTCGAGGTGATCGAGCTGTTCTTCGCCTTCCTGGGCAGCGTGGCGGGCAACCTGGCGCTGACGCTGGGCGCGCGCGGCGGCGTCTACATCGGCGGCGGCATCGTGCCGCGCCTGGGCGACTGGATCGACCGTTCCACCTTCCGCGAGCGCTTCATCGCCAAGGGCCGCTTCCGCGCCTACCTGGACGCGATCCCGACATGGCTGATCCAGGCGGAGACTTCCCCGGCGCTCATCGGCGCGGCGCGGGCGCTGGACGAGCTCTGAACGGCGCCGCGCGGACGGACCCGGCGCCCGTACGCGCGCGCCGTGCGCGTCAGGGCAGCACGATCGCGTTGCCGTGCGGGTCGAGGATGGGGCGCCCGTCGAGGTAGAACAACGTGTCCGTCCGCGTGCGGATGATCGACATCGTGGGTGTGATGTCGACTTCGCCGCTCCACTCGGGCCAGTGGATGGCGGCCACGGTGCGCCGCCCGTCCACGATCTCGACTGCCGGCGACAGCCACGTGGCGGCCGCGTTGAACCGCGTGCTGCCGACGCGGATGTTGCCGGGACCGCCGATGTCGTCCTCGGCGAACATGAGGTTCTCGTAGTGGACGCTGCCGTCGCCCTGCAGCCAGGCATAGTCGACGATGCCGGCGATGTCGATCGGCGGGTAGACCGGGCGTGCCGGGTCGAAGTACTCGAGCGTGAGCCCGGGGCCGATGATGCCCCAGTTGACGAAGTCGTCGGTCAGCGCGGCGAAGCTCCGGCCGACTCCGGCGTGCACCAGCGTGACCCCCGTCAGCGTGGAGTAGACGCAGTTGGTGTTGCAGTTGACGCCGTATTGCACGGCGAAGGTGTCGCTCCAGTGCGCGCTGCCGGTCGGGTCGCCCAGCGCGCCGGATTCGGAAGCGCCTTCCGCGTAGGCGACCCCGCTCGTGGACAGCAGCTGGATGAAGTCCGATCCCGCGCTGATCTGCGTGTAGGTGCCGGACAACTGGCGCTCGAGCGACACGTCGGACGCCACCAGTGGGCGGTTCACCCAGTAGGGCAGCTTGTACTGGCGAACCGTGCCGCCCTGGTCCAGCACGTACAGACGGACGGCCGCGGGCGGTTGCAGGCCGTCGTCGCGCCGCACGACCAACGCGACCTGGCGTGCGTTGGTCACGTCCGTGAGCACGACCGGCGGCACCAGGTTCGTCGCGTCGTAGAGGTCGTCATGGCGCAGCACGACCACCTGGCCGCGCTCGACCGCCGCCACGTACTGGGTTTCCTGCGATGCGCCGCTCATCAGGCCGAACGCCGTGCGTGCCTGCGCGAAATCGCTGACACCCGACAGCAGGCGCATGCGGCGCGGCGTCGCCGGCGAGTCGTAGCCCAGCAAGTAGGGCAGGGTGCGCGTCACGGTGTAGTCGTCGACATGCCCGTCCGACGAGATCGCGCGGAACTGCACGTCGGTATCCAGCGGGCTCCAGGGATAGGCCAGCAGGTGCTTGGAGACGGTGCCCGGCAGGTCGATGGTGACGAGGCGGCGCACCGCCACGCTGCCGCCGCTGCCCTGGGCCGTGACGGTGAGCGTGACCCAGGATGCGCCGATCGTCGCGGGCGCCTGGGTGGCGGTCAGCGTGTTGCCGTCGATGCTGACGAGCGTGCTGTCGACGCTGAACGTGGCGTCGGTCGCCGGTGCCGTCGAGCCTGTGCCGAATTTCGAGTAGATGGCCGTGACGGGCACCGGCATGGGCGTGCCCACGCCCAGGTGGTCGACGTCGACCGACAGCGCCACGAGCACCGGATCGACCCAGTCGATCCGCACCGGGTGCGTCGTCGACAGGGTCGTCGTCACGGGCTGGCCGTTGGCGTCCTGGTAGGTGTAGACGCGCGAGGCCGCGAGCGTCGCGACGAGCGACGCCTGCGGCTTGCTGGCGTAGGGCGCCGCGCTGAAGTTGTTGGCCGTCGCCATCGGTGCCAGCAGCGCCGCGTCCTGCGACGTCGCCGCCACCGTCGTCCCTTCCGAGCTGCCGTCCGCGTAGTCGACCCAGACGGTGAACTGCGCAGTGTCGCGCTCGTGCATCACGCTGCTGCCGCGGATCTCGAGTGCGGTCGGGATGTTGACCAGCGGCTTGACCGTGAAGTTCACGCTCAGGTGGCCGCTCGTGCCGTCGCCGTTGTCGTAGCTGGCCTGCAGGACGTCGGACTCGGCGGCGCGTGCGCTGGCGTCGGCGCTGATGGGCACGTAATACGACGCCGTCGTCAACCGGCCGGCGGAGGACGCCGTGGTCAGGATGTGATTCACGGCGCCCGGGGCCGGACCGGACGACCACGCCGGTGCCAGCGTCGATTCGGAGCCGTCGTTCCACAGCGCGGTCAGCGCCAGGTCGGCGTGGTCGCCGGCAGTCAGCACCTGGCCGTCCACCAGCCCCGCGAGGCTCACCGACTGCACCCGGCGCACGAAGCGCGAGACGGTCAGCGCCAGGTCGCTCGAGACGCTCACGCCGCCCTGCGAGAACGTGGCCACGACATGGATCGGGCTGTCGGCGGACGGGCGCCCGGCGCGCAGCAGGCCGTCGCTGCCCAGCTGGGTCACGGCCGCGGCGTCGCCCGTCCAGCTCCAGGTGGCGGCCGGCGTGGTGGTGCTGCCGTCCGACCAGTGCACGGTGGCCCCCAGCGGCAGGCTTGCGCCGGACGCGACCGCGGCGTTGGCAGCGGCGCCGGTGATGTCGATGCCCGTCGGCCGCATGGCGGGCAGGATGGTGATGTCGATCACCGCCACGAAGGCGCTCGTGCCGTCGTACCAGCTCGCCGACACGTGGGCGGCGCCGGCCGTGTCGATGGCGGGCGCGCTGAGCTTGCCGTTGGCGTCGATGGTGACGCCAGCCGGGCCGGCCACGCTCCAGGTGGCCGCTACGCCTTGCTGCGCGCTGCCCTGGAAGGTGGCGCGGGCGCCGAGCTGCATGGACGAGCCGCCGACGAGGCCGCCCGATCCGGCGCCGGTGATGGCCAGGTTCGTCGTCGCGGTCGCCGCGGTGTCGCTGCGCGCGACGTCCAGCGCGAGGCCGCTGGCGCGATCGGATTGCGAGGCGGTGACGACGCCCGTCGTGTCGGTGGAGAACGTGACGGGCCAGGCGTCGAGCAACCGGTCGACGCCCGCGCCCACGGTCCAGGCGGTGCCGAACGGGTCGTAGGTCGGGAGCGTTTGCGGCGTCGCGCTGGCGCCCGGCAACTGCGCCACGAACGCCGGCATGAGGCGGCCCAGCATCGCGGCCGACGCGCTCGCCAGGTTCGCTGCGCTGTCCCAAGCGGCGAAGCCGGACGGCGCGGCGTAGAGGTCGGCCGGGCCCTGCAGCCCGCGCGACGCGGCGATGCGCAGCAGCGCCAGCGACGTCAGGGGCGTGATGTTGGCGCGCCCGGGCGCTTCGACCGCCGAATAGAGCACCGTCGCGCCGTCGCTGCTGGCGACCTTGAGCATGAAGGGCGCCGTCATGCCGTCGACGCTGGCGCTGAATGCGCCGCTGCCGGCCGTGACGGCCAGCGCCTTCACATGCCCGGCGGCATCTTCGATGCTGACCGTGCCCGCGACAGCGGCGCCGGTTGCCGCGGTGCCGTAGACGAGCGCTCCGACGGCGGGCGGCGGCGGCGTGGGCCCCGAGCCGCCGCCACCGCTGCACGCGGCCAGGAACAAGGGCACGAGTGCGGCCAGGGCGACGCGCGCGCGTGACGCGGGCGCGCGGAAAAGGTCGATCTGCATGATGGATGGGCGGTCTCGGGCGAGCCGCTGGTTATGTGATGTACGGGCGACCAGCGTGGCCGCCTCTCCCTGCCGGCGCAGTCTGCCCGACAGCCTGTCGGGCAGGACTTCGGGTTAGCCCTGAATCCACCCGTTCGGGTGAACGCATTCCAGAATGCAGAACGCGCCCGAAGGCGCGTCTTTCATGCGCAAGCGCGGGGATTCACTCGCCCAGCAACGCCGCCCCGCCACCCATCATCTGGCTGAACCCGGCGTCGACATAGGAAATCTCGCCCGTCATGCCCGACGCCAGGTCGGACAGCAGGAAGGCCGCGACGTTGCCCACGTCGTCGATCGTGACGGTGCGGCGCAGGGGCGAGTTCTCCTCGAACACGCCCAGCAGCTTGCCGAAGCCCTTGATGCCGGAGGCGGCCAGGGTCTTGATCGGGCCGGCCGAGATGCCGTTCACCCGGATGCCCTTGGGGCCCACGCTGGACGCCAGGTAGCGCACGCTGGCCTCCAGCGAGGCCTTGGCCAGGCCCATGGTGTTGTAGGCCGGCACGGCGCGCACGGCGCCCAGATAGGTCATCGTCAGCAGCGCGCTGTTCGGGCGCAGCTGGGGCAGGGTGGCCTTGGCCAGCGCGGGGAAGCTGTAGGCCGAGATGTCGTGGGCGATGCGGAAGCTCTCGCGCGACAGGCCGTCCAGGAAGTCGCCGGCGATGGCTTCGCGCGGGGCGAAGCCGATCGAGTGGACAAAACCGTCGAAGCCCTCGGGCCAGGCCGCCTTGAGGCCCTCGGCCAGGGCGGCGATCTGCTCGTCGGAGCCGACGTCGCAGTCGAAGGTCAGTGTCGAGCCGAATTCGCCGGCGTATTCGGCGATGCGCTCCTTGAAGCGCTCACCCTGGTAGCTGAAGGCGAGTTCGGCGCCTTCGCGATGGCAGGCGCGCGCGACGCCATAGGCGATCGAGCGGTTGTTCAATACGCCCGTGATGAGCAGGCGCTTGCCGGCGAGGAATCCCATGCGGTCTCCGTATGTTGCTAGTATGGTGATTGTCGCACCGCAAACCTTGCGGGTACATCTCTTGCGGGCTATAATACGAGCTTCGCTGATGTACTGGACACTGCGGATCGCCCTGGGGGCCTGGAGAAAGTTTCCAGGGTTTTGCGGGATCCGACGAGATGGCTGACGCGTGGAAGAGGTGGGCGGATTTTTCTTCTGCCCATTTTTTTTGCCGCCTCACTTGCGCCGTGAAATAAGTCCGCCGTGCACGGTACCGCAGCGAGAAGAACTCTGCGGCGGCGTGGCCCGAAAAGCCACGGCGCCGATTGCAAGTTGCAAGGGTCCTCAGGGGCCTTTGCGGCTTTTTGGCCCTCCGTTTCAACTCTCGAACCTCAGAACCACTTTTGGCAGGACCCTCGAACACCTCTGGCTGGATGTCGGCCGTCGAACGCACCGTCACCGGGTTGGGATACGACCTGGTGGACGTCGAGCGCCTCGGCGGTGGACTCCTGCGCGTCACGATCGACCGCAGGCCCGGGCAGGCGTACACGACGGGCGAGTCGGAGTTCGTCCTGGTCGAGGATTGCGAAGCTGTCACGCGACAGCTGCAATATGTGCTCGAGGTCGAGAATGCGGACTACGGCCGGCTCGAGGTCTCCTCGCCGGGCGTGGATCGTCCGCTGCGGGGCGAACGCGATTTCAGGCGCTTCGTGGGCGAGCAGATCGAAATCACGCTGAAGCAGCCGTTCCAGTCACGCAAGAAGTTCGTCGGCGAACTGCTGGCGCGCGAGAGTGGCTGGTGCCTGGTGCTCCCGTCGCCCGCGGTCAGCAAGACGCAGGCGAAGGCGGGGGTCAAGCAGGTCGAGCAGGTGCTCGACTTCACGCTCGATGAATTGCAGGAAGCCCGGCTCAAGCCGGTGATCGACTTCAAGGGGCGCCGCCGCAAGGCGGACCTCGCCGCCGTGCCCCAGGCCGGCGATCAATCCGACGACGGAGGTCAAGAAGAATGAACCGCGAAATGCTGATGTTGGTGGACGCGATCTCGCGCGAGAAGACCGTGGAGCGCGATCTCGTGTTCGGCGCGGTCGAATCGGCGCTCGCGTCGGCCACCAAGAAGCTTCACGGTGTCGATGTGGACATCCGCGTCGCCGTCGACCGCGAGACCGGTGACTACGAGACCTTCCGTCGTTGGCACGTCGTGCCCAACGAGGCCGGCCTCCAGATCCCCGACGCCGAGATCCTGCTGTTCGAGGCGCAGGAACAGATCCCCGACATCGAGGTCGACGACTACATCGAGGAGCCCATCGACTCGGTGCCGATCGGGCGCATCGGCGCCCAGGCCGCAAAGCAGGTCATCCTGCAGAAGATCCGCGACGCCGAGCGCGAGCAGCTGCTCAACGACTTCCTGTCGCGCGGCGAGCGCATCTTCACCGGCACGGTCAAGCGCCTGGACAAGGGCGACATCATCGTCGAGCAGGGGCGCGTCGAAGGCCGCCTCAAGCGCAGCGAGATGATCCCGAAGGAGAACCTGCGCTCCGGCGACCGCGTGCGCGCGTTCATCGCCGGGGTTGATTCCCAGGCCCGCGGTCCCCAGATCATGCTGTCCCGCAGCGCGCCCGGCTTCATGGTGGAGCTGTTCGCGCAGGAAGTGCCCGAGATCGAGCAGGCCCTGCTCGAGATCAAGAGCTGCGCCCGCGACGCCGGCTCGCGCGCCAAGATCGCCGTGCTGTCGCACGACAAGCGCGTCGATCCGATCGGCACGTGCGTGGGCGTGCGCGGCTCGCGCGTGACCGCGGTCACCAACGAGCTCGCCGGCGAGCGCGTCGACATCGTGCTGTGGAGCGAGGATCCGGCCCAGTTCGTCATCGGCGCGCTGGCGCCGGCCAACGTGGTCTCGATCGTCGTGGACGAGGAGAAGCACGCGATGGACGTGGTCGTCGACGAGGAGAACCTCGCGATCGCCATCGGCCGCGGCGGCCAGAACGTGCGCCTCGCGTCGGATCTCACCGGCTGGCGCATCAACATCATGACGGCCGAGGAATCGCAGGCCAAGCAGGCCGAGGAATCGGGCGGCGTGCGCGCGCTGTTCGTCGACAAGCTGGACGTCGACGAGGAAGTCGCCGACATCCTGATCGAGGAAGGCTTCACCAGCCTCGAGCAGGTGGCCTACGTGCCGCTGCAGGAGATGCTGGAGATCGAAGGCTTCGACGAGGACACGGTCAACGAGCTGCGCACCCGCGCCAAGGACGCGCTGCTGACGATGGAGATCGCGCGCGAGGAGCGCGTCGAGGAAGTGTCGCAGGAGCTGCGCGACCTCGACGGCCTCACGCCGGACCTCATCGGCAAGCTGGCCGAGGGCGGCGTGCACAAGCGCGACGACCTGGCCGACCTGGCCGTCGACGAGCTGGTGGAGCTGACCGGCGTCGACGAGGCGGCCGCCAAGGCGCTGATCATGAAGGCGCGCGAGCACTGGTTCAACACCTGATGCACGCGCACCAACGAAGTCATCCGTAATACACGAACGCCCGGTACACCGAGCAAGGAATTCCAGAAATGGCAGTGACCACCGTCGCCCAGTTTGCAGCGGAGCTGAATCGCCCCGCCGCAACGCTGCTCGAACAGCTGCAATCGGCCGGCGTCGCCAAGGCGACCGCCGAAGAAGCGCTGAACGACGCAGACAAGGAGCGGCTGCTCGACTACTTGCGCACGTCGCACGGCACGAACGGGGGCGAGCGCAAGAAGATCACGCTGACCCGCAAGTCGACCAGCGAGATCAAGCAGGCGGACGCGAGCGGCAAGGCCCGCACGATCCAGGTCGAGGTGCGCAAGAAGCGCACGTTCGTCCAGCGCGACGATTCCGCGACGGACGAGCAGGTCGCCGCGGCCGCCGCTGCGCAGGAGGCCGAACTGGGCCGCCGCGAGGAAGAGGCGCGCGCCCAGGCCGAGCTGATGCGCAAGCAGGAGGAAGAGCTTGCGGAGAAGCGTCGCCTGCGCGAGGCCGAGGAGGCGCGCCTGCGCGCCGAGGCGGAAGAGCGTGCTGCGGCGGCTGCCGCCGCGGCCGAGAAGGCATTGGCGGACAAGCTCGCGGCCGATGCCGAGCGCGCCGCCGTGGAAGCCGCCAAGCCCAAGGTCCCGATGACGAAGTCGGCCAAGGACGCCGCGGCACGCGAGGCTGCGGCCGCTGCCGCCGCGCCCGCTCAGGCGCCGGCTCCGGCCCCCGAAGCGCCGGTCGCGCCGCCGCCGGAGCCCGTGCGCCAGGTGCGCGTGATCAAGGCAGCCGACGCGGCCGAGGAAGAGTCCAAGCGCATGAACGACCTGCAGGCGCGCCGCAAGGCCGCCGAGGCCGAGGCCGCCGCCATCCGCGCCATGATGTCCGCGCCCAAGAAGGTGATGACCGCGCCGAAGCCCGTCGAGGCTCCGAAGGCGGCCGACGCCGCTGCGGGCATCAAGGGCACCATCCACAAGGCCAAGGCCGCGCCGGGCGCCGCCGCGCCCGCTGCTGGTGCCAAGCCGGGCGACAAGAAGGCCGTCAAGTCCGAGAAGCTGTCCTCCAGCTGGGCCGACGATTCGAGCAAGAAGCGTGGCGAGGCCGCCAAGGGCCGCGGCGCTCCGGGTGCCGGCGCCGCGGGCGCGGGTCGCCCGGGCTGGCGCGCCCCGCGCGGTGGCGCGCGTGGCCGCGATCGCGATTCCGGCTCGAGCACCTTCCAGGCGCCGACCGAAGCGGTGATCCAGGAAGTGCACGTGCCCGAGACGATCTCGGTGGCCGACCTCGCCCACAAGATGTCCGTCAAGGCCTCCGAAGTCATCAAGCAGATGATGAAGCTGGGCCAGATGGTCACGATCAACCAGCAGCTCGACCAGGAGACCGCGATGATCGTGGTCGAGGAGATGGGCCACAAGGCGGTCACCGCCAAGCTGGACGATCCGGAAGCCTTCAGCGAGGAAGAAAAGGCCGCGCAGGTCGTCGGCGAACAACTGCCGCGCGCGCCGGTCGTCACGGTCATGGGTCACGTCGACCACGGCAAGACCTCGCTGCTCGACTTCATCCGCCGCGCCCGCGTCGCCTCCGGCGAAGCCGGCGGCATCACGCAGCACATCGGTGCGTACCACGTAGAAACCCCGCGCGGCATGATCACCTTCCTCGACACCCCGGGTCACGCGGCCTTCACGGCCATGCGCGCCCGCGGTGCCAAGGCCACCGACATCGTCATCCTGGTGGTGGCGGCCGACGACGGCGTCATGCCGCAGACCAAGGAAGCGATCCACCACGCGAAGGCGGCCGGCGTGCCCATCGTCGTGGCGATCAACAAGATCGACAAGCCCGACGCCAACGCCGAGCGCGTGAAGAACGAGCTGGTGGCCGAAGAGGTCGTGCCGGAAGAGTTCGGCGGCGATTCGCCGTTCGTCTCCGTGTCGGCCAAGACCGGCCAGGGCGTCGACGAGCTGCTGGAACAGGTGCTGCTGCAGGCCGAAGTGCTCGAGCTCAAGGCCCCGGAGGAAGCCGCGGCCCAGGGTCTCGTCATCGAAGCCCGCCTCGACAAGGGCCGTGGCCCGGTCGCCACCGTGCTGGTGCAGACCGGCACGCTCAAGCGCGGCGACATCGTGCTGGCCGGCTCGAGCTACGGCCGTGTCCGCGCGATGATCGACGAGGACGGCAAGGCGGCCAACGAGGCCGGCCCGTCGATCCCGGTGGAAATCCAGGGCCTGACCGAGGTGCCGCAGGCCGGCGACGAGTTCATGGTGCTGACCGACGAGCGCCGTGCGCGCGAGATCGCCACGTTCCGCCAGGGCAAGTACCGCGACGTCAAGTTCGCGCGCCAGGCCAAGGTCAAGATGGAGACGCTGTTCGACAGCATGTCGGGCGGCGACGTCCAGGTGCTGCCGATCATCGTCAAGGCCGACGTGCAGGGTTCGCAGGAAGCGCTCGGCGCCTCGCTGCTCAAGCTGTCCACGGACGAGGTCAAGGTGCAGATCGTGCACTCGGCGGTGGGCGGCATCAGCGAGTCCGACGTCAACCTGGCGATCGCCTCCAAGGCCGTCATCATCGGCTTCAACGTCCGTGCGGACTCCGGCGCGCGCAAGCTCGCCGAGAGCAACGGCATCGACCTGCGCTACTACGACATCATCTATGACGCCGTCGACGAGGTGAAGGCCGCGATGACGGGCATGCTGGCGCCGGAACAGCGCGAGGAAGTGGTGGGTGCGGCCGAGATCCGCGCGATCTTCACGGTGTCCAAGACGAACATCGCGGGTTGCATGGTCACCTCGGGCATCGTGCGCCGCAGCTCGCGCGTGCGCCTGCTGCGCGACAACGTGGTGGTCTACACCGGCGAACTCGATTCGCTGCGCCGCATGAAGGACGACGTGCGCGAAGTGCGCGAAGGCTTCGAGTGCGGCCTGACGATCAAGAACTACAACGACGTCAAGGAAGGCGACCAGCTCGAGTTCTTCGAGATCAAGGAAGTGGCGAGAACGCTTTGACCCCCACGGTCGCTGTCCCCCGGAGGGAAGGCTGCGCGCGCGCTCCCTGCCCCCCGAGGGGGCCGGCCGCGAGCGGCCCGGCAGAGCCGGTTCCGCCGCTCCCTTGAACTGCGGGGTGGCGTGCCAGCGGCAGCGCCGGCAGCG
The DNA here is from genome assembly GCA_045810285.1 of Vitreoscilla sp. Classification (GTDB taxonomy): domain Bacteria; phylum Pseudomonadota; class Gammaproteobacteria; order Burkholderiales; family Burkholderiaceae_C; genus Scleromatobacter. Next base: position 17,537 of record JBJMWE010000323.1, on the reverse strand, counting down.
TCCGGGGCAACGCCGAACAGAAGGGCCCCGCCTCGCACGGTGGGGCCTTTTACTTGCGGCCTCCGGAAAGGCAGGACAGAACATGCGACACAAGCAACGAAGCATTCCCAACCGCGGTTTCCGCGTGGCCGACCAGATCCAGCGCGACCTGGCCGAGCTGATCCGCGACCTGAAGGATCCGCGCGTAGGCATGATCACCATCAACGCGGTGGAGGTCACGCCCGACTATGCGCACGCGAAGGTCTTCTTCTCGCTGCTGATCGGCGATCCGGCCGAGAGCGAGGTCGCGCTCAACGAGGCCGCCGGCTTCCTGCGCAACGGCCTGTTCAAGCGCCTGTCCATCCACACGGTGCCCACGCTGCACTTCCACTTCGACCGCACCACCGAGCGTGCGGCGGAGCTCAACGCGATGATCCTGCAGGCCAACGCCACGCGCGCCGGCGAGGTAACGCCGCCGGCGGACGCCACGCCGGACGAGCGCAAGGACTGAGCGACCATGACCGAGCTGCAAGCCACCGCCGCGAACGACGCCGCCGCCGCCCCCGTGCGCGCGCCGCGTCCCGCGCGCGTGCGCGTGCAGCGCCGGCCGGTGCACGGCGTGCTGCTGCTGGACAAGCCGCTCGGCCTGTCGTCCAACGACGCGCTGCAGAAGGCCAAGTGGCTGCTGCGCGCCGAGAAGGCCGGCCACACCGGCACGCTCGACCCGCTGGCCACCGGGCTGCTGCCGTTGTGCTTCGGCGCGGCCACCAAGTTCGCGCAGGTCAGCCTCGATTCCGACAAGGCCTACCGTGCCGTGCTGCGGCTGGGGGTCACCACCCGCACGGGCGACGCCGAAGGCGAGGTGCTGCAGACCCGCCCGGTGCGTGTCGACCGCGCCGCCCTGCAGGCCGCCTGTGCCCGCTTCACGGGCCCGATCCGCCAGGTGCCCCCGATGTACTCGGCACTCAAGCACAACGGCAAGGCGCTCTACGAGTACGCCCGCGACGGCGTGGAGATCGAGCGTGCTGCACGCGACGTGACGATTCACACGTTGGACATCGTGGATTGGCAGCATGGAAACCCGGACACGGCGACAATCGAGGTGCGCTGTTCCAAGGGCACCTACGTCCGGACGCTGGCCGAGGACATCGGCGAGGCGCTGGGCTGCGGCGCCCACCTGGTCGGCCTGCGGCGCATCGCCAGCGGCCCGCTGACGCTGGCCGCGGCGATCACGCTCGAGGCGCTCGAGGCGATGCCCGAGGCCGAGCGTGCCGCTTGCCTGCTGCGACCCGATTCCCTGCTGGCGGACTGGCCGGCCGTGCGCCTCGAGGCCAGCGAGGCGGCGCGATTCCTGACCGGCCTGCGCCGGCGCACCGCCGAACCCGACTGCCCGCACGTCCGCGTGTACGGGCCCGAGCAACACGCGCTGCTGGGCAGCGCACACATCGTGGCGGGCGAGCTGATCGCCGACCGCCTGCTGAGCCCCGCCGAAGTGCAGGGCCTGCCGAACTGATCCAGATCCCTCCAGAAGACCGTCATGACCACAAGCACGCAGATCCGCAACATCGCCATCATCGCCCACGTCGACCATGGCAAGACCACGCTCGTCGACCAGCTGCTCCGCCAGAGCGGCACCTTCGCCGAGCACGAGAAGGTCGTCGACACCGTGATGGACAACAACGCGATCGAACGCGAGCGCGGCATCACCATCCTGGCCAAGAACTGCGCGGTCAGCTGGAAGGGCACGCACATCAACATCGTCGACACCCCGGGCCACGCCGACTTCGGCGGCGAGGTCGAGCGCGCGCTGTCGATGGTCGACGGCGTCGTGCTGCTGATCGACGCCCAGGAAGGCCCGATGCCGCAGACGCGCTTCGTCACCAAGAAGGCGCTGGCCCTCGGCCTGCGTCCCATCGTGGTGGTCAACAAGGTCGACAAGCCGGGCGCCAAGCCCGAGGCCGTGGTCAACGCCGCGTTCGACCTGTTCGACAAGCTGGGCGCCACCGACGAGCAGCTCGACTTCCCCGTGGTCTACGCCTCGGGCATCAACGGCTGGTCGTCGCTCAACGAAGGCGCGCCGGGCGAGAAGTGGGGCGAGGACATGTCGGCGCTGTTCGACACGGTGCTCCAGCACGTCCAGCCGCACGGCGGCGACGCCGACGCGCCGCTGCAGCTGCAGATCTCCGCGCTCGACTTCTCCACCTTCGTCGGCCGCATCGGCGTGGGCCGCATCAACCAGGGCACGGTCCGTCCGGGCATGGACGTGGTCGTGATGGAAGGCCCGGAGGGCAAGCCCGTGAAGGGCCGCGTCAACCAGGTGCTGACCTTCCAGGGCCTGGATCGCGTGCAGGTGACCGAAGCCGGCCCGGGCGAGATCGTGCTGGTCAACGGCATCGACGAGGTCAACATCGGCGTCACGCTGACCGACCCGAACAACCCGGCGCCGCTGCCGCGCCTGAAGGTCGACGAGCCGACGCTGACGATGAACTTCTGCGTCAACACCTCGCCGCTGGCCGGCCGCGAAGGCAAGTACGTCACCAGCCGCCAGATCTGGGACCGCCTGCAGAAGGAACTGCAGCACAACGTGGCGCTGCGCGTGGCCGAGACGGACGAGGACGGCATCTTCGAGGTGATGGGCCGCGGTGAACTGCACCTGACCATCCTGCTGGAGAACATGCGCCGCGAAGGCTTCGAGATGGCCGTGTCCAAGCCGCGCGTGGTGTTCCACGACATCGACGGCGTGCGCCACGAGCCGATCGAGCTCGTGACGGCCGACGTCGAGGAATCGCACCAGGGCGGCGTGATGCAGGCCCTCGGCGAGCGCAAGGGCGAGCTCGTGAACATGGAGCCGGACGGCAACGGCCGCGTGCGCCTGGAGTACCGCATCCCGGCGCGCGGCCTGATCGGCTTCTCCAACGAGTTCATGAACCTGACGCGCGGCTCGGGCCTGATCTCCAACATCTTCGACGGCTACGAGCCGCACAAGGGCGACATCGGCGGCCGCAAGAACGGCGTGCTCATCTCGATGGACGCCGGCGAGATCTTCACCTACGCGCTGGGCAAGCTGGACGACCGCGGCCGCATGTTCGTCAAGGCGAACGACCCGGTGTACGAAGGCATGATCGTGGGCATCCACAACCGCGACAACGATCTCGTCGTGAACGCCACGCGCACCAAGCAGCTGACCAACTTCCGCGTGTCCGGCAAGGAAGACGCGATCAAGGTCACGCCGCCGATCGACCTGACGCTGGAATACGGCGTCGAGTTCATCGACGACGACGAGCTGGTCGAGATCACGCCCAAGAGCGTGCGCCTGCGCAAGCGCTTCCTGACCGAGAACGAGCGCAAGCGTTCCAAGAAGACCGGGGACTGATCGCCTCGCTGTCCGGCGCGAAGCGCCGCAAGCGTTCGGCTGATCGCCGCGCGCTTGCGGCGTTTTTGTTGGCGCGCAGCCGCGGCGCTGGAGGGGTCTGGCACCGCACGGTGCCTGACGCCGATCCCGCAACGGTCGGTGTCAGGCACCGCTGGCGACGGCCAGGCGTTTTCGGGAGAGAAGCGCGGCGGTGCCAGACACCGGGCGCAGGCGTCTCGACCGCAGGGGTCTGGCATCTCCTCGGCTCGCGCCGATGCGTCGCCGGCAGCTGCCATGCGGTTCGCGAGTCGAGGCGGATGCCTGACCCCGGCTGCGCTGCCGAGCCGCCATGGGGCGCAGCACGGACCCGGCATGGATTCCCTCGCCCGGCGTGGTCGCCTGCGTTCCACGCGGGCAGGGCGGCTCGACGCCTGCCTCAACCCGCCCGACTGCCGCCATTCCCTCCCGGCTACCGCATGAAATCCGGTGGCACGCCGCTTAAGATCAGACCTGATCCCAAGCCGATGCAAGGAGCCACCGTGACCGCCGCCGCACCACTTCAACCGCGAACCCTGGGCCATGCCCAGGCCGCGATCGGCATGGTCGTGGTGACGTTGATGTGGAGCATTGCGGGCGTCGTCAGCCGCTCGCTCGAGACGGCCGAGAGCTTCGAGGTCACGTTCTTTCGCAGCCTGTTCAATTTCATCGGGCTGGGCGTGGCGCTCACCTGGATGCGCGGCTGGTCGGTGTGGTCCGAGCTGCTGCGCTCGCCGCGCGTCGTGTGGCTGTCGGGCGTGTGCTGGAGCATCATGTTCACGGCCTTCATGGTGGCGCTGACGATGACGAGCGTGGCCAACGTGCTGGTGACGATGTCGATCAGCCCGCTGCTGACGGCGGTCTTCGCGCGCGTGTTCCTGCACCACCGCCAGCCGGCGCGCACCTGGGTGGCGATCGCCGTGGCCGGCGCGGGCATCGCATGGATGTTCGGCCACAACATGCAGGCCGCCGACGCGCGCAGCCTCGCCGGCATGGCCGTGGCGCTGCTGGTGCCGCTGTCGTCGGCGTTGAACTACACGGTGCTGCAGCACGCGGGCCGCGCGCGGCCGGCGGTCGACGACAGCGTCCAGACGCCCGCGTCGCAGCCCGACCTGTTCAGCGCGGTCCTGATCGGCGCGGCACTGTCGGCGCTCGTGACGCTGCCGCTCGCGCTGCCGCTGAAATCCAATGCGCACGATCTCGGGCTGCTGTTCGCCCTGGGTGTCGTGCAACTGGCCATTCCGTGCCTGCTGCTGGTGCGCGTGTCGCGTGCCTTGCCGGCGCCCGAGGTCGCGCTGCTCGGGCTGCTGGAGGTGATCTTCGGCGTGCTCTGGGCCTGGATCGGCGCCGGCGAGGCGCCCGGCAGCGCCGCGCTCAGCGGCGGCGCCGTGGTGGTGGGCGCGCTCGTCTTCAACGAATTGCTGGGCCTGCGCGGGCGCAGCGCCGCGCGCGCCCTCCAGGAACCCGCATGAACCGTCCCGATTCCAACGTGCAGGCCGAGCGTCGCGGCCACCTCGGCATCCTCACCCTGGACCGGCCGCAGGCGCTCAACGCGCTGTCGCTGGCGATGATCCGCGACGTCACGGGCCAGCTGCTTGCCTGGCGCGACGACGCCCAGGTCGCCGCGGTGCTGCTGCGCGGCGCCAACCGCCCGGGCAAGGCGCCGGCGTTCTGCGCAGGCGGCGACATCCGCTACTTCCACGCGGCCGCGCTCGCCGGCGACCCGACGCTGGAAGACTTCTTCAGCGAGGAATACGCGCTCAACCACCTGATCCACACCTTCGGCAAGCCGACCTTCGTGCTGATGGACGGCATCACGATGGGCGGCGGCATGGGGCTGGCGCAGGGCTGCTCGATGCGCGTCGTCACCGAGCACGCGAAGCTCGCGATGCCCGAGACCCACATCGGCCTGTTCCCCGACGTGGGCGGCGGCTGGTTCCTCGCGCAGGCGCCCGGGCACCTGGGCGAGTTCCTGGGCCTGACGGGCCACGTGCTGGGTGCGGCCGACGCCCTGGCCGTGGGCTGGGCTGACGCCTGCGTGAAGGCCGATCGCCTCGACGCGCTGGTGCAAGCCATCGCCGACGCGACGGCCGGCGACGGCGTGGGCGCGCTGTCGGCGGTCAATTCGTTCGGCATCGATCCGGGGCCCGCGCCGCTGGGCGCGCATGCCGACGTCATCGAGCGCGCCTTCGCGCAGCCGGATCTCGCCGCCATCGCCGCCGCCCTCGCGGCGGAGCAGGGCGAGTTCGCGCAGGCGCAGGCGAAGGCGCTGGCGCAGCGCTCGCCGCTGATGCTGGCCGTGACGCTGGAACAGATCCGCCGCGCCCGCACGATGTCGCTGGCCGACGACCTGCGCATGGAACGCGGCCTCGTGCGCCAGTGCTTCCACCTGCGCCCGGGCGCGGCGAGCGAAACCCTGGAGGGTATCCGCGCGCTGGCCGTCGACAAGGATCATTCGCCGCGCTGGAACCCGCCGACGATCGCCGAGGTCGACCGCGCGACGGTGGAGAAATTCTTCGCGCCGCCATGGCCGGCGCATGCGCATCCGCTACGCGATCTCGACTGAGGGCCGGCGGCGCGCCCGGGCTGTCATCCTGCGCGCAGTCGCAGGATCCACACGTGTCGAGGCGTCGCTGTTCATGTACGCACCGTCGCTCGTCGATAAGCGCGCGAGCCGTGATCGAGCGATCAGCCCGCAGCAGTGAAATGGGGCCGCGATGCGCTCGATTCAAGCGGATTTCCGCGCTCAAACGTATCGCGCCGATACGGCGGTGAGCAGCGCGTAACGACGTCGCAAAGGAAGAGCAGGACGCTGGAATCGCGCACGGCGAGGCCGAAGAATGGGCGGTCGAATCATCCAGCAATCCAGGGTCCTCATGCATCGCTTCCTCGCTCGCTCCACCGTTCGCGCGCCGCGCTCCTTCCGTTCTCGCGCGCCCCTGCGCCTCGCGCTCGTCAGCGCCGCCGCAGCCGCTGCAACGGCGAGCGCGCTGGCCGCGCCCGCGACGGTGTGCGTCGCGCCCCTCGCGGCCGCCGGCACCGCGGGCGCCTTCGTGGTGGGCAACGGCACGCCGTCCAGTTGCACGGCCGCCGCGCTGCAATCGGCCATCGACGCGGCCGCGGTCATCACGTTCAACTGCGGCGCCAGCGCCGCCACCATTCCGGTCTACACGACGCTGCGGGTGCCCGCCGCGCGCAACACGGTCATCGACGGCGGCGGCAAGGTCACGCTCGACGCCGGCGGCCGCACGCGCATCATCGAGGTCAACAGCGGCAACTACCGCGTCACCCACACCGGCCTGACGTTGCAGCACATCGCGCTCGTCAACGGCAAGGCGGCCGGCACGAAGTACGTGGCGCCCAGCAGCAACGCGAGCTGCTCGTCCGGCTGGGCGGATGGCGCCGGCGGCGCGATCTACGTGCGCGACGCGGTGCTGCACGCCATCGACGTCACCTTCCGCAACAACGCCGCGGAGACGCCCGGCCCGGACGTCGGCGGCGGCGCGATCTACGCGCTCGGCTCGGTGGACGTCGCCGTCGTCGGCTCGACCTTCGACGGCAACAGCGGCGCCAACGGCGGCGCGGTCGGGCTGCTGCAGAGCGACGGCCGCTTCTACAACAGCCTGTTCTCGAACAACAAGGCCTCGGGCACCGGCGCCAACTACGTGGGCGGTGCGGCGCAAGGTTGCTCGGGCCTGGGCGCGAACCAGGGCGGCTCGGGCGGCAACGGCGGCGCGATCTCGATCGACGGCGCCTCCGACGTGAACCAGACCGTCTGCGGGTCGACGTTCACGGCCAACGCCGGCGGCGCGTTCGGCGGCGCGCTGTTCCGCACGGCCGACGGCGTGGCGCGGCCCACCACGTTCGACCGCTCCGTGTTCCAGGGCAACCACGCGCACACGGGCGGGGCGCTGTACGTGCAGAACGCCAAGCCGCTGTCCATCACCGCGTCGACGTTCTCCGGCAACGTGGCGGCCACCTCGGCCGGCGCGGCCGACTTCATCTCGAGCCAGCTGCAGATCACGAACACGACCTTCGCCGGCAACATCGCCTCCAAGGGCGTGGGCGGGGCGCTCTCGCTGAGCAATGCCAGCTCCGTGGGCTGGCTGCACAACGACACCTTCAGCGGCAACCAGTCGACCGGCGGTCCCGGCTACTTCAGCGCGGCGATCTTCGGCGCGATGCCGTTCACGACGGCCAACAACGTCTTCGCCAACAACACGACGTCGGACACCGGCTCGCCGATGCAGTGCTTCTTCACGCCGGGCATCGGCACGGACAACGTGCAATGGCCGCAGAAGCGCGTGGCCGGCGGCCTGAACGACAACCCGTGCGTGTCGGGCATCCGCTTCGTCGACCCACAGCTCGGGGCGCTGGGCAACAACGGCGGTCCGACGCCCACCATCGCACCGTCGGCGGCGAGCCCCTTGCGCAAGTCGGCCCACAACTGCCCTGCGACCGACCAGCGCGGCGTGGCGCGCAACACCGCGCTGTGCACGGCGGGCGCCGTGGAGTGATCGCGGTCGCGCGGGCGCGCCGGCGTAGGCAACGTCGCCCGCGCGCTCAGCCGCCCCGCGCGTAGGCCGCCAGCCCCTCGACCAGCGCGGCGAACGTGACGGCGCAACGCGGGCTGTCGCGCAGGTCGGCGTGCATCGCGATCCAGGTTTCCAGGTGCAGCGAGACCGCCGACCTGAACAGGCGCACCATGTCCGGGTCGCGGGCCGCGAGCCGCGCCTGGCAGAACCCCACGCCGAGACCGGCGCGGATGGCCGCCAGTTGCGCCACGTCGCTGTCCGTGCGGAAGGCGAAGGTGTCGCGCGTGATCTGCGGGAACCGCTCCTGGAAGCGGCGGATGTAGGCCGTCTCGGTGTCCCAGCCGATGAGCGCGTGCTGCGCGAGTTCGGCGAGCGTGCGCGGAGTGCCGTGCCGTTCCAGGTAGCGCCGGTGGGCGTGCAGGCCCACCTCGATGGTGGCGACGCGCCGCGCGACGAGGGCATCCTGTGACGGCGCCGCCATGCGCACGGCGATGTCGGCATCGCGGCGCAGCAGGTTCTCCACCTTGTTGGACGGCACGAGCTCGATGACGAGCTCGGGATGCGCCTCGCGCAGGTCGGCCAGGATGGGCGGCAGCACCTCGCTGCTGACGATCTCGCTGGCCGTCAGGCGCACCGTGCCGCGCACGCCGTCGCCGTGGCTCGTCGCGACGCGGCGCAAGGCCGCGGCCGTGGCCGCCAGGCTCGCCGCGTAGGGCTTGAGCTCGAGCGCGGCGTCGGTCGGCGCGAAGCCGTCGAACGAGCGCGTGAACAGCTTGAGCTGCAGCGCGGCCTCGAGGCTGTCGACGTGGCGGCCGACGGTGGGCTGCGCCATGCCCAGCGCGCGACCGGCCGCGGACAGCGAGCCCGTTTCCAGCACGGCCACGAAGCTGCGGTACCACTCCCAGTTCGGCTCGGTGTCGGCCATGGTATGCATTCATGAATAGCGGTGATGCGATTCTAGGCAATTTTCAAATGCCCCGGCTTTTCGGACACTGCATCCATCGCAGCGGCAAGCGCGCAGCACCTTCGAAAGCCAGCCATGTTCGACTCCGCCACTTCCGTTCCCGTCGATTGCAGCCTGATCCCCGTCGCCCGCACGGCCGGCGTGGCCCTGGCGGGCCTGGCGATCGTCGCGCTCGAGGCGTGGCTGCGGGTGCCCATGCGGCCGCTGTTCGACGGCTACCTGCAGGATTTCCAGGCCCGCGCCGCCGCTTTCATCCGCCACCTTCCGTTCTGACATCGCCCCAAGGAGAATCGCATGTCCAAAGTCGCCCTGTTCGGTGCCGCCGGTGCCATCGGCCAATCCATCGCCCAGGCGCTTGCCGCGCAGGGCCGCTCGTACCGCGTCGTCGGGCGTTCCGAAGCCAGCCTGCGCAAGCGCTTCGGCGCCGATCCGCTCGCCGAGATCGTCACCTGGAACCCCGATTCGCCCGCGTCCGTGCAGGCGGCCGCCACCGGCATCGACACCATCGTCTACCTCGTGGGCGTCGACTACTGGCGCTTCGAGCTGCACCCGCAGCTGATGCGCAAGACGCTGGACGGCGCCATTGCCGCGGGCGTGCGCAACATCATCCTCATCGGCACCGTCTACCCGTACGGCCGCACCGGCAGCGCGCCCGTGCGCGAGGACCACCCGCGCGAGCCGCATACCTTCAAGGGCCGCATGCGCAAGGCGCAGGAAGACCTGGTGCTGCAGGCGCATGCCGAGGGCCGCATCCAGGCCACCGTGCTGCGCCTGCCCGACTTCTACGGCCCGGGCGTCGACAAGAGCCTGCTGGACGGCGCCGCCAAGGCGGCCGTGCAGGGCGGTACGGCCGACATGGTGGGCCCGCTCGACGCGCCGCACGAGTTCGTGTTCGTGCCCGACGTCGGCCCCGTGGTCGTCCGGCTCGTCGATACCCCGCAGGCCGGCGGCCGCGTGCTGCACCTCGCCGGCGCCGGCGTGACGTCGCAGCGGGCGATGGTCGAGGAGATGGAGCGTGCGACCGGCCGCAAGGTCAAGCGCCGCGTGGCGGGCAAGACGCTGCTGCGCCTGCTCGGCCTGTTCGACCCGTTCATGCGCGAGATGGTGGAGATGCACTACCTGCTCACCGATCCGGTTCTCATGGACGACGGCGCGCTGCAGTCGCTGATCGGCCCCGTGCACAAGACGCCGTACGCCGAAGGCATCCGGCGCACGCTGGCGGCGGCGGGACAGCCCGCGAAGGCGGTTGCGGTCGCCTGAGGCGTCCGCCTGCGGCGTCAGTCGGCCCGCTTGCGCAGGTACATCTGCTGGTCGGCGTGGCGCACCAGCGTCTCGACGTCCTGGCCGTCCTCGGGGTACACGGCCACGCCCACCGCGGCGCCGAGGGCGGGCTCGAGGGACTGGCTGCCGGTCAGCACCTCCAGCGGCTGGCGCAGGACCTGCTCGATGCGCTCGCGCACGCACTCGGCGTCCTCGCGGCGCTCGACGGTGTCCAGCAGCACGAGGAACTCGTCGCCGGCGAAGCGCGCCACCAGGTCCTCGCCGGCCACGCTCGCGGACAGGCGGCGGCCGAGTTCCTGCAGCACGGCGTCGCCCATGTCGTGGCCGAACTCGTCGTTGATCTTCTTGAAGTGGTTGATGTCGACGAACAGCACGCCGAACGGCCGCGGGTCGCCGCGACGGCGTTGCTGCACGATGCGATCCTCGACGCGCCGGATCAGCGCCTCGCGGTTGGCCAGGCCGGTGAGCGGGTCGGTCAGCAGGCGGCGCTGCATCTCGGCGAAGCTGCGCGCGAGGTCGCCGAGTTCGTCCTTGCGCCTCGACTCCGCGAACGGCGTGGTGCTGCCCTCGCCGACCCGGCGCGCCGCGGCCGCCAGCCGCCGCAGCTCGCGCGTGACCGTCGACAGCACCAGCGTGCCGGTCAGCGTCACGAACAGGGCCGCGATGACGGCCAGCAGCACGGTGCGGCGGAAGTTGTCGAGGATGCCGTGCAGGAAGTCCTTGCGCGGCACGGCCACCATGATCAGCCAGTCCAGCCCGGCGTCGTCGGTCAGGCGCGCGTAGCCCACCTGCACGGCGGAGCCGTCGGGCGCCGTGAAGACCGTGGTGTGCGGGAGCGAATCGCCGGCGGGTTCGGCCAGCCCGCGCACCGCGCCGTAGGTGGCGCGCACGAGCGGGTCGTTGCTGTCGGCGGCGTTCAGCCGCACGTCGGCGCCGTCGGGCTTCTTGCGGATGTGCTGGCCGCGCGAGACACCGATCAGGTTGCCGTCCTTCTCCATCACCATGGCCACGCCGTTGGCGCTGAGGGCCAGGCGCTGCAGGAACGATGTCACCTGCTGCAGCGACAGGTCGGTCGCGACGACGCCCTTGAACGCCCCGGCGCGGTCGTTCACGCGGCGCGCGCGCGTGGCCACCAGCTGCTGCAGCTTGAAGTCGATGTAGATCGACGTCCAGGTCTGCAGGGTGTTGGCGGCGCCGGCCTTGTACCAGGGGCGCTCGCGCGGCTCGAAGATGCGTGTCTCGACGGCGGGATGCCCGAGCGCGCCCACGATGCCGCTGTAGTGGTAGAGGCTGCGCGGGCCCGCGCCCTCGGGACGCAGGCGCAGTTCGGCGTCGTTCTCGGACGAGCGCCACAGCCCGATGAAGCGGCCGTCGCGGTCGCCGTAGTAGGCGTAGTTGTTCGGGTCGCGGTGCACCGACGTCGCCAGCCAGAAGCGCTCGCGCAGCGCCGGCAGCTCGCCGGTGATCGATTCGGGCGCCGCGATGCCCTTGGGGAAGGCGACTTCCAGCACCGCCGCCGAGCCCGACACGTGGCCTTCGACGGCCTGCTCGATGCGATGCACGGTCTCGGTGAGCAACTGCCCCGACAGGTCGTCGACGGTGTCGCGCCCCGCCGCGTACGACAGCACGCCGATGACGATGGCCGTGCCCAGGACGAGCACGAGGTAGGGCAGCGTGAGGAGCGCCCGCAGTGGCAGTCGCGAAAGAAGCTTCATCGAGTTTCTGGAATCGCCGGGAAACGCGGCGACGGTGCAGCGTCCCCTCCAAGGGGCCGCCCGTCGCTCGTGGGGCCGATTGTGCGCTGGAACGGGCAGCGGCCCTGGGCGGGCGGCCTCGCCCAGGGCGCGACGGTGGGCGCTTTCCAGGCGGAAATCACGCTTGGAGAGGCCTGGACGGGCGCACAGCCGGCAGCGCCGCACGATCACCCGGTTCGCGCACTTCACCGACCTGCCTCGACCAGGGCCGGCCGCGTGACAGCCACGGCCGAGTCACCGATTTGCGCGGCTCCCTGACCGGACGCGATCGCGGCGATCGCGCAGACAGGTCGCCGCGAAAGACCTGCGACCGCCGCTTCCCGCGCGGCACGGCGTGTCGTCACGGTGCCGGGGACGCTGCGATAGCAAAGCAGGCGGGTCGACATGTCGATTTCGGCATTGGGGTTCGCGAACCTCAAGCTGGCGCTCGTTCAGGTCGAAACCGCATGGACGCCCTCTCCGGTCGAAGTGACCGGCCCCCTTGCTGAAAGAAGGAGCAGTTCAGATGGAGCGACTCGCCAACATGCGCATCGGCACCCGGCTCGCCGTCGGCTTCGGCTTCGTGCTCGTCCTGCTGACCTTGACAGCCCTGTTCGCGGCCGCGCAGGTACGCACGATCGGCACGACGGCGCAGCGCATCGTCGAAGCCGACTACCGGCACATCGCGCTCGCCAACCAGATCGACCGCGGCATCAACGCCCAGGCCAACAACCTGCGCAGCGCGGTGCTCGCCGCCGCGGACGATGACGCCGCCAAGGCCTACCTGTCCGTGGTGAGCGCCGCCACGCGCGAACTCGGCAAGACGAAGGAGGCGCTCGCGGCGCTGCCGTCGACCGACCGCAGCCGCGCGCTGCTGGCACAACTGCAGGAGAGCGGTGACAACTACGTGCGGCTGCGCCAGAAGGTGGCGACGCTGGTGCAGGCGCACCTGCCCGACGTCGCCCGCAACTACCTGCTCAAGGACCTGAAGGCGCCGCAGGAGGCCTATCTCGCGGCCTCGCGGCAGCTGGTCGACTACTACGAAGGCGCAATGCAGGCCGCCTCGGCCGAGACGACGTCCAACGTGCGCACTGCGATCCTCGTCACGCTGGGCCTGGCGGCGGTCGCGCTCGCCAGCGGCATCGCGATCAGCCTCGTCATCTCGCGGACGATCACGGGCGGACTGGCGCGCGCCGTCCGGATTGCCGAGACCGTCGCGACGGGCGACCTGACCTCGCGCATCCAGGCCAAGGGACGCGATGAAGTGGGGCAGCTGCTGCAGGCGCTGGGCACGATGAACGCCAGCCTGGTCTCGCTCGTGGGCACCGTGCGCGAGAGCTCCGACAGCATCGAGACCGGCTCGAGCGAGATCGCCAGCGGCAACGCCGATCTCTCGCGCCGCACCGAGAGCCAGGCCTCGAACCTTCAGCAGACCGGCGCATCGATGGAGCAGCTCACCGCCACCGTGCGCCAGAGCGCCGCGACCGCCCAGCAGGCGAGCGAACTCGCCGGAGACGCGAGCAGCGTCGCGCAGAGCGGCGGCGAGGCGATGGGACGCGTCGTCGAGACCATGGATCGCATCGCGCAGAGCTCGCGCAGGGTGGTCGACATCATCGGCGTGATCGACGGCATCGCATTCCAGACCAACATCCTGGCGCTGAACGCCGCCGTCGAGGCGGCGCGCGCGGGCGAGCAGGGTCGCGGCTTCGCCGTCGTCGCCGGAGAGGTGCGCTCGCTCGCGCAGCGCTCGGCCGCGGCCGCGCGCGAGATCAAGGGCCTGATCGCCGACAGCGTGCAGAGCGTCGAGTCGGGCAGCCGCTTCGTCACCGACGCCGGCCAGACCATGCAGGCGATCGTGGAGCGCGTGCGCAGCGTCGCGACCCTCATCAACGAGATCAGCGTGGCCACGCGCGAGCAGACCGCGGGCCTGGTCAACATCAACGACGCGGTCGGCGAGATCGACCGCATGACACAACAGAACTCGGCGCTCGTCGAGCAGTCCGCCGCCGCGGCCGAAAGCCTGCGTGGGCAGGCCTCGCGCCTGGTGTCCGCGGTGAGCGCGTTCAAGCTGCAGTCGCAGGCCTGAACCCTGGCGCCGCGGCGGCCTCGTGACTTGTAACTGTGAGCTCCAGGTTCGTCAGGCTTGATCGTCTGAGAATCTTGGCTTGTCCAGGAAGCCGTGAATCGCGGTGACCGAATCCTCGACTTCTGCGAGGCCGCCATATGGCAACGAAGCACCTTCGATGCCTTGGAATGCGAGAACCTGCCGGACACGAACCATTGCGAGCGTTGCCTGATCCACGAATGCTTTGAGCGCGGCTTGCGATTCCGCCGATAAGGTTGGTTCCGGCTCACGCCACTCCTGCTTCATGGCGGCCGGCTCGAGGTCAGGGTGCTCCGCCCACAGCGGCCCCAACAGATTCGTGTAGCTGTGGCCCATGAAACGACCGACGAGGCGTCCGTAGACTTGAACCACCCCGAGCGCTTCATGGGACTTGATCGCTCTCAGTGACTCGTGGCAAAGCATGATGGCTTGTTCAAGAAGCGCGCTGATTTCTGCTGCGGCAGTTCGGTCGATGGGCATGTAATTGATTCCTTGCTTGAGCTTCTGTCCGATTGACTCGTGTGGAACTCGCTTCAGCGCCGACGCACTTCGCTGAACCGTGCTCTGCGCAAATCGCCTTGAGACTCCAGTTCGTTGGTATCGACAAGGCGACGAAGCCGCTCCCAGTAGTACTCGAGGGGCACATCGGCTGGAATGCCTGGTCTGGCCCTCAGCTGCTTTCCGAGAACCATGGCGACCTTCGTCCAGCGCTGCGAAACATCCTCGAGAAGCGCGGTGTCGATGGCCTTCACTTGTTCCGGCGTCAACGCTGCGACGATTGCGCGTTCCTCTCCCTCGAGCGGATTGCCAAAACCGAATTCGTCGGGTTCTTCCATTCGCGCCTTCTCCTGGCTCGGATGAGTCGTGTTCGACTGCGCCCCCGGGTCCGGGCTGAAGCCTGAAAGGATCAGTAGAGCGCTGCAAGTGCGAGTCTCATGGTCATACGCGGGAGGATACGGTGGCGAGCGGCAGGTCGGCATGTAAGCGACAATCGCTGGTGGCGTCATGCGCTGACTTGCAACAGTGATCAAAAGCCAGTTGTGACAGGGGCCCTGGACTTGCAACTTTGTTGCAGGTCGCCCCGAAAAGCGTGCAAAACCCGGTTCGGAGCCGCTGAGGGTTCTTAAGAAGAATGACGATTCCCAAGGAAAATCAAAGACTTATGACTCCTCGGAGTCCATGGACACTGTCGGTTGCCCCGATGATGGACTGGACGTAGGGTCTTCCAAGCATTTGATATATAAGGTGTTTTAGAATTTGTCGGTTTTCGGTTGCACCAAATTGCACCGATTCACTTTCGACGTTGGCCACCGGCGGCCGCGAGTTGCAACGTGATGAACCGTTCGGGTAGATGCGACTCGGCGGTGTGCTTAGACTCCGTTGCCGGGGTGCTTCGAGCCATAAGATCGCGGTGATGCGAATGCGCCGGAGAGTCACGGGTCAAGCGTGACATCACCGTGACATCTCTGGCGCAACCGACTTCCGCACCGCCGCGGTGACCGCCCCGTTCGCGCGCCTCTCGAAAGCCCGCATGAGACCCGCGGCCCACGCGGTGTCGGAAGGCCACGATGGGCCCCAGGATGTAGCGCCAAGCGTAGCCAGCTGGAGCTCGCCATCTTGCGAGCCGAGCCACCGCCGCGCGCCGTGGAAGACCAAGGAGTCCGTGGAGTCGGCCACGCTGGAATGGGTGTCGTGGTTCAATGAGCAGCGCCTGCCTGCGCCGCTTGGATGCAGAGGCAACTGCTGCAGGCAATGCCCCGGTCAGGGCGCAAGCGCCTGACACATAGCAATCGGCCTCTACGAAGCCGGGGCGGTTCACTAGGAGCTCAATGAAGTACACGCAAGCATTCATCGCTCTGGGCGCAACGTATTCTTCATCCAAGCCGTCCCAGCGGCTTGCGGTCAACAAGTCGGCGGGCATCTTTGCGTTCTGGGGGTCGTCTGCTCAGGTAAGAGGTGACGGCTGGAGCGCGGAAGGCCGGCATATCCGAGTGACGCGCGAAGTCCGCGGGCCCTGGACCCAAACGCGCGGGGGGCAGCTCTTCTACCGGGCCCTTCTCCGAGCATGCCGGGAGGGCGTACTCGTGAAGGTCGTGAAGTACTGGATGGCCGACGACTCCAACAGGCCAGTCACGGGTGAAAGCGCCGCCGAGCCAATGATGAATGGCGGAAGCGCGATGCTGGGACAGGTGATCATTGAGCCTGCTGATGCGAAGCTTCCCGAGGAAATCCGCACGATCGAGGTCTTGCTGATGCCTGCCGCGACCGCGGTCGACGGTAGCGAGTCAGAGCTACGTCTTTATACGGAGGTCACGTGTCGCGGCGTTCCCTCCATGTTTCGGCTGATCCGGGCGAAGAACGTCACTATCGAAAGCACGGAAATTCCGCGGCTGCACTCGATCTTGACCGTTAGGCTGATGCAGCGCCTGAAGGAGAATTTCCCCGCTGACGAGCTCCGTGCGGAGCACGGGCTGCGAGGCCAACAATCGCGAGCCGATATCACACGGCAGGAAGCTGGTACGGGCAAGCTTCACATCTACGAGGTGAAGACCAGCACCGATCGTGCGAACTGCGAACGCGCTTCCGTCGGTCAACTGCTCGAGTACTGTGCGGCAGCGACGGATAGCGGATTCACGGTTGCCTCCATAACGACGGTTGGAATCAACGGGACAGCGATGTGGATCGGGCGAAGGGCGATCCCGGAGCTTTCGGTTCCGTGGCACTACATGGCGCTCGAGGAACTGTGAGCTTACGCGATGACCCTGCGGTCTGGGCAGAACCCGGCATTGGCGGCGCAGGTGATCAACGACCAGCAGTTAGTCAACTTCGCGCAGCGGACGTTGAACTTCACCACGCGATAGTTTGCCGCTTGCGCGGATGCGCGACGACGGCGGCTTCGTCAGACCTGGCCCCGTTGCCACAGCTCGCGGGCCTCCGCTTCGACCCTGTCGATGTGCGCGCCGAGGGCTTCGCACGAGACCATGATGGGGGCGCGTTGGCTCTTGGTCAGCCGAAACGTGGGAATGGGCAGGTCGCCGCGGCCTGCGAGGCGCAGGGCCTCGGGGTAGCTCAGAGCGAGGTAGCGTTCGCAGATCTCCGACAGCGGGATCGTAGGCGACTTGAAGATGGACATCAGGGCGAGGGCGGTGATCATAGGACAGTGGTCTCGAGCTTTTCGGCCGACGTGTCGCTTGCGATTTGAGCTGGCCGGCAGTCAAAGGGAGCATGGGGCAAGGCGGGTGAAAAAAGTGTGGCTGAACGGAGAGCCCTACAGAGCATAGGCTTCGCCTCCTTGCTGCGGCTGGAACCCTTTAGGCTTGAATGTGTCGCGCTCGCGCTTTGGGCCGGCGCCCGGGCTGGTGAAGATTGCCATCATCGACTTCTTGGGCTTGCCCGGCTTGCTGACGTGCTCCAGCCCCAGCGTGGCGAGCCAAGCACGTGGGTCAAGCTCGATGGCATCACGTGCGACAGTCCACGCCGCGCTGCGGAAGATGGGGTCCTTCAGTTCGCGCAGGCGGCGCAGCACAGATGCAGCCGCCGCTGCCTTGCTGGC
>JBJMWE010000322.1:0-9739 GCA_045810285.1 Vitreoscilla sp. | reverse complement strand
TGCAATGAATCGGCCGTCGACATTGCGGTACAGCTTTGAGTGGCATGCGGGGCACGCGATGCATGTCCAGCGGGAGATCTTCCAGACCTTCCATGGAATGAATCGATGCTGGCATGCCGGGCAACTGCTATACAGAGCATTCATCGCACGCATTCTCCATGACAAAACCGTCCGGTGGCCGCTGCACTCGCAAGTGGGAAGTCGCATATGTGCATCCCCCGAAAGCTGACCCCAGCCAAGGGCCGGTGATGGCCGACAACGGCGCTTGGGCTCGCGCCTGGGTGCACACCGTATTCGGGGTCAGGTCTTGCCCCCGCAAATCGATCGAGCGCGAGTTGCTGCGGCAAGACCTGACCCCGACTTCGCGAGACCTGACCCCGACTTGGACCCCGACTTCGCAGTCAAAAGCGCGTTATTCCGCAAAGGGCAACTCGTGCTCCGCCACCGAGAGAGAGGGCGGGGAGCGCTGCCCCAAGCACGGAATGTGTATCAGCAGGGAGGTATCACCGTAGTCGCTTGCTCACGCGCGTGAAAATAGTCCCTGTACAAGACTAGTCTGAAGCGCATCCGCGGTGCGTCGGCGCCTGCTAAGGCATTGGGCGTCACTCGATTTGGCCCCAGAGCGGGGCATTCATTGTCGGAAGTTTAGCTTGTGGCATTTCCCACTCTGTCCACGTCTCAGATAGTGGTGGGTGACTGAGGAAGAACACAAACGTTGGGCCTTCCCGAGCAGGCGTCACCCTGTACCCAAGCCGATCTATCGGTCGCGAAGCATCTAGAACCTCAAACACTGGCTCGCCAGAGGAAGTCTTCAATTTTGAAGTCTGACCTCCGCCCCCCTCTGAGTACAAATCACCATCTGGCCCATATCGGTCGGCGCTAATGATGCCGATGACTTGATCGGCTGCCGGCACCGGGAGACATACTTGCGATTCGATCACCAACATCTCTCCCTTGAGCTCGCCCTGTGGCTCCGCAACGTACCGCTCAGGCAGTTGGCAGCCGCCGAAACTCACGCTACTTAGAGCGCCAGCCGCAATCCAAACATAACGTCGCATAGATTTCCTTGGGCGATGTGGCGGCTCGTCAGTTGATGCGCGCGGCATGGTACTGGCTCAGTGGACTGCCCGGAACCGGGCGTTCGCGAAGGGCCGCTTCTGGCCGTCAACCGGCTTCCTCGCCGTCGTCATCGTCCCAGTAGAAGCAATAGCCAGTCGCCCGAAAGAATAAGGCACTCAGGAAAGTGTCGTGCCTTATCCATTCCACCGACAACTGCGGGATCGATCCACGGTTGCTATGCACATAGCTCCCATCCCCGGCCCACTGGGCAAGCACGGACTGCGACGCCACGTCCACCGCGTCGGCTGTCGAACTTGCCTTGACAACCCGCGTTGTGTAGAAGCCTACAAGAGGCCTATCCGCGGACGAACCGCTCAAGATGATGCCTTTGCCGTGAAGTTGGACTCGGAAATAGCTCATTGCGCAGGGTTGTACCTGAAAGCCGAAGTCGGTGACCGTCCGGTTATGGCCGCAACAAGCCTGTCGCGTTAGTAGCGGCGCTTCTGCGCGCTGACTACTCGGGTAGAGCATGAGTCTGCAGGCACTGACGTCCCTTTTCGGTGAGAAAAACCAAGGCTTCACGTCCAGGCCCGCATCCGACCAGGCTCTCCGCACATGCGTCTTCCCAGATTGACAGCCGCGGGCAGGTTGTCTTCCATGCCTCCATCAGCTCAGCTCGGGTGCATGGCTTGTCCGCTACCCATTCCAGTAGCTGCAATGTCAGGGAAGCATGAGCGCTCATCACGGCCGGTTCCTCCGAGTACACGCACGACCCTACCAGAAAGCAGACAACGGCGACCGTCAGGTAGTGGCCGCTGCGGGTCGAGCGCAGGCAATCCGATCGGAACGCTGCTGACTCGTCAGCGACATTCGCCTACGTCGGGTTCGGCGCCGGAAACCCGGGGGCAGCCAACCACTCATTGCGACGCTGCAATGAAGTCCAGGGCCCTCGATGCACGGCATGCGCAAGCGCGAGGATCAACTCAGGCAGTCCAGGATGCGTCGCCAGGTCAGCTCGGTCGCATCGGCGTTGTAATCGGGCAGCGACGCGTCGGTGTAGAAGTGGCCGGCGTCCGGGTAGGCAAACATCTGGGCGCGGACGCCGGCCTCGGTAGCCGCCGTCAGCAGCGCAACTGCCTCGGTGGGCGGCGCGAAGGTGTCGGCTTCGCCTGCATGCACCTGCAGGCGCAAGCCCTGCCTGGCGTTGACTGGAAGGGGGCAGAGCGCGTGGATGAGCACCACCGCGGCAGTCTCGCGTCGCTGGGGCCACAGCGTGCCAACCACGCCCACGCCCATCGAGAAGCCCATCAGCACGGCTTCGGCCGGCATGCCGAGCATGGCGTCGCGGGCACGCCGCGTGATTGCGGGCCAGCCAATGTCGTTCATGAGCGAGAACCCGTCGCCCATGTCGCTGGCCGTGCGTCCGTCATAGGGATCGGGCGTGGTGACCAGGTGGCCGGCCTGTCGCAGGCGCTCGGCAGCGAGGCGCTCCACCGGACGCAAGCCCAGCATGGAATGAAAGAGAGCAACGTGGGCCATCGGCCCAAGCCTACCTGATGGCCGGCATCCAGCTGCGTCGCCGCAGCCGAACTTTTCGGGCGCGCGGCAATCCATGAGGGGCCGCGGTTGCCGGTTACGCCATCGTGCGACCTGGGTCGCGCCAAGGCGCTCGCTGTCGCGGCGAGCCGCATCTCCGTCACAATCCGTGTTGTTCCACGCGTGCCGCGCTGTCGAGCACGATCCGGAACCCCTCCAACATCACCGCTCGCGACTCGTCGGGAGCGCCTCACCGGCTTCTTGACGAAGCATTTCCCCGATGAACACCCGTCTGCGCACTTCCCGCCTGCTTCCTTCCGCCCTCGCCGCCGCGATCCTCGTCGCCTCGGCGGGTGCCGCTTTCGCCGCCCCGCACGCCAAGGCCAAGCCCAGGCCCCACGCCGCGGCCCACAAGGCGGCTGCCGCCGAAGAGCCGACGATGACGACCGACGCGAACGGCCGCACGGTGCCCGTGCTGGCCAACAAGGCGTGGGTCCTGATGGACTTCAACACCGGGCAGATCCTCGCCGGCTCCAACGTCGACGAGCCGCTGCCGCCCGCGTCGCTCACGAAGATGATGACCAGCTACCTCGTGGAGCAGGGCCTCAAGAGCGGCAAGCTCAAGCCGACCGACATGGTCACGATGAGCCTGAGCGCCTGGTGCAAGGGCGGCAAGGAGGGCGACAGCTGCATGTTCGTGCCGCTGAACACGCAGGCCTCCCTGATGGACATGCTGCGCGGCGTCGTCATCGACAGCGGCAACGACGCCTCCAAGGCGCTCGCCGAGCACATCGGCGGCTCGGAAGCCGGGTTCGCCGCCATGATGAACGCCGAAGCGGCGAAGCTGGGCATGACGCACACCCACTTCGAGAACTCGGCCGGCCTGCCCGACCCGGCCCACAAGGCCTCGGCGCGCGACCTGGCCGTGCTGGCGCAGGCGATCATCCGCAACAGCGCCGAGTACTACCCGATCTACGCCGAGCACGAGTTCACCTTCAACGGCATCAAGCAGGGCAATCGCAACGCGCTGCTGTACACCGACCCGACCGTGGACGGCCTCAAGACCGGCCACACCGAGGAAGCCGGCTTCTGCCTGACCGCCTCGGCCAAGCGCAACGGCACGCGGCTGATCTCGGTCATCATGAACGCCAACAGCGCGCAGGCCCGCGCCGACCAGACGCGGGTGCTGTTCAACTGGGGCTTCGCCAACTTCGAGAACGCGACCCCGGCCCAGGCCGGTGCCACGCTGGCGAGCGCCAAGGTCCTCGACGGCGTGACGCCCACGGTGCCGGCCGGCGTGGCGCAGGCCTGGACGCTGGTCATACCCAAGGGCCAGGCCGCCGCCATCCAGACCGCGGTCACGTTCAACCCGGGCCTGACGGCGCCCGTCGCCAAGGGCGCGGTGATCGGCAAGGTCGTCGCCACCCTCAACGGCAAGCCGCTCGGCGAGGCGCCGGTGGTCGCGCTGGCGCCGATGGAGCGCGCCGGATTCTTCCAGCGCATGGGCCAGCGCATCTCGCGGCTGTTCTCGAAGTAGGGCGCGCGCTCGACGAGCGCACGCCCGGCGCGCCTTCAGCGCAACGCGGGTGCGGGCTGGAGGTGCCTGGCATCGCCCGCGTGCCGCTTTCCGCAAGCGCTGCGGCGCCGGGCGGTGCCTGGCGCCGATCCGGCCTGCGCGATCGCGGATCGGTGGGCGCGTGTCGTGCGGCCGAGACGCGAGCGGTTTCTGCTCCAAAGCGCACACGCGCGCCGTTTCCGGCGCTCGATGTCGCGCGCCAGGAACGGCGGACAGGCTAGCATCGTCGTGGCGCCAGCGGCCGACACCGGAATCGGCCCGGCAGGCCTGCCGCCCCGGCGCCACTCGTGCTGCGACGTGGGTAGGTCAGAACGACGATTCGAGGGAGCAGGCACACGCCATGGCAAGCATCAGAGCCGCGGGGACGTCCTCGCGCCACCGCGCGGGCGCGACCCGCGGCAACTACTTCGCGCGGCACTGGCGCGGGCAGTTGTCCCTGGGGATCGCGTACTGGGTCAACAGCGTCCTGATCGGCAACCTTGCGCCGGTGGCGCTGGTGGTGGCCCTGTCGACGCTGGAGGCCGGCAACGAGACGAGCCTGCGCGTGAACGCGGCCCTGTCGCTGGTGGCCGCGGGCCTGCTGTGCTGCCTGAGCGCCTGGTCCACGGTGGGCGTGTGGCGCTCGGCCGTCAACCATCCGGAGCGCGGCGGCCGCCTCGTCTGGTCGCTGTTCGCCTTCGTGATGGTGGGCCTCTCGCTGATCACCATCGTGATCGGGTTGAGCCGCAAGAACAGCCTCGACGGCTACGCCGACCTGTGGGAGATCGCGCGCGGCCACGACCCGATCCCGGTGGCCCAGGTCGAGCTCGCGTCCGACGGCCTGTCGATCCTCCTGTCCGGCCCCATCGGCGCGGGCTCCACGCAGCGCCTGCGGCAGGTGCTCGAGCATGCGCCGCAGGCGACGGTCGTGCGCCTCGATTCGCCGGGCGGACGCCTGTTCGAAGGCATCGCCGTCGCGCGCGAGATCCAGCGCCGCAGCCTCGACACCTACGCCCAGGGCGAGTGCTCGAGCGCCTGCACGCTGGTGCTGCTGGCGGGGCACGAGCGGCTGGCGACGCGCTCGCCGCACGTCGGCTTCCATCGGGCGAGCCAACCGGGGCCGAACGGCACCGAGGTCGCCGCCTCGCGTGGCCTGATGGCGGCCTATCGCAGCGCGGGGCTGTCGGAGCAGTTCATCGCGCGGGTGCGTACGGTGCCGTCCACCTCCATCTGGTATCCGTCGCTGGACGAACTGATGGCCAATGCGATCGTCACCGGCGTCGCGCGCGAGGCGCCGCCCGTGGCCGCGCCCGCGGTGCAGGCGGCGCGTCGGCGCTGAACGGCCGCGTCGGGTCGCGCCATCCGCGGCGCAGAACGGGCGCGGCCAGGGCGCGCCTGACTCAGCGCAGCGCCGGAGCCAGCCGCGAGAACGGGTCGTCGGACTGCGCCGACGACGCCGGCTTGCTCCTGGGCGCGGTCGCGGGGGGCGGCGGCGGTGGCGTCGGCTGCAGGATGGTGGCGTTGGGGCTGGTCGGCTGCATCGGCGTGGCGTCGATGGCGGCCTGGGACGCGGCGTCGCGCGGCGCGCCGGCCACCATCACCGACGGCGGATTGCCGGGTTCCATGCCCAGGTACGAGATGTAGCCTCCCCCCGCGAACTCGTCGTAGAGCCAGTCCCCCTGCACGTCCTGCACGCCCGGCGGCGTGGGCATGGGGGTCACCGGCACGTCCTTGAGCGCCCAGCGCATGTAGTCGATCCAGATCGGCAGCGCCAGCGTGGCGCCGAACTCGCGGCCGCCCAGGCTGGTGTTGTCGTCGCGGCCCATCCACTCGACCGTAGTGTTCCGGGGCTGGTAGCCGGCGTACCAGGTGTCGACGGCGTCGTTGGTGGTGCCGGTCTTGCCGTACAGGTCGGGACGCTTGAGCGTGGACTGTGCCTTCGCGGCGGTGCCGGTGCGCGCGACCTCGTTGAGCAGGCTGGCCATCACGAAGGCGTTGCGCGCGGGGATGATGCGCGCGTCCTCGGACGGCGTGTCGGGCTGCTTGGGCGCCTCGAACAGCACCTTGCCCTGCGCGTCGGTGATCTTCTCGATGAAGCGCGGCGTGACGCCGAAGCCGCCGTTGGCGAACGCCGCATAGGCGCGTGCCTGCTGCATCGGCGTGACGCTGCCGGCGCCCAGCGACAGCGTGAGGTTGTCCGGCTGCTTCTCCGGCGACAGGCCGAACTGCGCGGCCCAGTTCTTGACCACGCTCGTGCCCAGGTTCTGCACGACGCGGATGCTGACGAGGTTCTTGGACTTGGCGAGCGCCGAGCGCAGCGAGATCGGCCCCATCAGCGGCTCGTCGTCGTCCTTGGGATCCCAGTGGCGGCCGCCGGTCAGGGCGTCGTCGATGTTGATCGGCGCGTCCATGATCTGCGTGGCGGGCTGGATGCCGTGCTCGAGGGCCGCCGAGTAGATGAACGGCTTGAAGCTGGAGCCGGGCTGGCGCCACGCACTGGTCACGTGGTTGAACTGGCTGTGCGAGAAGTCGAAGCCGCCCACCAGCGCGCGCACCTGGCCGGTGCCGGAGTCCAGCGAGACCAGCGCGCCCTCGACGTCCGGCCATTGCGCCAGGCGCCATTCGCTCTTGTAGCTCGCGTCGCCCGCGGTGCGCATCACGCGGACGATGGCGCCGCGCGTGATGGCAAGATCCTCGGGGGCCTTGGGACGCAGCGCCGCGAGGATGCCGCTGCCGCGCAGCGCGTCGCCGCTCAGGCGCAGCGTCTCGCCGCTGGCCAGGATGACGACCACTTCCTTGGGGCCGGCGTGCGTGACGACGGCCACGTGCAGGTCGTCGTCGTCGGGGTGGTCGTGGAGCGCGGCCGCGGCGGCGGTGTCGATCTCGGCGTCGGTATCGGGCAGGTCCTCGTTGTCCTCGGGGCCGCGCCAGGCCTGGCGGCGGTCGAAGTCGATCACGCCCTTGCGCACCGCGGCCTGCGCGGCGGCCTGGTCGGTCGAGATCAGCGACGTCGTCACCTTCAGGCCCTGCGAGTACGCGGCCTCGCCGAAGCGCTGCACCACCTGCTGGCGCACCATCTCGGCGAGGTATTCGGCGCTGACCGGCGGCGACCAGTGGCCGGTGATCTTCAGCGGCTGCTTCTTCGCGGCCTCGTACTGCGCGTCGTCCAGCACGTGCGTCTCGTGCATGCGCATCAGCACGACGAGCTGGCGCGCCTTCGCCTTCTCGAAGTGGTCGGTCGGGTCGGCGCCGCCGGGGTTCTTCGGCAGGCCGGCCAGCATGGCGGCCTCGGCGGCGTTGAGCTGCCTGGACGGCTTGCCGAAGTAGGTCAGCGACGCCGCCTCGAAGCCGTACGCGTGCTGGCCCAGGTAGATCTGGTTCATGTACAGCTCGAGGATCTGGTCCTTCGAGAGATGGCGCTCGATCTTGAGCGCCAGCAGCGCCTCGGCGAACTTGCGCGACCAGGTCTGCTTGCGGCTCAGGAAGAAGTTGCGCGCCACCTGCTGCGTGATCGTCGACGCGCCCTGGCGGTGGTGATGCAGCAGGTTGGACACCGCCGCCCGCACGATGCCCTTGATGCTGACGCCGCTGTGGTTGCGGAAGTCGGCGTCCTCGGTGGCGATCAGCGCGTTCTTGAGCACGTCCGGGAACTCGCCCACCGGCACGAAGCGGCGGCGCTCGGGCCCGAACTGCGCGAGCTCGATGCCTTCGCGCGTGACGATCTCCAGCGGCTGGCGCGGCTGGTAGTGGGTGATCTCGTCGAGCTCCGGCAGCTGTTCGGAGACGACGACGACGGCGGCGATCAGGGCCACCAGCAGGGCGCAGGCGACGAATCCGCCGACCCACGCGAGGGTGATCCACTGTTGCCGGGAAGGCTTCTTGAGCACGGTGCAGGCCGCCGTGGCGGCGAAACAGACAAGGGGTTGACTTTAAGCGAGGCCGACGGTCGGGCTGTGTCAAGGCGTGGACCGCCGCCTGCCGCCTGGAAAGTATCGCCCGGCGCTCCTCGAGGGGGCGCCCGGCGTGGCCGCCCGCGTCCTGTCGTCCTGGGCGGAGTCGACGGACTCGTCATCCTGCGCGGAGCGAAGCGGAGTCGCAGGAGTCCACGCCGGCTACGGTGCAGCCTGGCTGGCGGAGGTGGATCCTGCGACTTCGCGCAGGATGACTGCCTGGTTGAGGCGGCCGCGCGCGCGGATGCGCGTGGGTGTGACGCGACGGCGCGCGCGGCTGCGTTTGAGCGCGACGCGGCCGTGCGCGCGGATGCGCGTGGGTGTGGCGTGGATGCCCGTGGGCGTGACGCGGCCGTGCGCGCGGATGCGCGTGGGCGCTCGCCGCCCGTGCGCTGACGCGGCGCGCCGCGTCAGCGCGCGAGCTGCGCCGTCAGTTCCCTGCTCGCCTGCATGAGCCGGTTGCCCAGCATCGCGCTGCGCGCCGGCCCGAGGCGCGAGCGCAGCGCCGCGATGCTGATCGAGGCCACCGGCGCCTCGTTGGCGTCGTAGACCACCACGCCGATCGCCCAGCTGTCCTCGAACACCATGCCCGGCTGCAGGCAGTAGCCACGGTCGCGCGTGTCGCGCACGAGGCTGCGGATCGCCGCATCGCTGCAGCGCGGGAACTTCTCGGCGCGCACCGCGGCATTGCGCGCCAGCACGTCGGCCACCGTCTCGTCGGGCAGCGCGGCCAGGATCGCGGCGCTGCCGGCGCCCACCCCCAGCGGCCAGCGGTCGCCCGGCTTGATCAGCTGGTTGCGGATCGGGAAGTCGCCCTCGTCGCGCGACAGGCAGATGCTCTCGTGGCCGTGCAGCACGGTGAAGAACACGGTGTCGCCGGATTCGGCGGCGAGCGCGCGCAGCATCGGCGCGGCCTGGCGCTGCAACTCGTAGCTGGGCTCGGCGGCCAGGCCGACGGCGAAGGCCTCCGGGCCGAGCCGGTAGCGACCGGCGGCGCGGTCGTGCAGCACGAAACCCTCGTCGACGAGCGTGCGCGTCAGCCGGATCGCGGTCGTCTTGTTCAGGCCCAGCCGATGGCCGATCTCGCCCATGCGCAAGCCGCCCGGGCCCACGCGCGTGAGCAGCCGCAGGACGGCCAGGCCGCGGCGCAGCGTCTGTGCGCCGGCGGTCTCGGGCCGCTCGGGCTCGGGCGCGCGCGCGGACGCGAGCGCGACGGCGGCGTCGTCGGCGTCGTCGGCCTCGGCGTTGGCGTCGGTGTCCACCGGATCCTGCCCCGGCCACGGCTGGACCAGGCGCAGCGCGGAGGTGCTCATTGCGAGGCGGCCGCCGCGGCGTTGCGGCGCAGCGTGGGCAGGCCGACGCCCGCGGCGTCGAAGCCGCCGTCGACGGCGAGGAACTGGCCGTTGATGAAGCTGGCGTCGGCGCTGCACAGGAAGCCGACTGCGTTGGCCATCTCCTCGGGCGTGCCGTAGCGGCCCAGCGGGATCGCGTCCTGGTAGTCGGAGCGGATCGCCACGCTGTGCACCAGCTTGGCCATCTCCGTCTCGACCGGCCCGGGGCAGATCGCGTTGACGCGGATGCCGACGTCGCCGAGTTCCACGGCGAGCTGCCGGGTCAGGTGCAGCAGGGCGGCCTTGCT
>JBJMWE010000321.1:0-2600 GCA_045810285.1 Vitreoscilla sp. | reverse complement strand
CGACCTCGATGGCGTGCCCAGCCTCGTGGCGGCGTACACCTGCACGCCGCTCGTGGTGATTCCGCTGAAGGACCTCGTCGACGGCGCGCACGTCAAGGGAAGGACGATCGCGGAACTCGGGTGGGGCAGCGCCCCGGTGGACATGCTGGCCTTCGACACTGCCCAGGGGCCGCAGCTCCTGCTGGCCAACTCCGCCAAGTCGGCCGACCTGATGCCGCTCTCGGCGATCGCCGCCGCGGCGAAGCTGCCGTCGCTCGCCACGCCGATCCAGGTGCCGGCCAGCCCGCTGCTGGGGCTGAAGTCCACGTACCTGCCACTCACCGGCCTCGACCAGCTCGCGATGCAGGACGCGCAATTCATCGGCGCCCTCCGCCGCCAGCCGGCGACGGGCGCGATGCAACTGGTGTCGTTCCGCGTCGGTGCCTTCCTGCGCGTGAGCGACTTCGTCAACGAGTACGACTTCGACGATTTCCACTATCGGGCCGGTGATCCGTTTCGCAGCGCCCACCAGGTCATGCGCACCGACGAGGGCTATCCCGAGCTCGCAGCTCGCTCGGCGCCGTGAGCGCGCGCTGCCGCCGGACCGGGTGCGCCGCCGCGCTGGCGTCAGCCGCCGCGATCCAGGTCGCCATCGCGGCCTCGGTGACGCCTTCCGGCGACAGCGTGCCGGAGAACCTGTTGCGCATCGAGCTCCATCTGGCGCATCCGCTGCCACATGGTCTGGCGATGACTCACGTTCGCCTCGTCGAAGAGGACGGTGAGGCGATCGCCGGCGCCTTCCTCGATCTCCCGCTTCCCGGCGACGGCGGGCGGACGGTCACGTTGCTTCTGCACCCGGGACGCGTGAAGACGGGCGTCGGCGCCAACCTGGCGATGGGTCGCGCCCTGCAGGCTGGCCATGACGTCGAATTGGTCGTCGACGATCCCCAGTTGCCGGCGCCGATCCGCAAACGCTGGCGCGTCACGCAGGCGCGCGACGAGGGCCTGCTCGCGCGCGAATGGCGCTTGATCCTTCCGGCGGTCGGTTCCCGAGCGCCCCTGCGGGTCCAGCTGGATTCGGCGCTGACGTCGTCGAGCGCCGGCCTCATCGGGGTGCGGGCGCCCGGCGGCGAGCGGATGGCGGGCCTGGCGTCGCTGCGCAAGGGTGAGACCGTCTGGGAATTCGTGCCGACGACGCCCTGGCGCGCCGGCCACCATGCCTTGGTCGTGCACCCGCGACTGGAAGACGTGGCGGGAAACCGGGCATGCACGCCGTTCGAGACCGCGGGCCTGAGCATGATCCCGTGCGCCATGGACGAACGCGGCTTCGAGCTGCGGCGCTGAGCACGGCGCAGGCCGCACTCCGAGGCTCAGGCGGCGACGCCCTGCGCCTCGCGCAGCAGTCCGCGCCGGCGCGCCACGGCCGCGGCCTCCGTGCGGCTCGCGACGTCCAGCTTGTCGAGCACCGAACGCATGTGCGTCTTGACGGTGCCGATGCCGATCTGCAGGCGCGCGGCAATCACCTTGTTGGCGCAGCCGGTGGCCACCAGTTGCAGCACCTGGGTCTCGCGGCCGGTGAGCGGCTCGTGGAACATGCTCTCGGCCAGGCGATGGGTGGCCACGGGATCGAGGTGGCGCAGCCCCTGGCGCACCGCGCGGACGGCGTCGGCGACGCCGTCGACACTGCAACCCACGATCATGTATCCGTCGACGCCCCGCGACAGCGCGCACCGGATGTCGGGCTCGCTGTCGCGCCGCGTCAGCACCACGACGCGCGGGCCGGCGCCCACGGCGGCGTTCTGTCGCACGTGGCGCAGTCCGGCGTCGTAGTCGGTGACGACGACGTCTACGGCCGCGTCGGCGTCGTGCGCCAGTACCAGGTCGGCGAAGCGCGTCAGCAAGGCGGCCAGTCCGGCCTGCAGCAGGAGGTCCTCGTGCTGGACGAGGATCTTGATCGGGTCGTTGGTCATGCAAAGCTCCTGGTTTGTCGTCTTCACCGGGCCGTCGGCTCAATGGCCCTCGTGGCCGCCGAACATGCGCCTGGCGTAGTCGAGGCCGATGCCGTAGCCGCCGCCGAAGCGCGTGGCGACGCCGACGGTCTTGCCGTAGGTCTCCGAACGCGCCCAGTCACGCTGCAGTTCCAGCAGGTACTGCAGCGAGGTCATCGGCCGCACGCCGGCCTGCACCATGCGTTCGACGGCGCGCTCGTGGGACTCGTGCGAGACGTCGCCGCAGGCGTCCGTGATCACGTAGACCTCGAAACCCTGGTCGAGCGCGGACAGGGTCGGCCCGACGATGCACACCGATGTCCAAAGGCCTGCGAACACCAGCCGCCCGTTGCCGATGGCGTTGACCTGCGCGGAGATCCGGGGGTCTTCCCAGGTGTTCATCGACGTGCGATCGATGACCTCGGCGCCGGGGAAGGCGTCGAGCACTTCGTCGAAGAACGGTCCAGAAAAGCTCTTCTCCGCGACGCTGGTCACGATCGTCGAGACGCCGAACTCCTTGGCCGCGTTGGCAACGAGGCCGGCGTTGTTGCGCAGCTCGACGATGCTGATGGATTGCGTGGCGAACGCCATCTGCGACTGGAAGTCGACCAGGATGAGCGTGTGATCGGTCGG
>JBJMWE010000320.1:0-8576 GCA_045810285.1 Vitreoscilla sp. | reverse complement strand
GTCTGTCGGGCGAGCACGCGGTTCCTTACGGGCCTGTCGAAAAAACTTTCGGCGGGCCTCAGTGTCATCGTGCGCGCGGTCGCAGGATCCACGTCGGCCCTGGTGTCACCCCTTGCGCTCCGGTCATCCCTTTCGCTCCAGGTCATCCCTTTCGCTCGGGGTCATCCCTTTCGCTCGGGGTCATCCCTTTCGCTCCGGTCATCCTGCGCGCAGTCGCAGGATCCACGCTGGCCAGGGTGCCCCCCTGCGGGCGCGTCGCCGCCGACATGGCCCGACATCGCAGCCGGCGTGGATCCTGCGACTTCGCGCAGGATGACGATCATGTTAGCGAGCCTCACTGTCATCCTGCGACTTCGCGCAGGATGACACCCACGTCGCCCCCCGCCAATCACGTTGATCACACTCGCCCGGCCGTCCTGCCTGAAACCGCTTTCAAAACAGCGGTAACATGCGCGATCCGAACGAGGGCCGGGCCAGGAACCTGCCACGTGTCGGACGGCCGCGCGCCGACCTCCGGAGAGCCCATGAACCCCGTCCTTCCCGCCGCGGTCGCCTGCGCGATCAGCCTGGCCCAGGCCACCGCCAACGGCGCCACGCTGGAGATCCACACCACCGCGGCCGGCACCAGCGAGCGCCTCGCCGCGAGCAGCTCGAAGTTCGTGCCCGGCGCGCAGCCGCCCGAGGGCGACATCTCCGTCTTCATCGACCCCGGCAAGACCTTCCAGACCCTGCTGGGGATCGGCGGCGCCATCACCGACGCGAGCGCCGAGGTGTTCGCCAGGCTGTCGCCCACGGAGCAGGCGCACCTGCTGCGCGCCTACTACGACCCCGTGGACGGCATCGGCTACACGCTGGCGCGCACCACGATCCACAGCTCGGACTTCAGCAGCGCCAGCTACACCTACGTGGCCGACGGCGACGCGAAGCTCGAGAGCTTCTCCGTCGCCCACGACCGCGCGTTCCGCATCCCGCTGATCAAGCGGGCGATCGCCGCGGCCGGCGGGCACCTGCTGACGTTCGCCAGCCCGTGGAGCGCGCCGGCGTTCATGAAGACCAACGGCAGCCTGCTGCAGGGCGGCAAGCTCAAGCCGGAGTTCGCCGACGCCTGGGCGCGCTATTACACGCTGTTCATCCGCGCCTACGAGAACGAAGGCATCCCGATCTGGGGCATCACGGTGCAGAACGAGCCCATGGCCACGCAGCGCTGGGAGTCGATGATCTACAGCGCCGAGGAAGAGCGCGACTTCCTGAAGAACCACCTCGGCCCGGTGATGGCGCAGGCCGGGCTGGGCGATCGCAGGATCATCGTGTGGGACCACAACCGCGACCTGATGACCCAGCGCGCCCGCGTGATCTTCGACGACCCGGACGCCTCGAAGTACGCCTGGGGCATGGGTTTCCACTGGTACGAGACCTGGGCCGGCGGCGCGCCGATGTTCGCCAACGTGGGCGCCGTGCAGCGCGCCTGGCCCGGCAAGCACCTGCTGCTGACCGAGGCGACCGTGGAGGGCTACGACCCCGCGAACATGCAGTCCTTCGCCAACGCCGAGCGCTACGGCACGGCGCTGATCAACGACTTCAACAACGGCGCGGAGGGCTGGACGGACTGGAACATCCTGCTCGACGAGAAGGGCGGCCCGAACCACGTCGGCAACTTCTGCTTCGCGCCGGTGCATGCCGACACCAGCACCGGCCAGCTGACGTTCACGCCCAGCTACTTCTACCTCGGCCACTTCTCGAAGTTCATCCGCCCGGGCGCCCATCGCGTCGAGGCCGCAAGCAGTCGCTCGAACCTGCTGGCAACCGCGTTCGCGAACCCCGACGGCTCGCTCGCCGCCGTCGTGATGAACGGCACCGACAAGCCGGTGGACTACCGCTTCTTCGTCGGCAGGGACGAGGCCAAGGTGTCGATCCCGGCGCACGCGATCCAGACGCTCGTCGTCCGCTGAGCGGGCGTCGGGCCGGCCACGGCCGGGCTCAGGCAGCGCTCAGCTTGGCGAGCGCGAAACGCGGACTCTCCCGGGGGTGATCGCGCCCGGCCCGATGGCAAACTGCGTCGCAGCCCGCGTGCATCCCGCGTGGGCACCCGCCGACTCCGGCGCGCCAGACGCGCGACCGCGAGCCCGCCAGCCCGACTCCGCCTTTCCCATGACGACGCTGCAGGACGCCCCGCCGATCGATCCAACCCGCGCCGACGCCACGGCGGCCCGGCTGCTGCAGCAGGGCATCGCCGCCGCAGGCCGCGGGGCATCGGACGAGGCGATCGCGTGCATGCGCAAGGCCGCCGCGCTGCGGCCCGACCTGGCCGCCGCGCAGGCCAACCTCGGCTTGCTGCTGGTGGCCGCGGAGCGCCATGCCGAGGCCGAAGCGCCGCTGCGCGCCGCGCTGAGCCTGATGCCGCGCGACGCCGTGCTGCGCAACGCGCTGGGCGTCGCGCACGAGTCCCAGCAGCGCTTCGTCGATGCCGAGAAGGCCTACCGCGCTGCGCTGGAGCTCGATCCGCGGCTGCCCGAGGCACACGCGAATCTCGGCAACTGCCTGCGGCGGCTCGGCCACCTGCAGCAAGCCGAGGCGCATTTCGTGCGCGCGATCGACATCAAGCCCGATTTCGTCGTCGCCCATTACAACCTGGGCGTGCTGCTGCAGGAACGCGAGGAGTTCGCGCGCGCCATCGCCCGATACCGCCAGGCGCTGGCCTTGCGGCCCGATTACGTCGAGGCGCTGAACAATCTCGGCAGCTGCCTGCGCACCGAAGGCTTCGTCGACGAGGCCAAGGCCGCGTTCGAACGCGTGCTGCAGTTGCAGCCGCTGCAGGTCGAGGCCCATTGCAACCTGGCGCAGTTCAAGACCTACCGGCCCGACGACCCGCATGTCGGGCAGTTGCTCTCGCAGCAGCACCGGCTGGACGCCATGCCCGAGGAAGGACGCGCCCGATACTGGTTCACCGTCGGCAAGATGCTGGAAGACACCGCGCGCCACGATGAATCGTTCGCGGCGTACGCGCAAGGCAATCGCATCAAGCGCCAGGGCACGCACTGGGACGAGGCCGCGCACGCCGACCTGCAGCGCCGCATCGTCGCCACCTTCACGCGCGAGCACCTGGCGGCCCATGCCGTGCCGCCCGCCGCCGCCGACGGCCCGACGCCGGTCTTCATCGTGGGCATGCCGCGCTCGGGCACCTCGCTGCTGGAACAGGTGCTGGCGACGCTGCCGGGCGTGCACGGCGCGGGCGAGCTGACCTGGTTGCCCGAAACGCTGCACGCCGACAGCGAACCGGGCCTGGCGGGGTTTCCGCAGGCCCTGGCCGGCCGTTCGACGGACGACTATCTTCAACGGGGCCGCCGCCATGTCCAGCGCCTGCGGGAACTCGCGCCGGACGCCACCCACGTGGTCGACAAGCTGCCGGACAACTTCCAGCACCTGGGGCTGATCCACCTGATGTTTCCCGGCGCGCGCATCATCCATTCGATGCGCGACCCGATGGATTCCTGCTTCTCGTGCTTCTCGCGGCTGTTCATCGGCAACAACCTCGGCTATGCGTATGACCTGGGCGCGACGGGACGATACTGGGTCATGTATCACGACATGATGCGCCACTGGCACGCCGCATTGCCCGCAGGCCGCATCCTGGACGTCTCGTACGAAACCATGGTGTCCGATTTCGAGAACCAGGCGCGCCGGCTCGTCGCGTATCTCGGGCTGCCCTGGGACGAGCGCTGCCTGGGTTTCCACGAGAACCGCCGCATCGTGCGCACCGCCAGCGTCGCGCAGGTGCGCAAGCCGATCTACCGGACGTCGGTGGCGCGCTGGAAGCACTACGAGCGCCACCTCGGCGAGCTGCTGGAGATCGTGCGCGACTACCGGTGAGGCGCGGGCGCGGGAAGCCTCACGGATAGCGCGTCCAGCTTGGACCGCGGGGTCAGTACAGCGATGCCAGGCCGTCCCGGATGGCCGGCGGCACGTTCGGCTCGCCGGCGATGCGGCCCAGGAAGGCCGGGTCGTCGGCCACGGTCAGCGGGTCGAGCTCGATCGAGCCGAGCAGCGCCGACAGCGGTGGCGACGAGGCCTTCGCCATGACGATGCGCGGTCCGGTGAAGTCGTCCGGGCTGGCGTAGGGCAGGCGAGGGCGCAGGTCGACGCCGTCGTCCTGGATCTCGTCCAGGGCCAGCGACCAGGTGGGATGGCGCGCCGCGTCCAGCAACAGGCGGGCGGCGTGCGGCACGCCTGGCGCCTCGAGGGCGCGCGCCAGCGCGGGCAGGGTGTGCAGGGCGTCCGTCAACATGCGGATCGCCGTCGACAAGGGCACGGCGGCCACGTCCGGGTCGCCATCGGCGTCCTGCAGGAACAGCGTGCGCGGCTGGCCGCCGACCGAGAACGCCTCGCCGTCGGCGTGCAGCGCGTGCATCAGCGACGTCCTGCCGTAGCGGGCGACGCCTTCGATCATGACCAGCCGGACCTGCGTCTCGCGGGCATGGACGAGCGCCTCGTACGGGTCGCCGTCGTCGCCATCGATCACGCACAGGTCGGCGTGCTTGCCCGGCTCCAGCGTACCGAGCGCGGCCTGCCACTTGAGGATGGCGGCGGCGTCGCGCGTGACCATCCCGACGATGTCGCGCGGGCTGAACAGGTCGTGCAGGACATGGTGCGAGTACAGCCACGCCACCTTCATCTCGCCCAGCAGGTTCTTGCTGCCCGAGGGCGACCAGTCGCTGCCCAGGCCGATGGGCACGTGGGCCGCGCGGGCCGCGTCGACGCGCGCGGTGTCGCCGTACAGCAGCAGGTTGCTCAGCGGCGACCACACCATCGACCCGCCGTGCGCGTGCAGCACGTCGAAGTCCTCCGGCAGCAGGCCGGCCGCGTGGATGCCGGTGAACGTCGGGTTGAGCGCCCATTCGTCGGGCGCCACCTCGAGCGCGAGGAAATGCTTGCGCGCCGTCGACGTCGCCTCGCCTGCGCGCGTGATGCCCTCGCTCAGGTGCAGCAGGAAGCAGCTGTGCTCCTTGCCGAGGCGCGCCAGGAACTTGCGCGCGTCCTTCGCATCGACGTCGGCGATGCGCGCGTCGGCGTCCGACAGGTCGACCTGCCCGGTGTGCTCCACGTTGCGCAGGATGCCCCGGAAGAAGCGCTGCACGCCGGCGTTGCTGTTGAGCATGATGCCCTGGCTCGTGGTGCACCCGCCCAGCAGGCATTTGCATTCGACATAGCGCACCAGCGGCGCGAGGAGGGCGGGGCGGCCAGCCTCGTCGCGGTG
Organism: Vitreoscilla sp.; assembly: GCA_045810285.1. Lineage (GTDB taxonomy): Bacteria > Pseudomonadota > Gammaproteobacteria > Burkholderiales > Burkholderiaceae_C > Scleromatobacter. Next base: position 3,325 of record JBJMWE010000320.1, on the reverse strand, counting down.
CTCGCCGATGACCGTCATCGGACCGCTGATCAGCCGGCGGTAGTCCGGATGCGTCGGCCACTGGCCGCGATCCTGGTACAGCTTGGGCACCGGGCTCCAGAGCGGCAGGGCGTCATAGGCCAGGTGGTTGTGCAGCTCGATGAAGCCGGGGAACACGGTGCCGTGCGTCGCCGTGACGGGCGTCGCCTCGAAGCCGGGCGGCGGCGGCGCCGAGCGCGGTTGCGCCGCCACGATGCGGCCCTTGGCGATGTAGAGGACGGCGTCGGGCAGGACCTGGAAGGCATCGTCCATCAGCACGAGACGCCCGCCGAGTGCGATCCGCGGGCCCGCCAGCGGGTCGACGGGCGTCGCGCGATGTCCGAGGAGGGCGGCCGCCTCATCCAGGTCCGGCGCCGGCTGGTCGCCGGTCAGCGGGAACCAGTGGCGCGCCGGGGCGCTCACGTCACGATCCCCGTCGGCACCGTGATGGTGATGTCGCGCCGCTTGGCGTGCGCGTCGGCCCCGAGCCGAGCGGCCCAGCCGTCGTGTTCGTGCATCCACGGCGGCAGGCCCGCGGGGAGGTCGGCCTCGGGGATGGCGATGCGATCCCCGTCGGCCCACGCGCTGCCATAGGCCACCGGCGCCACGGCGACGTCGGGATGCGTGATCGCCGGCCACAGTTGGTCGAGCGCGGCGTTCCAGTTCTGCAGCAGCCTGGCCGTGGCCGCCGCGAGCTTGGCCTTGTCGCCCTTTGACGAACTCTCGGGCTGCGTCGGATGCGTGACCGCCGCATAAGCCACCTGCGACGCCTGCCCGGAAGGGGTGGCCCGCCACGTGTCCCACGCCTTGTCGGCCGCCTGGCCGAGCGCGATCACGGCCTCGACCTGCGTGCCCACCAGCAGCGCGTCGAGCCACCGATGCCGGTAGTCGGCCAGCGGCACCGAGTGCTGCGTCGTCGACTTGACGTCGCCGTAGACGCTGTACAGCCACGTGTTGATGCAGACGTAGCTGCGCGTGATGCCGAGCCGGGCCAGCAGCCCCTGCAGGCGCCGTCCGGCCTCGCCGACGAGGATGCGGCGCACGATCGTCTCGTGCTGCGCGGGATCCTGCCCGATGACGACAACCCGCGCGGAGCCGTCGAGCCGCCCGCGGTGGAACACCGGGCCCCATTCGACGCGGAACTGGTCGGGCGGGTAGACGTCGGCTTCGGGATAGTCGGCGCACAGGCCGAGGAAGGGCTCGGCCACGTAGCCGGGATCGAAGGCGTGGGTCATGGGCATCTCCGCGGAGATGGCGCCGGAAGCGGCGTCGAGGCGATATTGCGCCGTGTCGGCGGTGATTTGGAAGACGGCTTCTAGGGGCCGGGTGTCGAGTTGAAAGGGAATGCGTCGTCACCGGGGCTGCTCTCGGGAGCCAGGAGGCCGCCACATCCGAGCGCCACGACTCCCTGCGCAGCGGCGATCCCGCCAGCCAGAAACCACGAGGTTGACCTTGCTATGGTGGCAAGGTGTGAAATGCGCCTGGGTCGGCCCTTGGAGCCGGCCCTCTCGGACTTTTGCCTCCTGAATGCGCCGTCTCGCTCGCCTGCTCCTGCTCTGTCTGATCTCGTTGGCGCTGCCTTTTCAGGCGGCGTATGCGGTCGCGACCCCTTCTTGCGGGTTCGCGACGCATGGCCATGGCCCCGAGGCGCTTCAAGACCAGGCCGGCGGGCATCACGACCATCACGCAGGCGGCGGCGCCGACGAGGCGGCCACCGCGCACGCGGTCGATGCGGCCGTCGGCGACCACCCGGCGGTCGACGGTGCACATCCGCATGCCCACGCCTCTCCGGCCAAGGGCGCTTGCAGCGTCTGCGCGCCATGCTGCAGCTCGGCGGCGCCCCCGCCCGGGGTCGCGACCGTGGCTGCACCGCGCATCGAAATGGACGCTGTGCGATCCCTGCTCCACGCGGCCAGCGTGAGCTTCCTCACGGACGGCCCCGAGCGTCCTCCCCGCGCGACCCTCGACTGACCCGGCCCACGGGCGTCGCCGGCGGCGAACGCCGGTGTCGACCGTCATCCGGGCCGCGAGTCCGGGTCTCGAGCCAGGCATCCCTGTCGTTCGCGTCACCCTGACCGGTGCTTGACCACCGCGTGGCTGACGACTTGCGACTCGCCCCGTCGTCGTACGGCGTGGCGTCCTCAATCACAACAATCGACCGTGCCATTCGGCACGTCACCGAGGCATCGTGTGAAAGCAATTTTCCCTGCACACAGGCGGGCGCGTGCGCCGGCCGGCATGTTCCTGGACGGCGTCGGATGGGCCGCGCCATCGAGCATGAAATCTCCCCGAATCGCTTGCATCCGGCTCGGAGTGGCCGTCGTGGCCATCCTCGCGCTGAGCGGCTGCGCCACCTTCACCCAGGATGGCGGACTCGACGAGGTGTCCCGCCTGGCGCAGGCCCGTACAGGCGTGGCCGTTGCCCTGACGAAGGCAGCGCCGTCGGACGAGGATCGCGCCAGGACGGCCGCCCTCCTGTCGCAGCCGCTGACGGCGGATGCAGCCGTCCAGGTCGCGCTATTGAACAATCGCAACCTGAAGGCGACGTTGAGCGAGCTGGGCCTTGCGGAAGCCGATTTCGTCCAGGCCGGACGGCTGCCGAACCCGTCGCTGACTTTCAGCCGGGTCGGCGGCGCCGGCCAGGTGGAAGTGGATCGGGGTGCGACCTTGAACCTCGCCGCCATCCTCACGATCCCGCTGCGGCGAGGCATCGAGCGCAACCGCTTCGAGCAAGCCAAGCTGGACGCCGCCAATGAGGCGACTCGAACAGCGGCGGAAGCGCGACTGGCCTTCTTCGAGGCGGTCGCGGCCAGCCAGACCGCCACGTTCATGGAGCAGGTCAACGAGTCCGCGCACGCCTCGGCGGAACTTGCTCGCAGGATGACCGCCGCGGGCAACTGGAGCAAGCTGGATCAGGCGCGTGAGCAGGTCTACTACGCCGAGACGGTCGCGCAGTACGCGAAGGCCCGACAGGATGCGACCACCGCGCGCGAGCAGCTGGTGCGGCGGCTCGGCCTGGAGGACGGCCAACTCGGCTTCACGCTTCCTGATCGCTTGCCGGAACTGCCCAGGACTCCGCGCGAACTGACGAACGCAGAGATGCAGGCGCTCGGCCAGCGGCTCGACATCCAGATCGCAGCGCGCGACGCCCAGGCGACCGCCAGCGCGCTGGGTCTTGCGCGGACGACCGGCTTCATCAATGTCTTCGATGCCGGCTACGCGGACAAGAGCAGCACCGGCTCGCCTCGCGAGCGTGGCTACCAGATCTCGCTGGAGCTGCCGCTGTTCGACTGGGGCGGCGCCCGCG
>JBJMWE010000319.1:0-4541 GCA_045810285.1 Vitreoscilla sp. | reverse complement strand
TGGAGCCGGCCCAGGTGATGACGGCCGAACGCCGCGAGTACCTGCGCCGCGTCAATGGCGAGCACGAGAGCATCTACGACGCGATCGCCGCGCAGGACGCCGAGGGCGCGCGCGCGGCGATGCGCACACACCTGGCCAACAGCCGCGAGCGCCGCCGACGGTCGCCGACGGCGTAGGGTCACGCCTTTCGTGAACCCGCCCCACCGCCGCCATGTTGTACGATGACAGATGAGATAAAGGAGATCCTGGCATGTTCAAGAACCTGATCGGCGGCGAGTGGGTCGACGGCGCGAGCGCGTCGCGCAACATCAACCCGTCGGACACCAGCGACATCGTGGGCGACTACGCGCAAGCCGACGCCGCGCAGACGCGCGAGGCGATCGCGGCCGCGCGCCGCGCCTTCCCGGCCTGGAGCACCAGCACGCCGCAGCAGCGCTTCGACATCCTCGACGCCGCCGGCACGGAGATCCTGGCGCGCCGCGCCGAGCTGGGCGACCTGCTCGCGCGGGAGGAAGGCAAGACGCTGCCCGAAGCGATCGGGGAGGTGCAGCGCGCCGGCAACATCTTCAAGTTCTTCGCGGGCGAGGCGCTGCGCCCCGGCGGCGAAGCCCTCCCATCCGTGCGACCGGGCGTGGGCGTGGAAATCACGCGCGAGCCCATCGGCGTGGTGGGCATCATCACGCCCTGGAACTTCCCCATCGCCATTCCCGCCTGGAAGATCGCGCCGGCGCTGGCGTGGGGCAACTGCGTGGTCATCAAGCCCGCCGACCACGTGCCGGGATCGGTGTGGGCGCTGTGCGAGATCCTGTCGCGCTGCGGCCTGCCCGCCGGCGTGCTGAACCTGGTGATGGGCCGCGGCGCGCAGGTGGGCGCGACGATGCTGGAGGACCGCGGCATCGACGCCATCACGTTCACCGGCTCCGTCGCCACGGGCCAGCGCGTCGCGCAGGCGTGCGTGGCCCGCATGGCCAAGTTCCAGCTCGAGATGGGCGGCAAGAACCCGATGATCGTGCTGGACGACGCCGACCTCGGCACCGCCGTCAACTGCGCGGTGCAGAGCGGCTTCTTCTCCACCGGCCAGCGCTGCACGGCGTCGTCGCGCGTGATCGTCACCGAGGGCATCCACGACCGCTTCGTGGCGGGCGTCATCGACAAGCTGCGGACGCTCAGGATCGACAACGCGCGCAAGCCGGGCACCGACATCGGCCCCGTGGTCGACGCGTCGCAGCTGAAGCAGGATCTCGACTACGTGGGCATCGCGCAGGCCGAGGGTGCGAAGCTGGCGTTCGGCGGCGAGGCCATCGAGCGCAACGGCGACGGCCAGGCCGGCTTCTACATGCGCCCCGCGCTGATCACCGAATCGGCGCCGCACATGCGCATCAATCGCGAGGAGGTGTTCGGCCCGGTGGTCAGCGTCAGCCGCGTGCGCGATTACGACGAGGCGCTGGCGCAGGCCAACGACACGCCGTTCGGCCTGTCCGCCGGCATCGCCACCACCTCGCTCAAGCACGCCACCCACTTCAAGCGCCACTCGCAGGCCGGCATGGTGATGGTCAACGTCCCCACCGCCGGCGTCGACTACCACGTGCCCTTCGGCGGCCGCAAGGGATCGAGCTACGGACCGCGCGAACAGGGCCGCTACGCGGCGGAGTTCTTCACCGTCGTGAAGACGGCGTACACGCAGGCCTGAGGCCCGCGGCGCGCAGGCCCGCAGCGGCCTGCGCGCAACACCTGCCCCGCGTTTTCCCGCGGTTTGGGGCACAATCTCACCGCTCGCCGCAGTCCGGCGGCGAGTTTTCGCTAGGGGTGCTGGCTCTCACGAGCCGGCTGAGAAAGTCCCTTTGAACCTGATTGGCCTTCGCGGCCAGGTCGACCTCGCGTCGATCCGAGGTAATCCTCGCGCAGGGAAGCGGTCGCACCGACGGGACCGTCCGCGTCCCGGTCTCCCGACTCCGTTCCCCTGCCATCGCTTTGAAAGAGCTCGATGGCTTCCGTTGCCCGTTCCCGTTGTCCCCTCCTGACGCCGCTCGCCGCGGCCGTCCTCGCGCTCGCCGGCCCGGCGCGCGCCGACGACACGCCCGTGCAGAGCGTGCAGGTCACCGCACGCAGCGCGTCCGACACCGCCGGCGTCACCGGCTGGGGCCAGCCGCTGTCGCGCACGCCGATCCAGGCCGACGTCATCGACGGCAAGGCGCTAGCCGACCTCGGCGCCACGTCGCTGTCGGAGCTCACGCGCATCGACGCCAGCATCACCGACTCGTACAACGCCGTGGGCTACTGGACCACGTTCACGCTGCGCGGCTTCCAGGTCGACAACCAGCGCAACTTCCGCCGCGACGGCCTGCCGATCAACGCGGAGACGGCGCTGCCGCTCGAGAACAAGGCCGGCGTCGAGGTGCTCAAGGGCCTGAGCGGCATGCAATCGGGCACCAGCGCGCCGGGCGGCATCGTCAACCTCGTCGTCAAGCGGCCGGACGCGGACCTGCGCAGCGCCTCGCTGCTGTGGTCGCAGACGGGCACCGTCGGCGCCGCGGCCGATCTCAGCCAGCGCTTCGGCGAGCAGCGCCAGTTCGGCGCGCGCCTGAACCTGTCGGCGACGCGCCTGGACCCGAACTTCCGCGACGACAAGGGCCATCGCAGCCTCGCCGCGCTCGCCACCGACTGGCGCATCGCCGACGGCAGCCTGCTGGAGCTCGAGTTCGAGCACAGCGTGCAGTCGCAGCCCAGCGTGCCGGCGTTCAGCACCTGGGGCGGCGTGGTGCCCGATCCGCACGCGATCGATCCCCACATCAACCTGAACGACCAGCCGTGGTCGCTGCCGGTGGTGCTCCAGGGCAACACGCTGTCGCTGCGCTTCACGCAGGCGCTCGCGCCCGACTGGACGCTGAAGGTGCAGGCGCTGCAGCAACGCCTGGTCAGCAACGACCACCTCGCCTTCGCCTTCGGTGGCGACGCGGACTGCGTCCCCTGCAACAGCTTCGCCGCCGACGGCACCTTCGCGCTCTACGATTTCCGCAGCGACGACGAGCGCCGCCAGACGCGCGACCTCGACGTCTCGGTCGACGGCAGGTTCACGACGGGCCCGCTGCGCCATGCGGCAACCGCCGGCGTGCTCCAGTCGACGTTCACCGGCCGCTTCAACGACGAGGCGTACAACTTCGTGGGCATCGGCAGCAGCGACGGCCAGACGATCATCCCCGTCAGCCAGGACGATCCGACGCCGAGTACGCCCAACACCAACCGCACCGAACGCAGCACCGAGTTCTACCTGCGCGACGCGATCGAGCTCGGCGGTGACTGGTCCGCCTGGGCCGGCCTGCGCCACACGCGCCTGCATCGCCAGACGGCGCCGACCGCCACGGGCGACGCCACCGCCGCCACCGACTACCGCCAGTCGTTCACCACGCCCTGGATCGCCCTCAGCCGCCAGCTGGACGCGCACGACATGGTCTACCTGAGCTGGGGCGAAGGCGCCGAAAGCAGCGTCACGCCCAATGCCCCGTTCTTCAAGGACAAGGGCCTGCCGCAGCCGCTGACGCTCAGCCGCCAGTGGGAAGGCGGCTTCAAGCATGCCGACGGCGCGAACCTGTGGGGCGTCGCGCTCTACGACGTCACGCAGCCGCAGTACACCGACGTCCTGCCCGACCCCTCGCAGGATCCGGGCGACGCCAACGAGTACACGCATGTGCGCGACGGCAACAAGCGTTCGCGCGGCATCGAAGGCGAGGCGCAGACGCGCATCGACGCGCTGACGCTGCGCGCCAGCGTGATGGCGCAGCGCGTGCGCAACGAAGGCTCGCGCAATCCGGACGTCGGCGCCGTTCCCACCAACGTGCCCAACCGGTCCGTGAAGCTGCTGGCCGACTACGCCGTCGCCGCCCTGCCCGGCCTGAGCGTGCTCGCCAACATGGCCTACGAGGGCCCGCGCCAGGTCTTTCCCGACGACTCCGCCCGCATCCCCGGATGGACGCGCTGGGACCTCGGCGCGCGCTACGTGCAGTCGCTGGGCGGCAGCACGCTCACGTGGCGCGCCGGCGTCGACAACCTGTTCGACCGCCGTGCCTGGCGCGAGTCGCCGTACCAATACGAACACGCCTATCTCTTCCCCACCGAGCCGCGTACCTTCCACGCGTCAATCGAAGCAAAGTTTTGACGAACTCGGAAAAGTCGCTATACTGAGAGGCTTCGCTGCTCCCCGATAGCTCAGTCGGTAGAGCGCCGGACTGTTAATCCGTAGGTCCCTGGTTCGAGCCCAGGTCGGGGAGCCATCCTTCCCAGGACGCAGCGAAGAAAATGCTTCAGGCCCAGCCCGCAACGGTTGGGCTTTTTGCTTTCTGGCAGGCGAAGAAAGGTTCTTCGCCGAAATGCGGGAAGCACTCTGCCTGGTCCGTCGCCCAATTGGGTCGAGCGCTCCGACGCTGCTGCATTGGAGGCCTGGATCGCCAACGCCCCCGCCCGGCCCATCCCACGCCTGTCATCCTGCGCGCAGTCGCAGGATCCACCCCACCCAGCCAGGATGCTGCCGCGAGACTGACCCTTCG
>JBJMWE010000318.1:0-6579 GCA_045810285.1 Vitreoscilla sp. | reverse complement strand
GGCGCCACCCGCTGCGGCACACTCACGAGCGCGACCCGGTGCACGCCGGCCGCCGCGAGCGCCAGGGGCGGCAGGCCGCCGACGGCGATCCGCCACGCGAGGGCGTGCAGCGCCAGCACCGCCAGCGCCAGTCCGGGAAGGGTTCGCGTCCGCATCGGACAATACTGCCATCGCACTTCCAGAACACCCGGCGTCGAAACCGGGCATTTCCATGAAACTTGCCACCTACAAGGACGGGTCGCGCGACGGCCAGCTGGTCGTCGTCTCGCGCGACCTCACGCAGGCCCACTTCGCCACCGGCATCGCGACGCGCCTGCAGCAGGCGCTCGACGACTGGAACTTCATCGCGCCGCTGCTGCAGGATCTCTCGGTGGCGCTGAACCACGGCAAGACGCGCCACGCCTTCCCGTTCATGCCGGAGCAGTGCATGGCGCCGCTGCCGCGCGCGTTCCAGTGGGCCGACGGCTCCGCCTACCTCAACCACGTCGAGCTGGTGCGCAAGGCCCGCGGCGCCGAGATGCCCGAGAGCTTCTTCGGCGACCCGCTGATGTACCAGGGCGGCAGCGACGACTTCCTCGGCCCGTGCGATGCCGCCACCTTCGCGAGCACCGACTGGGGCATCGACTTCGAGGGCGAGGTCGCCGTCATCACGGGCGACGTCGCGCCCGGCGCGAGCCCCGAGCAGGCGCTCGAGGGCGTGCGGCTGGTGATGCTGGCCAACGACTGGAGCCTGCGCAACCTGATCCCGCCCGAGCTGGCCAAGGGCTTCGGCTTCCTCCAGAGCAAGCCCGCGACGTCGTTCAGCCCGGTGGCCGTGACGCCCGACGAACTCGGCGACGCCTGGAAGGGCGGCCGCGTGCACCTGCCGCTGGAATGCACCTGGAACGGCCGCCAGGTCGGCCAGTGCGACGCGGGCGCCGAGATGACCTTCCACTTCGGCCAGCTGATCGCGCACCTCGCGAAGACGCGCAGCGTGCGCGCCGGCTCCATCGTGGGCAGCGGCACGGTCAGCAACAAGGACTGGGCCAAGGGCTGGAGCTGCATCGCCGAACAGCGCGCCATCGAGATGATCGAGCACGGCGAGGCGAAGACGGGCTTCATGCAGTACGGCGACGTGATCCGCATCGAGATGAAGCGCGACAACCACTCGGTGTTCGGCGCGATCGAGCAGCAGGTGCTCGAATGCGAGTGACGGCGCGCCGGCTGGCCGCGCTGCTGGCCCTGGTCGCCGCGGTGGCGGGCGGGCCGGCGCACGCGAGCGCCACGCCGGCGCCGAGCTGCCCGCCCGTCGCGGTGGCGCCGACGCCCGAGATGGCCGCCGCCGGCATGCGCGAGGCCGCCGACCATGGCCCGCTGTGGAAGGCGACCCGGGACGGCCACGCCGTGTACCTGTACGGCACCATCCACGTGGCGCGCTGGTCGTGGATGTACCCGGGTCCGCACTTGCGGCGCGCCTTGCAGGCGAGCGACGTCATCGCGCTGGAGCTCGACCTGACCGACCCCGCCGTCCTCGCGCGCCTGCAGAAGGCCGTGCTGCGCACGCCCGAGTCGCCCGTCCTGCCCGCGCCGCTGGAAAAGCGCCTGCAGGCGAGCATGGCGGCGGCCTGCCTCGCGCCGGCGGCGTTCGCGCCCCTGCGGCCCGAGATGCAGGCCGTCACGCTGGAGGTGATGCAGGGCCGCGCCTTCGGGTTGTTCCCGGAGTTCGGCATCGACAACAACCTGGCCCAGCTCGCGCGCGGCATGGGCAAGCCCGTGCGCTCGCTCGAGACGCCCGAGTCGCAGGCCGCGCTGCTGGTCAGCGACGACCCGGCCGAGACGGCGCGCGCCGTCGGCGCCGTGCTCGACGAGCTCGAGGGCGGCCGCGCCCCCGCGATGCTCAAGCGCCTGGCCGGCGACTGGGTGCGCGGTGACGTCGACGACATCGCCGCCTACGCGAGCTGGTGCGGCTGCCTGGACACGCCCGAGCAGCGCGAGGACTTCGACAAGCTGATCCGCGACCGCAACCCGCTGATGGCCGAGCGCATCGTGCAGTGGCACGGCCAGGGGCAGTCGCTGTTCGTGGCGGTCGGCACGCTGCACCTGGTCGGGCCGCTGGGCCTGCCCACGCTGCTGAAGGCGCGCGGCTTCCAGGTCGAGCGCGTGTCGTTCGGCGCCGACGCCCGCTGAAGAACGAGCCGCGAAAGCGTAGGATCATCCACCTGCCGCCACCGACGAGGTTCCCATGTCCGACATCCCGAATTTCGCCAAGCTCGTGCCCGGCTTCGACTTCCTGCAGGGCCTGGTGAAGAACGCCGGTTCCGCGTTGCCGAGCATGGGCCAGTGGGTGGCGCCCACCCTCAATCCCGAGGAGCTGCAGAAGCGCATCGACGAGCTGAAGACGGTGCAGTTCTGGCTCGAGCAGAACGCCCGCATGCTGGGCACGACGATCCAGGCGCTGGAGGTGCAGCGCATGACGTTGTCCACGCTCAAGACGATGAACGTGCAGATGACCGACCTGCGCGACGCGATGAAGGTGGCGCCCGTGGCCTCGGCCGGCTCGGCCGCCGCCGCCGCCGCCGGCTCGGTGGCCAACAGCCTTGGCGCCGACGCGCTGATGCAGGCCGCCCGGACCGCGATGGGCGGCATCGCCGGCCTGGGCAAGGCGGCCGCACCCGCCCCGACGCCCGAGCCCGAACCCGAACCGGCGCCCGCCGCGCGGGCCAGGGCCGCCAGGCCCAAGGCCGCGGCGAACGAGCCGCCGGCCGTCGCCGCCACCGGCGTCGTGGACCCGATGCAGTGGTGGGGTGCGCTCACCAAGCAGTTCACGCAGCTGGCCGCCACGGCGATGAAGGACAGCGCCACCGACGCCGCCAAGAACCTGGCCGGAGCGATGATGAAGCAAGGCATGGACGCCGCCGGCGAGACGTTCAAGAAGGCCGTCAAGGGGCCGGCGGGCGCGGCGGCCAAGGCGATGTCGGCGGCCACGCAGGCGGCCAGCGCCACCGGCGCCCGCGCCGCGAACGGCAAGGAGCCGGCCGCCAAGAAGGCGCCGGCGCGCAAGACGCCGGCCCGCAAGACCGCCCGAGCGGCCAAGCCCCGTGCGAATTGAGCCGACGCCCATCGTCGACACGCTGCCCATGCCCGCCGACCCCGGCTGGGCGAGTTCGGCGCCGCACGGCGTGCCGGTGTCTACGCCGCCGCGCGCGGACGAGGCCCTGCGCGCGCCTGACGCGCCCGCGCCCGAGCCCGCACGTCCGGCGGTGAGCCGGCAGGCGCTGGTCGAAGCGCTGCGCGGCCTCTTGCCGGCGCACGCGCTGCTGTGGCGCGACGAGGAGACGACGCCCTACGAGTGCGACGGCCTGACGGCCTACCGCGAGCGCCCGCTGGCCGTGGCGCTGCCCGAGACGGAACAGCAGGTCGCCGCGATCCTCGCGGCCTGCCATCGCCTGCGCGTGCCGGTGGTGGCGCGCGGCGCGGGCACGGGCCTGTCCGGCGGGGCGATGCCGCACGCGCACGGCCTGACGCTGTCGCTGGCCAGGTTCAACCGCATCGTCAAGGTGGACACGCGGGCCCGCACGGCCACCGTGCAGTCGGGCGTGCGCAACCTGGCCATCAGCGAGGCCGCCGCGCCGCACGGCTTCTACTACGCACCCGATCCGTCCAGCCAGATCGCCTGCACGATCGGCGGCAACGTGGCCGAGAACTCCGGCGGCGTGCACTGCCTGAAGTACGGGCTGACGCTGCACAACGTGCTGCAGGTACGCGGCTTCCTGGCCGACGGCAGCCCCGCCACGTTCGGCTCGCTGGCGCTCGACGCGCCGGGGCTGGACCTGATGTCGGTGGTGGTCGGCAGCGAGGGCATGCTGGCCGTGGTCACGGAGGTCGTCGTCAAGCTCACGCCCAGGCCGCAGGTGGCGCGCTGCATCATGGCCAGCTTCTCCGACGTGCGCCACGCCGGCGACGCGGTGGCGGCCATCATCGCGGACGGCCTGATCCCCGCCGGCCTCGAGATGATGGACAAGCCGATGACGGCCGCCGTGGAGGCCTTCGTGCACGCCGGCTACGACCTGGCCGCCGCCGCCATCCTGCTGTGCGAGAGCGACGGCACGCCCGAGGAGGTCGACGAAGAGATCGCGCGCATGGAGGCCGTGCTGCTGCGCGCCGGCGCCACGCGGCTGGAGACCAGCGCCAACGAGGCGCAGCGCCTGAAGTTCTGGAGCGGGCGCAAGAACGCGTTCCCCGCGTCGGGCCGGCTCAGTCCCGACTACATGTGCATGGATTCCACGATCCCGCGCGCGCGCCTGGCCGACATGCTGCTGGCCATCGCCGACATGGAGACGAAGTTCGGCCTGCGCTGCTGCAACGTCTTCCACGCCGGCGACGGCAACCTGCACCCGCTGATCCTGTTCGACGCCAACCGGTCCGGCGAGCTGCAGCGCGCCGAGGCCTTCGGCGCCGAGATCCTCGAGCTGTCGGTGGCCATGGGCGGCACGATCAGCGGCGAGCACGGCGTGGGCGCCGAGAAGCTCAATTCGATGTGCGTGCAGTTCTCGGACGCCGAGCGCGCACAGATGCTCGCGCTCAAGGCCGCCTTCGACCCGCAGGGCCTGCTGAACCCGGGCAAGGTCATCCCCACGCTGCACCGCTGCGCCGAATACGGCCGCATGCACGTCAAGCGCGGCGCCCTGGCGTTTCCCGAACTGGAAAGATTCTGAGTGTCGTGAATCGGAGATTCGTTGAAGAATCCTGTCCAAAACGGCCGCATCCGTCGTTGCGCCCGCTCACGAGGCCACGCGGCATCGCATCGCGGGCGCGCCTAGTCTGCGACCGTTTTGGACAGGATTCGGCGCCGCGACCTCTTCGCTCCAGACCCATTCAACGAATCTCCAATTCACGACACGCGGAATGAACGACACCCTGATCGGCCTGGCCGAACGCGTCCGCCAGGCGGCCGCCGCCAAGGCCATCCTGCGCATCCGCGGCGGCAGCACCAAGCAGGCCATGGCCGGCGTGATCTCCGATGCGGCGACGCTGGACATGCGCGCCTACTCGGGCATCGTCGACTACTCCCCCAGCGAGCTCGTCATCACCGCGCGCGCCGGCACGCCGCTGGTCGAAGTCGAACGCGTGCTGGCCGAGCGCGGCCAGTGCCTGCCGTTCGACCCGCCGCGCTTCGCCGACGCCGACGGGCGGCTCGCGGGCACCGTCGGCGGCATGGTCGCCTCCGGCCTGGCGGGCCCCGGCCGCGCCGCCCTCGGCGGCGTGCGCGACAACGTGCTGGGCGTGCTGCTGCTCAACGGCCGCGGCGACCTGATGCACTTCGGCGGCCAGGTGATGAAGAACGTCGCGGGTTACGACGTCGCCCGGCTGACCGCGGGCTCGTGGGGGGCGCTCGGCGCCCTCTGCGAGGTCTCCCTGAAGGTGCTGCCGATGCCGGTGGCCACCACCACGCTGCGCTTCGACATGCGCCAGGCCGAGGCGCTGGAGACCCTGCACGCCTGGGCCGGCCAGCCGCTGCCGCTCAACGCCAGCGTGTGGTGGCGCGAGACGCTCGCCATCCGCCTGCGGGGCGCAAGCGCGGCGGTCGAGTCCGCGGTCAGGCGCCTCGGCGGCGAGGTCATCCCGCCCGCGATCGGCCAGGCGTTCTGGGAAGGCCTGCGCGACCAGCGCGACGAGTTCTTCATCGAGGCCCGCGAGGCCGCGCAGCGCGAGAACAGCGCGCTGTGGCGGCTGTCGCTGCCGCCCACCACGCCGGTGCTGCCGTCGTTCCTCGACACCCTGATCGAATGGGGCGGCGCGCAGCGCTGGATCGTCGCGCCGGCCGAGGACACCCTCGTCATGCATCGCGCCGAGCGCGCCGGCGGCAGCGCCTTCCGCGTCAGCGGCGGCGTGGGCGACGGCGCCGGCTACGCCACGCCGCTCGCGCCCGCGCTGCTGGCCATCCATCGCCGCCTGCGCGAATCGTTCGATCCCCACCGTGTCTTCGTCCCTGGCCGCCCCATGCGCTTCCAGGACGCCTGAGTCCCATGCAGACCAATCTTTCCCCGGAATTCGCCGGCACGCCCGATGGCCAGGAGGCCGAGGCCATCCTGCGCAAGTGCGTGCACTGCGGCTTCTGCACGGCCACCTGCCCCACCTACCAGCTGCTGGGCGACGAGCTCGACGGCCCGCGCGGACGCATCTACCTGATCAAGCAGGTGCTCGAAGGCGCCGAGCCGACACGCGCGACGCAGCTGCACCTGGACCGCTGCCTCACGTGCCGCAACTGCGAGACGACCTGCCCGTCGGGCGTCGAATACGGCCGGCTGGTGGACATCGGACGCCGCGTCGTCGACGCCAGGGTGCGGCGGCCCGTGGGCGAGCGCACGACGCGCTGGCTGCTGCGCGAGGGCATCACGTCGCCGCTGTTCGCGCCGGCCATGAAGCTGGGCCAGGCGATGCGGCCGCTGCTGCCGCAGTCGCTCAAGGCCAAGGTGCCGGCCAGGCCGGACGCGGCCGCAGCGGTGCGCGAAGGGCTGTGGCCCCAGCGCACGCACGCGCGCAAGGTGCTGATGCTCGAAGGCTGCGTGCAGCCCGCGATGCGACCCAACATCAACGCCG
>JBJMWE010000317.1:0-6501 GCA_045810285.1 Vitreoscilla sp. | reverse complement strand
TACGGTGCGTAGAAGGCCAGCGTGTCGCGCAGCGAGTCCGGCCCGGCCATCGCGCTGGCCCGCAGGGGCGGGCCGCCGCCAGGCAGGTCGCCCGGCAACGGGCGCTCCCAGGCATCCGCAGCCTTCTGCGCGCCGGCCCAGTCCGGCGCGCCGATCATCACCACGACCTGGCGCGTGACCTGGTCGGCCATCTGGCGCGTGGCGATGCCCACCTCGGGCGCCTGCTCGTCCTGCGGGAGCAGTGCCATCACGTCGGTGTCGAAGTGCATCGAGCGCCAGAACGAGAACTGGTGGACCGCCACCACGAGGCAGAACGCGAGCCACGCCCACGCCGCCACCCGCCAGGGCAGCAGACGCTCGGGGCGCGACGCGTCCGCGCAGGTCATTGGAAGCGCGCGGCCTCGTCGGGCGCCAGCGCCGCGGCGGGCTGCTGGTGCGAGAAGCGGATCTGCGTCGCGTCGCCGCGCGCCTCCTCGATGCGCACGGAGTGCACGTCGCGCTCGCCCGCGAGCGTGGCGCGCACGAGGAATCTCGCGACGGCCGGGTCGCGCGGCGTCAGCACCAGCGACCAGCCGGCCGCGCCCACGGGCTGGGCGGCGATGTCGAACTTGTCGGCGAGCGCGTCGAGATCGGCGGCCAGCAGCGAGAAGATCAGCTCGTTGACCTGCCGGACGCCCGGCTCGGCCTGCGCGTCCGCCAGGTTGGCGACGCTGCCGTCCGGGTTGCGCGTGAACAGCCGCGTCCTCGTCACGACCAGCGTCGTCTCGAACGGCTCGCGCGTGTGCCACCACACGCCCTGCCCGCGCGCGACCAGGAACTCGCCCCGGGAGACGAGCGCGTTCCTGAAGCCCTTGAGCGTCTTGGTCTGCTCGAACTCGCCCTTGAGCACCGGCGAGAGCTTGAGCCGGTCGCGCACCAGCCGGACGGCGTCGGCCGCCGGCGCCGACGCGACCGGCGCAGGCGTGGCGGCAAGCGACACGGCGCCCGCGAATGCGAGCGCCGCCAGCACGCCGGCGCGCACGAGCCGGCTCACGACGCCACCCCCAGCCGTTCCCACAGCACGCCCGGGCAGACGTACTGCATCTCGCGCGTGGCGAGGTCGACGGCCACCTGGATGGACATCGCGGAGTTGACCTTCTCGCCGGTCGCCTTGTCGCGGATCTCGTACTCGAACTTGAGCCGGTTCTCCCATTCCACGATCTCGGCGCGCACGACCAGCGGCCGGTTGAACAGGGCCGGGCGCACGTACTTCAGGCGCAGGTCGACGATGGGCCAGCCGTAGCCGGATTCGCGCATCCGCAGGTAGCCGTAGTCGAACTTCTCCAGCAGCGCGCAGCGCGCCAGCTCGAGGTACTTGACGTAGTGGCCGTGCCAGACGATGTCCATCGAGTCGATGTCGAAGAACGGCGGCACGACCTCGATCTCGTGCGACAGGTCCGGCCTGCCGGGCGTGCGGGCCTCACTCATCGCCGTACAGCCCCCACGCGCGCTGGCGGAGGGCGACCAGCAGGGCGATCAGGTCGGCGTCGAGCGCGCGATCCTCGGCCACGAACGGGATGCGGCGCTCGAGATCGGCCTGGAACGCCTGCAGCACGGCGCCGGGCACCACGCCGTCCTGGGCGCAGCGCAGCGCGACGCCCTGGCGCGCGGCCACCAGCATCGCGGCGCACACCTGCTCGGTGAGCTCCAGCACGCGCAGGCAATCGCGTGCGGCGATCGTGCCCATGCTCACCTTGTCCTGGTTGTGGCACTCGGTGGAGCGCGAGAACACGCTCGCAGGCATGGTCTGCTTGAGCGCCTCGGCCGTCCATGCGGACACGCTGATCTGCAGCGCCTTGAGCCCATGGTTGATCGGCGCGCGCGCCCCGGTCGAGCCCGACAGGTTCGACGGCAGGCCGTGGTTGTAGCGGGTGTCCACCAGCAGCGCGAGCTGGCGGTCCAGCAGGTCGGCGACGTTGGCCACCGCGTTCTTCAGGCTGTCCATCGCGAACGCGATGTGGCCGCCGTAGAAGTGGCCGCCGTGCAGCACCTGCTCGCGCTCGCCGTCGATGATGGGGTTGTCGTTGGCCGAGTTGAGCTCGTTCTCGATCAGCTGGCGCAGGAACGGCAGCGCGTCCTCCAGCACGCCCACGACGTGCGGCGCGCAGCGCAGCGAGTAGCGATCCTGCAGGCGCTGCTCGTTGCGCGCGGCGGGCTTGTCGGACTCGACGGCGAGGTCGGCGCGCACGCGGGCGGCCACGCGCTGCTGTCCGGCATGCGGCTTGACGGCGAACAGCGCCTCGTCGAAGTGATGCGCGTTGCCGGCGCTGGCCAGCACGTTGCAGGCGGTCAGCCGCGACGCGAGCCGGCAGACGTAGTCGGCGCGCTGCCACGCGAGGCAGGCCAGCGCGGTCATCACCGCCGTGCCGTTCATGATCGCCAGGCCCTCCTTCGGGCGCAGGCGCAGCGGCTTGCGGCCGAGCGCCGCCAGCGCCTCGGCGGCAGGCTGGATGCGGCCCTGGAACAGCACGTTGCGCTCGCCGCACAGCGCGGCGGCGACGTACGACAGCGGCGTCAGGTCGCCGCTGGCGCCCACCGAGCCCTCGGCCGGGATCTGCGGCAGCACGTCGTGCTCCAGGAACGCGGCGAGCTGCTCCAGCAGTTCGACGCTGACGCCCGACACGCCCTGCGACAGCGACTGCAGGCGCGCCGCCAGCACGGCGCGCGTCTCGGCCGCATCCAGCATGCGGCCCAGGCCGACGCCGTGGTACGCGAACAGGTGGTGCGGCAGTTCCGGCACGAGTTCGGGCGGGATGACGACGGTGCACGAATCGCCGTAGCCGGTGGTGACGCCGTAGACGACGCCATCCTCGCGCAGCAGGCGCTCGAGGAATTCCGAGCCGCGGCGGATGCGCGCGCGAAACGCCGGGTCGTCGGTGAGCGCGGCGTCGGCCTTCCTCTCGGAAAGCAGGCACACGTCCTCGATGGTCAGCGGGCGGCCGTCGAAGCGGAGGGATCGGGATTCAGTCATGGCGCGGGGGCGTGGGCCGGGCGGCAAGCGCGCCCGGCTGGTTCCAGAACGAGAAGAAGTTGAACCATTCGTACGGCGCGCGCGCCAGCAGGCGCTCCAGGCCGCGGGCGAACTGTTCGGCATGCACGGTGCAGCCGGCAAGGCGGTCGCCGCGCGGCAGCACGACGCGGTCGGCGAGCTTTTCGAACACCACTTCGTGCGCGTCGCCCTGGCGGATGCAGCCGAGCGCCAGCAGCGGGCACTTCAGCAGCGACGCCAGCATGTAGGCGCCGGTGGGAAACGGCGCGTCGCGGCCGAGGAACGGCACCTGAACCGCGCTCGCGCGGCCGGCCATGATGGGCACGCGGTCGCCCGCGATGGCCACGAACTCGCCGCGCGCCACGCGCTCGGACAACAGCACCGCGGTGGCCGGCGAGATCTCCGTGACCTGCATCAGCGAGATGCTGCGCCCCGGCGAGAGCCGCTCCAGCATGCGGTTGAACTGCTCGGCATGCACCGTGTGCACCAGCACCGTCAGCTTCATGCCGGGCGTGGCGTCGGCCGACGCCTGGCACATCTCGAGGCAGCCCATGTGCGCCGTCACGAGCAGGCCGCCCTGGCCGGCGCGCACCATGGCCTCGAAGGGCTCGCGCCCGACGAAGCGGATCGTCTCGAGCTTGTAGCGGCCGCCGACAGCCAGCATCTTGTCGAGGATGGTCTCGGCGAACGAGAAGAAGTGGCGCAGCGTGTCGCGCCGGCCGGGCTCGCGCCCCAGCGCGCCGGTGGATTGCTGCAGGCGCTGCAGGTACTCCAGCGACGCCTCGCGCGCGGGACGGTTCGTGGCCCAGTACCAGAGCACCACCGGATAGAGGAACAGGCGGAACGGCAGCCGCCCGCCGACGCGGAACAGCATGTACAGCAGCCACATGCCGCCGACGAAGGTCTCCTCGCCGATCGACGACCAGTGGCGCTGCCCGGTACCCGACTCGCGTTGCTGCATGTTGCTCACCGGGAGGCCACCTTGCGCCACAGCAGCAGCGGCGAGCGCAGCAGCATGCCCACCGCGAGGCGGGCGTGCATCTTCGAGATGAGCCAGTTGTCCAGCCCGAGCCGGAAGTGCGACAGGCCGTCCTGCGGATAGGTGACGCGCGTGGGGATGTTCACGATCCGCAGCCCGCGCCAGTGCAGCCGCACCAGCACCTCGGGGTCGAAGTCCATGCGCCGGCCCAGGCGCGCCTCGTCGAACAGCTTGACGACCGGCGCGAGCGGATAGACGCGGAAGCCGCACATCGAATCGCGGATCTCCAGCGACAGCGAGTTGATCCAGACCCAGACGTGCGTCGCATAGCGGCCGACCAGGCGGCCCGTGGGCACGCTCTCGTCGTACACCGGCACGCCGCAGATCACGGCGTCGGGACGCTCGGCGGCCGACGCCAGGAAGCGCGGGATGTCGCCGGCGTCGTGCTGGCCGTCGGCGTCGATCTGCAGCGCGTGCGAATACCCCGCGGCCGCGGCGGCGCGCAGGCCGGCCATCATCGCCCCGCCCTTGCCCTGGTTCAGCGCCAGGCGCACCAGCGTGACGTCGGGCGCCTGCGCCAGCGCATCCAGCACCGCCGCGCAGTCGGCGGCGCTGCCGTCGTCCACCAGGATGCAGTGCAGGCCGTTGGCGCGCACGTTGGCCGCGACGGCGCCCACCGCGTCGCCGTGGTTGTAGACCGGGATCACGGCACAGGCGCGGATGGCCTCCGCGTCCGTCGACGGCGCCGTGCCGCCGGGTGCGCGACCTGCGCGGGATGCCCGATCGACGCTCACGCCGCCTCCGCGAACACGATGCGGCCGCTGGAATGGCGGCCGGCGGTCGAGCGGTATTCGAACTGCAGCGTGGCCGTGGCGGCGTTCCAGTGCAGTTCGAGGTCGAGCTGCATGCCGGGCAGCGCGGGCTGCGAGAACTTGAGGGCGTCCATGCGGATGAAGTTGGCGGGCATGTCGAAGCGCTCTCGGGCGAAGGCGATCGCCCAGTCCACCTGCGCGACGCCCGGCAGGATGGGCGCGCCGGGGAAGTGGCCGTCGAAGACCAGCAGCGCCGCGTCGAGCGCGATCGACGCCTGCGCGTGCGCGGGCTCGGCGATGCGCCACTTCGGCTGCGGACGCGGCGGCCGGGCGGCACCGGCCGGCGCGAACAGCGCGCCCAGCAGCGCCTCGGTGCTCTTGCCCTGCGCGTTGGCGGGCAGCGCGTCGACGAAGCGCCAGCGGCGCGGCAGCGCGATGCGGTCGACCGCGGCGAGTAGCAGCGCGCGCAGCTCGGCCACGAGCGCCGCCTTGCCGACGCGCTGCAGCTTCGCGCGCCCGGCGTCGCTGAGCGCCACCACCGCCGCCGGTCGCACCGCGTGCGGCAACGTGATGCCGGCGGCGTCGACCACCGGCCGCTCGTCGGCCAGCATCAGCACGCGCGCCTCGGCGACGTCGTCGCTGGCGGCCAGGCGCTGCTCCAGCGCATTGAGCGACACGCGCTTCTCCTCGATCTTGACGATGCGGTCGGCGCGCCCGTGCAGCTCGAAGCCGTCCATGCCGTCGGCGCCGGGGCTGGCGCGGTCGGCCGTGCGGTACCACTCGCGATCGGGCAGGTGCGGCGAGCGCACGCTGAGTTCGCCGTCGTCGACGCGGAACTCGATGCCGGGCAGCGGCTGCCAGGTGTCGCCGTGGCGCGCGCGCTGGCGCCAGGCCACGCCGCCCGTCTCGGAACTGCCGTACACCTCCACCGGCGCGGCGCCCAGCAGCGCCAGCGTGGCGTCGGCGGCGTCGGGCGGCAGCGGGCCGCCGGACGAGAACACCGCGCGCAGCCCGGCGCGCGCGGCCGTCCAGTCGACCGTCTCGGGCAGCCGGCGCAGGTGCGCGGGGCTGGCCACGAGCACCGCGGGGCCGGCGACGCGCTGCGCGATCTCCTCGTTGAACACCAGGCGCCCGGCGGCGAACGGGCGGCCCGCGGCCAGCGGCCACAGCACGCGGAACAGCAGGCCGTAGATGTGCTGGTGCGTGACGGTGGCCCAGATCACGGGCGTGGTGACCTCGCCGGGCGGATCCTGCAGGCCGGCCATTGCTTCGGTGTCGAGGTTGACCGGCGCGAGGCCCGTGTCGCACAACGCGCCGAAACGCAGCTCGAGCGCGTGCACCTCGGCGTCGAGCTGCGCCAGCGTCTTGGCGATGGCGAGCGGTTCGCCGTTGGTGCCCGAGGTGTAGACGACCAGGCGCGTCGTCGCGCGATCGAGGGGCTCGAAACGGAGCGCGTCCGCATGCACGGGCGCGGGCGGCGCGAGCGCGCCCGGCAGGTCGCCCAGGAAGCCGTCGGCGACGCCGCGCAGGCGGGCGACGGTGTCGTCCTGCATGTCTCCGGGCACCACCACCGTCTTGCCGGCGTGCCAGGCGCCGAACAGCGCGCAGGCGAAGTCGAAGGTGTCCTCGGCGAACAGCGCCCAGCGCGTGCCGGGCTGCCGCGCGAGCACGTTCCGCCATGC
>JBJMWE010000316.1:0-36109 GCA_045810285.1 Vitreoscilla sp. | reverse complement strand
GTTCGTCACGGCGTTCTACTCGTTCCGCATGTTCTTCCTGGTCTTCCACGGCCCGGAGCGCTTCCGCAACAAGCCGTTCCCGGCGGAGCACGACGAACCGGTGCAGGAGCTGGAAGAGGACGATGCGCACGGCCATGGCCATGGCCATGGCCACGGCGCCTCGCACGACGCCCACGGCCACGCGCCCGCGCACGCGGCGCACGCGCATGCGCACGACGATCATGCCCACGCCGACCACGGCCACGGCCATGACGACCACCACGACCACGAGCCGCACGAGACGCCGTGGGTGGTGACGCTGCCGCTGGTGCTGCTCGCGATCCCGTCGGTGGTCATCGGCTTCATCGCCATCAGGCCGCTGTTGTACGGCAGCTTCTTCGGCGGTGCGATCGCCTACAAGTCCGAGGCCCATCCGGCGATGGAAGAGCTCGCCAAGGAGTTCATCGAGCACGGCGGCGCGGTGGGCATGGGCCTGCATGCCTTCGCGTCGGTGCCGTTCTGGCTCGCGCTGCTGGGCGTGGTGCTGGCCTACATCATGTACATCGTCAAGCCGCAGCTGTCCGAAGCGGCCGCCAAGGTGTTCCGTCCGATCACGGTGATCCTCGAGAACAAGTACTTCTTCGACTGGTTCAACGAGAACGTCCTCGCCGCCGGTGCGCGCCTGCTGGGCCGCGGCCTGTGGAAGGGCGGCGACCAGGGCCTGATCGACGGCCTGGCCGTCAACGGCTCGGCACGCCTGGTCGGCTTCGTGGCCGGCATCGTGCGCCTGGTGCAGACCGGACACCTTTACTGGTACGCGCTGGTGATGATCCTGGGCGTGTTCGGACTGCTGACCTGGCAGCTCCTGCCTTATTTCCAGAGCATCGCTCACTGAACGCAGCCGGCGGAGAACAAGAATGATCTTTTTGAACCTGGCCATCTGGCTGCCGATCCTGGCGGGGGTGGTGTTGCTGGCGATGGGACGCGACGACAACGCGCGTGCCGTGCGCTGGATGTCGCTGGTCTTCGCGATCGCGTCGTTCGTGGTCACGCTGCCGCTGATCACGGGCTTCGACACGGCGCAGGCCGGCATGCAGTTCCAGACGGACCTGACATGGATCGAGCGCTTCAACGCGCACTACCACCTGGGCGTGGACGGCATCTCGGTGTGGTTCGTGTTGCTGACGGCGCTCATCACGGTGATCGTCGTGATCTCCGCCTGGGAGGTCATCACCACGCGCGTGAACCAGTACATGGGCGCGTTCCTGATCCTGTCCGGCCTCATGGTCGGCGTGTTCTCGGCGGTCGACGGCCTGCTGTTCTACACGTTCTTCGAGGCCACGCTGATCCCGATGTACATCATCATCGGCGTCTGGGGCGGCCCGAACCGGATCTACGCGTCGTTCAAGTTCTTCCTGTACACGCTGCTGGGCTCGCTGCTGCTGCTGGTCGCGATCATCTACCTGTACGTCCAGTCCAACGCCAGCTTCGACATCCTGGCCTGGCACAAGCTGCCGCTGTCGATGACCGCGCAGACGGCGCTGTTCTTCGGCTTCCTGGCCGCCTTCGCGGTCAAGGTGCCGATGTTCCCGGTGCACACGTGGCTGCCCGACGTGCACGTCGAGGCGCCCACGGGCGGCTCCGCCGTGCTGGCCGCGATCATGCTGAAGCTCGGCGCGTACGGCTTCCTGCGGTTCTCGCTGCCGATCGCCCCGGACGCCAGCCACCAGTGGGCCTGGCTGATCATCACGCTGTCGCTGATCGCCGTCGTCTACATCGGCCTCGTGGCCATGGTGCAGACCGACATGAAGAAGCTGGTCGCCTACTCGTCGATCGCCCACATGGGCTTCTGCACGCTGGGCTTCTTCATCTTCGACTCCCTGGGCATGCAGGGCGCGATCATCCAGATGATCTCGCACGGCTTCGTGTCGGCCGCCATGTTCCTGTGCATCGGCGTGCTGTACGACCGCGTCCACTCGCGCGAGATCGCGGCCTACGGCGGCGTCGTCAACACGATGCCGTGGTTCGCCACCTTCGCCGTGCTGTTCGCGATGGCCAACTGCGGCCTGCCGGGCACCGCCGGGTTCGTGGGCGAATGGATGGTCATCCTGGCCACCACCGGCTTCAACTTCTGGGTCGCCGCGCTGTCGGCCACGGCGCTGATCTTCGGTGCCGCCTACACGCTGTGGATGGTCAAGCGCGTCTATTTCGGCCCGGTGACCAAGGTCAGCGTCAGCCGCCTGCAGGACATCAACTCCCGCGAATTCTTCATGCTCGCGGTGCTGGCCGTCGCCGTCCTGGCGATGGGCCTGTACCCGAAGCCCTTCACCGATGTCATGCAGGCCTCGGTGGACGCCTTGCTGAAGCACGTCGCCCAGCCCAAGCTGATCTGAGCGTCGCGGAAAGATCCCCATGATTGAAATGACCTTGTTGCCGATCTACCCCGAGATCTTCCTGCTGCTGATGACCTCGGTGGTGGCTCTCGTCGGCGTCAACGCCTCCGACAAGCGCCTGGGCCTGACCTTCTGGATCGCGCAGGCCTCGCTGCTCGTCTTCTCGCTGATGCACCTGTGCGAACTGCAGGCGGGCCGCACCGGCTACGGCATGCAGCGCATGGTCGTGATCGACCCGCTGGGCCACCTGCTGGCGCTTTGCGCGGGCCTGGCCACGATGATCACGCTGGGCTTCGCGCGCCCGTACCTGAAGTCGCGCGACCTGCTCAAGGGCGAGTTCCTGTCGCTGGCGATGTTCTCGCTGCTGGGCGTCTCGGTGATGGTCTCGGCCAACAACTTCCTGGTGGTGTACGTCGGCCTGGAGCTGATGACGCTGTCGCTGTACGCGCTGACCGCGCTGCGCCGCGACCATGCGGTGTCGACCGAAGCGGCGATGAAGTACTTCGTCCTCGGCGCGCTGGCCAGCGGCTTCCTGCTGTACGGCCTGTCGATGATGTACGGCGCCACCGGCACGCTCGACATCCCGACCGCGTTCGAAGCGCTGCACAAGGGCACGATCAACCCGCAGGTGCTCGTGTTCGGCCTGGTGTTCATCGTCGCAGGCCTCGCCTTCAAGCTGGGCCTCGCGCCGTTCCACATGTGGGTGCCCGACGTCTACCAGGGCGCACCCACGGCCGTCACGCTGCTGATCTCCGGCGCCCCCAAGCTGGCCGCGTTCGGCATCACCTTCCGCATCCTGGTCGAGGGCCTGTCCGGCCAGGCCAAGGACTGGGAGGAAATGCTGATCGTGCTGTCGGTGGTGTCGATGACGCTGGGCAACCTGGCCGCCATCGCGCAGTCGAACCTGAAGCGCCTGCTGGCCTACTCGGCGATCGCGCAACTGGGCTTCATGCTGCTGGGCTTCACGCCCACCGTCATCAACGTGACGACCGCCAACGCGGGCAACGGCTACAGCTCCGCGCTGTTCTACATCATCACCTACGTGCTGACGACGCTGGGCACGTTCGGCCTGATCATGGTGCTGTCGCGCAACGGCTTCGAGAGCGAGGAGATCTCCGACCTCGCGGGCCTGGCCCGGCGCTCGCCGTGGATCGCCGGCGTGATGGCCATCTTCATGTTCTCGCTGGCCGGCATCCCGCCGCTGGTCGGCTTCTACGCGAAGCTGGCCGTGCTGCAGGCGCTGGTGAGTACCGGCAGCCAGGGTTACGTGGTGCTGGCGGTGGTGGCGGTGCTGCTGTCGCTGATCGGTGCGTACTACTACCTGCGCATCGTCAAGACGATGTTCTTCGACGAGCCGACCGACACCACGCCGATCCGCGGCGAAACCGGCGCCACGGCGCTGCTGGCGCTCACCGGCCTGGCCGCACTCGGCTTCGGCGTGCTGCCGGACGGCCTGATGATCGCCTGCCGCGAAGCGGTCTTCAAGGCGCTCAATTCGTAAAGAACCCGATCGGGAGCGCGCGTGAAGGACGAGAACGCGGAGCCCATCGTCGCCGGCGGCTCGCCGATCCGCGCGCAGGAGGGCGTCGACGCCCATCTCGTGGAGCGCCTGGTGCGCTCCGAGAGCGTCTACGACGGCCATTTCCTCAAGGTGCGCCGCGACCAGGTGAAGCTGCCTGACGGGCAGCTCGCCTGGCGCGAGCACATCGTGCACCCGGGCGCCGTCATGATCGTCCCCCTCACCGACGACGGACAGCTGGTGGTGGAGCGCCAGCACCGCTATCCGCTCGATCACGTGCTGCTGGAATTTCCCGCCGGCAAGCTCGATCCGGACGAGACGACGCTGGCCTGCGCGAAGCGCGAGCTGCTCGAGGAGACGGGCTACACCGCCCGCGAATGGGCATACGCCGGGCGGCTGCACAACGCGCCCGCATATTCCAACGAGTTCATCGAGATCTGGTTCGCCCGCGGGCTCGTCGCCGGCGCGCAGCAGCTCGACGCCGGCGAGTTCCTGGAGGTCTTCACGCTGCCGGAGGCCGCGCTGCACGCGCAGGCGGCCAGCGGCCAGCTGACCGATGCCAAGACCCTGGTGGCGCTGCTCAAGCTGCAGCAGTGGCGCAGCGGCCAGTGGGCGCCGGCGTGGGAGCCGAGCGAGTGAAGCACCCGGCATGAAGGTGCTCGACCTGCGCTGCGCCGCGGGCCATGCCTTCGAGGGCTGGTTCGCCTCCGAGGATGACTACGGCTCGCAGCGCGAGCGCGGCTTGCTCGATTGCCCGGTGTGCGGCAACGCCGAGGTGGTGCGCCTGCCGAGCGCGCCGCGCCTGAACCTCTCGGGCGCGCGCGAGCCGGCACCCGCGCAGGCTCCCGCGCGCGCGGCCGCGGCCGGCGCCGCCGAGGCGGCCGCCCCGTCCGTCGACATGGCCCTGCACGGCGGCGCCGTCCAGCGCTTCGTCGACGCGGTGGCCGAGCTGCTGAACAGCACCGAGGACGTCGGGACGCGCTTCGCCGAGGAGGCGCGCCGCATCCACTACGGCGAAAGCGAAGCCAAGGCGATCCGTGGCCAGGCGACCGCCGAGGAGCGCGAGGCGCTGGCCGACGAGGGCATCGAGGTCTTCACGCTGCCTGCGGCCGTGCCGCCCAAATCCTCGCTGCAGTAGCCGCGCGCGCCCGTTCGGCCGGATTCAGGCGGCGTCCGGCGCGACGCTGTCGTCCGCGCCTGGTGCAAACGGCTTGAGCGCCACCGGGCCCACGCGCGTGGCGCCCAGGTGCGAGCGGACGCCATCGGCGGTGCCGGTGGCGCGCACCATCACCCAGTCGATGCGCGAGACGCCATCGGCCTCGCCCAGCGCGCTGAGATGGCGCATGAACTCGGCACACAGCTGCGCCGACGTTTCCTCGCGTTCGTCGCGGCTCGCGACCCCCGCGGCCGCTGCGAACGAGCCGGGCGGCAGCATCGGCGTGCGGTGCAGCGTGGCGATGCCCAGGATGCGTCCGTCCTGGTCGACGCATTCGCCGCGCATGCCTGGCGGCGCGCCGGCGGGAGCGGCCGCGGCGGCCTTGCCCGCCTGCAGGAAGTCCTTGATGTGCGCGGCGGACTGCCGCAGCGCCTCCTCGCCCGCGGGCAGGCCGGCGATGCGCCGCATCAGGCCCGCTAGCTGGGCATGCGGGGCGGGACGCGAGGCGTCCTGCGTGTCGAGGATCCAGATCTCGGTGCGGGCGTCGAAGCGGTCGGCGCGTTGCGCGGGCTCGCCGGTGACGAGCGACCCGTAGGCGACGTCCTGGCCCCAGTATTCTCGGCAGGGATGCATGTGTGGAACTTGTCTCCGTGCGCCGCCGTGCGAGCCTCCTGGGCCGCCGGCGCGTCCGTGGTGGCGGGACTGTAGGGGCAGGGCGGGCCGCGATCCAATGCCAAGTGGCTGGGCGGTCATGCACGATTTGCATGACGGCAGGATGAAAAATGGCAGGCCTGTGCTAATCCCGGCAACCCCGGGCCCTGCCTGCACATGTCCAGGCAAGTGGCGCTCAATCGGGCAGCAGCACGCCTGGGTTGAGCAGCCCGCGCGGGTCGAATGCGGACTTGATCGCCTTCATCATCGCCAGCGCCGGCGCCGGCTTGCGCAGCGCCAGTTCGCCGCGCTTGAGGCGTCCGATGCCATGCTCGGCCGAGAACGTGCCGCCGAAGCGCCCGACGACGTCGTGGACGCAGGCGTTGACGGCCTGCTCGTGGCGCGCCAGGAAGCCGGCGGCCTCCCCGCCGGCAGGCGCCTGCAGGTTGTAGTGCAGGTTGCCGTCGCCGAGGTGGCCGAAGGTGATGTGGCGCGCGCCGGGCACGACGGCCTCGAGCGCGGCGTCGGCCGCGGCCACGAAGGCCGCCAGTGACGACAGCGGCACGCCGACGTCGTGCTTGATGTTGAGCCCCTCGACGCCTTGCGCCAGCGGGATGGCCTCGCGCAGCTGCCACAGCGCGCGGGCCTGCGCCTCGCTGCCGGGGACGGCGACGTCGACCGTTTCGGTGGCGTCGAGCGACGCCGCGAGCGTGGCCTCGGCGCGCTCGCGCAGCGCGGCCTGCTCGTGCGGCGAGGCCAGGTCGATGAGCACCGACCACAGCGGCGTGCCGCCGGCGTCCGACAGGGGCAATGGCACGCGCAGCGCTTCGAAGTGGCGCTCGACCAGCGCCAGGGACGCCGCGTTCATCGCCTCGTAGCCGACGAGCTCGGCGTCGAAATCGGTGCGCAGGCGGCGCATCAGGGCGACGGCGTCGGCCAGCGTGCGGCACGTGGCCCAGGCCGTGACGCCGGCGCGCGGCCGCGGGAACAGCCGCAGCGTGGCCGCCGTGATGAGGCCCAGCGTGCCCTCGCTGCCGACGAACAGGTCGCGCAGGTCGTAGCCGGTGTTGTCCTTGCGCAGTCCGTGCAGGCTGCTCCAGAGCTCGCCCTGCGCGGTGACGACCTCCAGGCCCAGGCACAGCTCGCGCGCGTTGCCGAAGCGCAGCACCTGCGTGCCGCCGGCGTTGGTGGCGAGGTTGCCGCCGATCGTGCAACTGCCCTCGGAGGCGAGGCTCAACGGGAACAGCAGGCCGGCGTCGGCGGCGGCCGCCTGCACTTCCTGCAGTGCCAGGCCGGCCTCGACGGTGATCGTCTGGTTGTCGACGTCGATGCGCCGCACGGCGCGCAGGCGCCGCATGCCGACCACGACCTGGCGCCGCGAGTCGTCAGGCACGCCGCCGCCCACCAGGCCCGTGTTGCCGCCTTGCGCGACGATGCTGACGCCGTCCTCGCGGGCACAGCGGCGCACGACGGCGGCGACCTCGCCGGCCGTTCCGGGCAGCACGACGCACAGCGCGCGGCCGCGGTAGCGCCTGCGCCAGTCGCGCTCGTACGCGACGAGCGCGTCGCCGGTGTCGTCCACCAGCACGTGCGCCGCGCCGACGATGGCGCGCAAGTCGTCCAGCAGCGCGGCCATCTCAGAACCTGTGAATGAATCCGGCGCGCCCGAGCGACGCGTCAAAACGGGTCCGATCAAGGCGCAAAGCACCGCCGTAGCTCGGGCTACGGCGAGCATTTGCAACGCAGAACGGGCCCGTCTTGACGTGGCGAGCAGGCGTGTCGGATTCGTTCACAGCTTCTTCAGTGCTCGGTGCCGGCGGTGGCGCGCGGATCCTCGGCCGGCGGCAGGCGCCTGGCCACCGCGTGGCGCCAGCGCACCTGCGTCGCGCAGGCGGTGAACAGCGCGATGGAGAGCACCAGCTCGGCCCAGGCGCAGGCATTGGACGGCCAGCGGTCGCCGATGCGCAGGACCGCCTCGGCCACGTAGAGCCAGACGAGCAGGCTGACCCAGCGGTACGTGTACATGCGGTGCCGCAGCAGCCCCGGCAGCGCGAACACCAGCGGCACCGCCTTGAAGGCCAGCGTGCCGCGGCCGGTGCGCGCCAGGGCGAGCTCCCAGGCGAGCGCCAGCCCGATCAGCGCGAGGGCGGATGCGACGGCGACGATGCGCGTGGCGGCGGTGACGCGGTCGGGCGTCGAGGGGGAGGTCGACGGAGGCTCGGCCATGTTTGGCATGATAGTCGCCATGACGGTTTCCAAGACGCTGACCACGCCGCTGGCCTCGCTGCTCGCCGGCCCCATGCAGACCCTGCGCAACTGGCCCTGGTTCGAGACGCTGCGCACCCTGCGCGCGCGCTTTCGCGACGACCGGCTGGGCCTGACGGCGAGCAGCCTCACGTTCACGACGCTGATCTCGCTGGTGCCCTTGCTCACGGTGATGCTGGCCGTCTTCACGGCCTTCCCGATGTTCTCCAGCTTCCAGTCCGGCCTGGAGAAATACTTCCTGCAGACGCTGGTGCCGCCCAACATCGCCAAGCCGGTGCTGGGCGCGCTCACGATGTTCGCCACGAAGGCCAGCCGCCTGGGCGCGTTCGGCCTGATCGCGCTCGGCTTCACCGCGATGGCGCTGATCCTGACGATCGACCGCACCCTCAATGCGATCTGGCGCGTGCGCAAGCCGCGGCCGATCGCGCAGCGCGTGCTGATCTACTGGGCGGCCGTCACGCTCGGCCCGCTGATCCTGGGCGCGAGCCTGACGCTGATGTCGTACGCCATCTCGGCGTCCAGCGGCATGGTGACGCAGATGTCGGGCGGCGTCAGCTTCTCGCTGTCGCTGCTGGAGTTCGTGGCGCTGGCCACCGCGATGAGCGCGCTGTACCACTACGTGCCGCATGCGCCGGTGGCGTGGCGCCATGCGGTGGCGGGTGGCCTGTTCGTGGCGGTCGGCTTCGAGGTGGCGCGGCGGACGCTGGGGTGGTACCTCACGCACATGACGTCGTACTCCAGCATCTACGGCGCCTTCGCGACGGTGCCGATCTTCCTGTTGTGGATCTACCTCGGCTGGGTGATCGTGCTGCTGGGGGCGGTCATCGCCGCGTACGCGCCCAGCCTGAAGCTCAACCTCGTGCAGCACGGGCGCGTGCCGGGCCAGCGCTTCGCGCTCGCGCTCGACATCGTGCGCCGCCTGCAGCGCAGCCGCGAGGCGGGCGAGCACGGCATGAACGGCATCGAGCTGGCAGACCGCCTGCGCATGGATCCGCTGCAGATCGAATCGGTGCTGGAGGCGCTGATGACGCTCGACTGGGTGGGTCGCCTGGACGAGGAGAACCAGCCGCGCTACGTGCTGCTGTGCGATCCCGCGCACACGCGGCTGGCCCCGCTCGTCGACGTGCTGCTGCTCGCGCCGATCGAGGCGCTGGCGCCCGCACGCGGCAAGCTGGGCGTCGACGGGCTGCGGCTGGCCGAAGTGCTGCCTGCCTGAGCCCGCGACCTTGTCCGACGCGACCATGATGGACTCCCGCTCCGCCACGCCATCGACCGGCCGGCGTCACTGGCTCCTGGCCGGCCTGCTGCTGCTGGTCGTCGCCGCGGCTGCCTTCGCGCTGCTGCACGAGCGCTGGGCGTTCCGCCTGGTCGACCTGCGCTTCGTCGACCACCGCGAGAAGGTCGCCGGCGGGGGCGCCGCGCTGAACGTCACGGGGTATGTGCTGGTGCGCGTCGAGAGCGACGTCGACATCTTCCGCCAGACGCACGACGCCGACGCCTACCCCGAGGTGAAGGCGGTCCTGTGCGATTCGGGCCGGCGCGTGGGCGCCTGGCGCGATCCGCTGCCGCTGGAACGCGACGCCGCCGGCAAGCGCTACGTCTACGCCGTGCTGCTGCCCGCGCGCGGGCGCGACGGCGAACTGGCGCAGGCGGCCGGCACCGTCTGCCTGCGCTTCACGTCGGCCGGCCAGGGCCCGGCGGCCTGGGGCCAGGCGGGCTCGCTGAAGGTGGACCTGCCTTCGGCCATGCGCGACCAGATGCTGGCCTACGCGCGCCGCGAGGGGCCGGTCGACGTGTCGCTCGACCCGATCTGCGCGCCGCTGCTGTGCCAGCCGGAATAGCCGGGCGGCCTGCGTTCTCAGCCCGCGTGCACCACCACCATCAGGGCGCGCACGACACGCTCGCCCGGATTGGAGATCGCGTGCGCCACGTCGACGACGTAGCGCGCCGTCTCGTTGGCTTGCAGCGTGGTGACGTCGGTGCCCGAACGCACTTCGAGCGGGCCGTCGCCCAGCACGGTGAGGTGCTCGCGCGAGCCGGGCTCGTGCGCCTGCGACTCGAGCCGCCCGCCGGGCTGCACCGTCAGCTCGTACCACTCGAACTGGCCGGCCAGCTCGATCGGGCCCAGGATGCGCAGCTCGCACTTGCCGTCCGGGCTGCGCAGCGAGGGCGTGGCGTGGCCGGCCACGGTGGTGATGGCGGGCAGGGCGGGGCGCTCGCCGTCCAGCAACTGGCCCAGCGGCACACCGAGCGCGTTCGCCAGCCGCCAGACCACCGCCACCGTCGGGTTGGCCTGGTTGCGCTCGATCTGCGACAGCATCGACTTGGACACCCCCGCCAGGCGCGACAACTCGTCCAGCGACAGCGCGCGCAATTGGCGCAGTTCCGCCAGGGTATTGCCCACCTTCGGTGGCTCGACTGCAGGGTTGCGGGTCATGATGGTTTTCGTCCTGGCCGGGGGCCCGTCGCTTGACGGATCGGCTGATGTTCACGATACTGCATTCTCGTTCGATATATCGAACAACGAATTTTGCATTGAACAATATTGTGCCTGAAGGACAATGAACATGGCTGACGTCGCCGCATTCAACCAACACATCCAGGCCGAACTGGAGGGCATCCGCG
Source organism: Vitreoscilla sp. (assembly GCA_045810285.1). Taxonomy (GTDB): domain Bacteria; phylum Pseudomonadota; class Gammaproteobacteria; order Burkholderiales; family Burkholderiaceae_C; genus Scleromatobacter. Next base: position 25,521 of record JBJMWE010000316.1, on the reverse strand, counting down.
CCGCGGGGCTGTTCAAGTCGGAGCGCATCATCGCCACGCCCCAGGGCGCGCTGGTCAGGCTGGCGGACGGCCGCGAGCTGATCAACCTGTGCGCCAACAACTACCTCGGGCTGTCCTCGCACCCGAAGGTCATCGAGGCGGCGCACGAGGGCCTGCGCACGCACGGCTACGGCATGAGCTCGGTGCGCTTCATCTGCGGGACGCAGGACATCCACAAGGAGCTGGAGCAGCGCCTGGCGCGCTTCCTGGGCACCGAGGACACCATCCTCTACGCCGCCGCGTTCGACGCCAACGGCGGCCTGTTCGAGCCGCTGCTGGGCGAGGACGATGCGGTCATCAGCGACGCGCTGAACCACGCCTCCATCATCGACGGCATCCGCCTGTGCAAGGCCAAGCGCTTCCGCTACGCCCACAACGACCTGGCGGACCTCGAGACGCAGCTGCAGGCCGCCGACGCCGCGGGCGCGCGCTTCAAGCTGGTCTTCACCGACGGCGCGTTCTCGATGGACGGCACGATCGCGCGGCTGGACCAGATCCGCGCGTTGTGCGACCAGTACGGCGCCCTGCTGGGCATCGACGAATGCCATGCCACCGGCTTCCTGGGCCCGCGCGGCCGCGGCACGCACGAGCATCGCGGCGTGTTCGGCAAGATCGACATCATCACGGGCACGCTGGGCAAGGCGCTCGGCGGCGCCTCGGGCGGCTTCACCACCGGCAAGAAGGAAGTGATCGAGCTGCTGCGCCAGCGCTCGCGGCCCTATTTGTTCTCCAACACGGTGATGCCGGCGATCGTCGCGGGCTCGCTGGCCGTGCTCGACCTGCTCGAATCCAGCACCGAGCTGCGCGACAAGCTCGCCGACAACACCGCCTGGTTCCGCCAGGCCATCACCGCCGCAGGCTTCGAGATCAAGCCGGGCGAGCATCCGATCGTGCCGATCATGATCGGCGACGCCGTCAAGGCGCAGCAGCTGTCGCAGCGCATCATGGAGCTGGGCCTGTACGCCGTCGGCTTCTTCTTCCCCGTCGTGCCCAAGGGCCAGGCGCGCATCCGCGTGCAGATGTCGGCGGTGCACGACCGGCATCACCTGGAGAAGGCGGTCGAGGCCTTCACGCAGGCCGGCAAGGAGCTGGGCCTGGTGGGAGCCGCGCAATGACGGGTGCCCGCATCCTCATCATCGGCGCCAACGGCCAGATCGGCTCGGAACTCGCGGGCGCGCTGAGCCAGCGCGCCGGCGTCGAGGCGGTGATCACCAGCGACGTCGCGCCCACGGGCCGCACGCCGGGCCTGGTGCACGAGCAGCTGGACGTCACCGACGCCGCGGCGCTGACGGCGGTCGTCGAGCGCCATCACGTCACGCAGGTCTACCTGCTCGCGGCGGCGCTGTCGGCCAACGGCGAGAAGCATCCGCAGTGGGCCTGGAACCTGAACATGACGGGCCTGCTCAACGTGCTCGAACTGGCGCGCACGCACAAGCTGGACAAGGTGTTCTGGCCCAGCTCGATCGCCGCCTTCGGCCCGTCGACGCCTGCCGACGGCACGCCGCAGGACACGGTCATGGATCCGACCACGATCTACGGCATCAGCAAGCTGGCCGGCGAGCGCTGGTGCGCGTGGTACCACAAGAACCACGGCGTGGACGTGCGCAGCCTGCGCTACCCCGGCCTCATCAGCTGGAAGACGCCCCCGGGCGGCGGCACGACCGACTACGCCGTGGAGATCTTCCACGCCGCGCTCCGCGATGGCCGCTACACCTGCTTCCTGAAGGAGGACCAGGCCCTCCCGATGATGCTGATGGACGACGCGCTGCGCGCCACCATCGAGCTGATGGAGGCGCCGGCCGATTCGATCCGCCAGCGCGGCAGCTACAACCTGTCGGCCATCAGCTTCACGCCGCGCCAGGTCGCGGACGCCATCGCCAGGCGCGTCCCCGGCTTCACGATGGACTGCCAGCCCGACTTCCGCCAGGCCATCGCCGCCAACTGGCCGCGCTCGATCGACGACAGCGAGGCGGCGAAGGACTGGGGCTGGAAGGCGAAGTTCGGCCTCGACGAGATGGTCGACGAGATGCTGACGCAGCTGGCGCCGCTCGTGAAGGCCAAGGCGGCGGCCTGATCCCCTCGCAGCGGCGCCCCAGCTTGCGGTCGGGCGGCGCAGGGCGGGTAGGGCGGGTTAGCCGAAGGCGTAACCCGCCGTTCGCCGGCACGACGAACCTCTGATCGCCGACCCGATCACCTGCATGCCGCGGGCCGCCACCCCAGGCGCTCAGATCGCCACCTTCCCCATCCAGATGTCGAAGTACATCCGCCAGTCGCCCATGAAGCTCCAGAGCGGCCGCTTGAACGAGGCGGGCTTGTTCTTCTCGAACACGAAGTGCCCGACCCAGGCGAAGCCGTAGCCGAACAGCACGCCCGCGACGAAGAACAGCGGCTGGCGCGTCCAGATCAGCGACCACAGGCAGATCAGCGACAGCGTCGAGCCGATGAAGTGCAGTCGCCTGCAGGTGCCGTTGCGGTGCTCGTTCAGGTAGAACGGATAGAACTCCGCGAAGCTGTGCAGCGATTCGATGTCGGTGGCTGCGTTGGCCATGGTCGTTCCCCTCGTTCGTTATGCGGCCTCAGGCCTGGATGGACTGACGCAGCGCATTCAACACCGCATCCGGGGCTTCCTGCATCAGTGCATGCCCTGAAACGATGCGCGAGACCGCGGCATTCAGCATGCCCGCGAGTTCCTTCGTGGCCTTGGCGGGTGTCATCACGTCGCGCGATCCCACGATCAGGTGGGCCGGGCAGGTGACGCGCTTGGCCGCCTCGATGCCGCCAGCGTACGCGTCGCAGACGCGGAAGTCATGCTCGAACAGGTTGCCGTCGGCATCACCTTGTATCCGGTGCATCAAGGCGCTGCTGCCGCCACGCAGCCACGCGCCCGGGCCGGGGTACGACGGCTTGCTGGCGAGGCTGGAGTGGGAGAGCGCGTTGACCATCGCGATGGCGCGCGCCGGGTCGTCGCGGGCGGTGGCGAGCAGGGCGTCGCTGACCTTCATCGGGTAGGCCGTTCCCACCATCACGAGGCCGCTCGCGCGCGCGGGGGCGCGCGCCGCGGCCTCCAGCGCCACCAGCGAGCCCATGCTGTGGCCCACCAGGTACGCGCGCTCGACGCCGACGTTGTCCAGCAGCGCCAGCACCCAGTCGGCGATCGCCTCCACGCTGGCCAGCGGCGGCCCCTCCGAGCGGCCGTGGCCCGGCAGGTCGACGGCCAGCACGCGGTGGCCGTGGTGCGCGTACCAGCGCGCCAGCAGCGTCCAGACGGAATGGTCGTTGAGCGCGCCATGGATGAAGACGACGCACGGCCCGTCGGCTGCGAACGGCTTGCCGCCCGTGTAGGCGTAGGCCGCGCGGCCCTGGACGTCGCCCTTCATGCGACGGCCCTCTCCGCGGCCTTGAGCGCGGTCTTCAGGTCGGCGATCAGGTCGTCGGCGTCCTCCAGGCCGATCGACAGCCGGATGGTGCCGGGCCCGATGCCCGCGGCGGCGAGCGCGGCGTCGTCCATGCGAAAGTGCGTGGTGGATGCGGGATGGATCACCAGCGAGCGGCAGTCGCCCACGTTGGCCAGGTGCGAGAACAGCTGCAGCGCCTCGATGAAGGCGACGCCTTGTGCACGCGAGCCGCGCAGGTCGAAGCTGAACACGGAGCCGCAGCCGCGCGGCAGCAGCGTCCTTGCGAGCGCGTGGTCGGGGTGGGACTCGAGCTCGGGATAGCCGACCTGCGCCACCAGCGGATGCGCCGCCAGGAAGTGCGCCACCTTGCGCGCGTTGGCCACGTGGCGCTCCATGCGCAGGGGCAGCGTCTCCAGGCCCTGCAGGATCAGCCAGGCGGTGTGCGGGCTCATGCAGGCGCCGAAGTCGCGCAGGCCTTCGCGGCGCGCGCGCAGCAGGAAGGCGCCGACGGTGCTCTCCTCGGTGAACACCATGTCGTGGAAGCCGGCGTAAGGCGCCGTGAGCTCGGGAAAGCGCCCGCTGCGCTCCCAGTCGAAGCGGCCGGAGTCCACCAGCACGCCGCCGACGACGGTGCCGTGGCCGGACAGGAACTTGGTGGCCGAGTGGTACAGCAGGTCGGCGCCGAGCTTGAAGGGCTGTTGCAGCCACGGCGTGGTGAACGTCGAGTCGACCAGCAGCGGCAGGCCGGCGTCGTGCGCGATGGCGGACACGCGCGGGATGTCCAGCACGTCGAGCCCCGGATTGCCCAGCGACTCGCCGAACAGCAATCGGGTGTTGGTGCGGATGGCGGCGCGCCAGCCGTCGATGTCCCGCGGCTTGACGAAGGTCGTCGCGATGCTGAAGCGCGCCAGCGTGTAGGCCAGCAGGTTGTGCGAGCCGCCGTACAGCGCGGAGCTGGCGACGATGTGCGAGCCGGCGCCGGCGATGGTGGCGATGGCCAGGTGCAGCGCCGCCTGCCCGCTGGAAGTGGCGATCGCGCCGATGCCGCCTTCCAGCGCCGCCACGCGTTCCTCGAACACCGCCGTGGTGGGGTTCGAGATGCGGCTGTAGACGTGCCCGGCGCGCTCCATGTTGAACAGCGAGGCCGCGTGCTCGCTCGATTCGAAGACGAAGGACGTGGTCAGGTGCAGCGGCGTGGCGCGCGCGCCGGTGGCCGGGTCGGGCGCGGCGCCGGCGTGCAGCGCGAGGGTGTCGAAGGCAGGATCGGACGGGCCGGGCATGGACGCTTTCTGCGGGACTGTTGCAAGGGCGTCGCCATCACCCGAGGCAGGGATGAACCGTGACGCCAACGCCACGATTGTGTGCTATGTTGAAGCCCTGTTCCCACTGATTCCCCGAGGAGGCGTTGCCATGAAAGTCAGCGACATCCTGCGTGTCAAGGGCAATACCTTGTTCACCGTTTCGCCCGACCAGCCGCTTCACGAAGCCGTCGTCACGATGGCCGAGCACGACATCGGTTCGCTCGTCGTCATGGATCACGGCGAGCTCACCGGCATGCTCACCTTCCGCGAGGTCATCCGCGCCACCGTCCGGCAGGGCGGCACGCTCGGCAGCGTCACCATCCGCTCCGTGATGGACGACGCGCCGCTCACGTGCACGCCCGAGACCGAGATCGACGAGGTGCGCCGCATGATGCTCGGCCGGCACGCGCGCTACATGCCGGTGCTCAACGGCCAGACGCTGATGGGCGTGATCTCGTTCTACGACGTGGCCCGCACGGTGGTCGAGGCGCAGGACTTCGAGAACCGCATGCTCAAGGCCTACATCCGCGACTGGCCGTCCGAAGAGGACGCGAAGGTCCAGACCGAGCTCTGAGCGGCCGGTGGCCCGCCCGCGCGGCGACGGCCGTCAGGCAGGTGTCGGCGCCCGGGCGCGACGCAGTGCGGCGGGCAGGTCGGGCAACAGCTCCGGCGGTGCCGCCCAGTGCGCCGTGGTCACGGGGTCCAGCTGTTGTTGCGGCTGGCGATGCAGCCCGCAGACGATCCATCCGATGTCGCGCCGCGCCAGTTCCCGGCCCAGCGTCTCGAGCGCGCTCTGGCCGGACGTGTCGATCGACAGCAGGTAGTTCGCCTCCAGGATCACCCAGCGCACGCCTGGGGGCAGTTCGTCGGCGAGCGACTCCACCTTGCCCGCGGCGCCGAAGAACAGGGCGCCATACATGCGAAGCACCCGCACGTCGCTGCCGGCGTCGGCCGCGGTGTCGGTCTCCAGTCCGAACAGCGTGCCCATGCGGTAGACGAACAGCGCGCACGCCAGCGCGAGGCCGACTTCCACCGCCACCGTCAGGTCCAGCACCACGGTCAGCACGAAGGTGCAGAGGAACTTGGCGGCGTACTCGACGCCGTCCCTGTGCAGGCGCAGGAATTCACGCGGTTCCAGCATGTTCCAGGCGACATACAGCAGGATGCCCGACAGCGCCGCCAGCGGCACGCGCGAGGCCAGCGGCGCGGCCGCCAGCATCACCAGCATCAGCGTGATCGCGTGCAGGATGCCGGCCATCGGGGTGCGGCCGCCGGCGCGGATGTTGGTCAGCGTGCGCGCGATCGTCCCGGTGGCGGGCAGGCCGCCGAACAGCGGCGCGACGAGGTTGGCGACCCCCTGGGCCATCAGTTCCTGGTTGGGATCATGGCGCCGCACCTGGGCGACGCCGTCGGCCACGCGCGCGCACAGCAACGACTCGATCGCTCCCAGCAGCGCGATGGTCAGCGCCGGAACGAACAGGTGCTGGATGCCGTCCCACGACAGGGCGGGGGCCTGGAGCGCCGGCAGCGATCGCGGGATTCCGCCGAAGCGGCTGCCGATGGTCTCGACATGCAGGTCGAGCGCACCGGCCAGCGCCGTGAGCGTGACCAGGGCGACGATCGGACCCGGAACGCGGGTGGCGAACCGGAGCCAGCGGCTGGTGCTGCGGGCCTCCTCGAGCAGGTTCTTCTGCACGGCCAGCCCCGACCAGAACAGCAGTCCTGCGAGGCAGCCGGCGCCCAGCAGCAGCGCCTGCATGTTGGCGTGCGGCAGCTGCCTGGCCACCGTGGCGACCTGCGCGAAGAAGCCTGCCGGCATCGAGGCGATCGGCAGTCCGAAGAAGTCCTTGAGCTGCGACAGCGCGATCAGCACGGCGATGCCGTTGGTGAAGCCCGCGATGATGGACACGGGCATCTGGCGCACCAGCGCGCCCACGCGCAGCCAGCCCATGGCGAGCAGCAGCACCCCGGCCATCATCGTGGCCACCAGCAGGTTGGGCACGCCGAAGCGCTGCACGATGCCGTAGACGACGACGATGAACGCGCCGGCAGGGCCGCCGATCTGGACGCTGGAGCCGCCCAGGCCGGAGATCAGCAGGCCCGCGATGATGGCGGTGAACAGGCCTTGTTCGGGCTTGACGCCGGAAGCGATGGCAAAGGCCATGGCCAGCGGCAGGGCGACGACGCCGACGGTCAGGCCGGCGCCGAGGTCGGCCAGGAAATCCGTGCGTCGATAGCCGCGCAGCGTGTCGAGCAGGCGCGGTCTGAAGCGATGGTGGGCAAGCATGTGGCGATCCTGGCAATGGTTGCAGCGGAGGACTGAACCAGGGCTGCCGGGGGACCGCAGTGGTGCACGCGCGTCATGAAGCGCCGCCGCCTCGAGGGCAGCCAGGTGCGGGACGCGCGCGGAACGGGCATGGCGCTATGTTACTGCTCAGGCCGCGATCAGCGGCACCGCGTCGGCGGTCGACGTCGCCTCGCGGCCGGCGATCCACATCTCGAGCGCCGCCGCGTCCATCGGCCGGCAGAAGCGGTAGCCCTGCATCATGTCGCAGCCCTCGCGGCGCAGGAACTGGTGCTGGGCGTCGGTCTCGACGCCTTCGGCGATGGTCTTCAGCTTCAGCGCGCGCGCCATCTGGATGATGGCCTGCACGATGGCGCGGTCGTCCGGGTCGGTGTCGATGTCGCGCACGAAGGACTGGTCGATCTTGAGCGTGTGCAGCGGGAAGCGCTTGAGGTAGCTCAGCGACGAGTAGCCGGTTCCGAAGTCGTCCAGCGACAGGCGCACGCCGAGGGCGTGCAGCGCGTCCATCATCGCGATGGCGGCCGCCGGGTTGGCCGTCACGCTCTCGGTGAGCTCCAGCTCGAGGTACTGCGCCGGCAGTCCGGCGTCGCTGAGCGCGCGCGCCACGGCGTCGGGCAGGCCGGCGTGGCGGAACTGCACGGCCGACAGGTTGACGGCCACCACCATCGGCGGCACCCCGGCGTCCATCCAGGCCTTGAGCTGGGCGACGGCCGTGCGCAGCACCCATTCGCCGATCGCCACGATCTGGCCGCTGGTCTCGGCCAGCGGAATGAATTCGGCCGGCGAGACGAAGCCGAACTCGGGGTGCTTCCAGCGCAGCAGCGCCTCCACGCCCACCAGGTGCTCGCCGTTGCCGTCCAGCTGCGGCTGGTAGTGCAGCAGCAGCTCGCCCCGCTCCAGCGCCCGGCGCAGCGCCGACTCGAGCTGCAACTGGCGCGCCGAGCGCTGCTGCATGCCGGCGGCGAAGAAGCGCCAGGTCGCCTTGCCCTCGTGCTTGGCGCGGTACATCGCGGTGTCCGCGTTGCGCGACAGGATCTCGTAGTCGTCGCCGTCGGACGGGTAGCAGGCGATGCCGATGGACATCGTCATGCTCAGTTCGTGCCCCTGCACCATGCAGGGCTCGGCGAGGCGCTCCAGCAGCTTGGAGGCCACCAGCTCGGCGCCCGCGGCGTCGGCGCCGGGGAGCAGCACGGCGTACTCGTCGCCGCCCAGGCGGGCGACGGTGTCGATCTCGCGCAAGGTGCCCTGCAGGCGGCGCGCCACTTCGCCCAGCAGCGCATCGCCGACGCTGTGGCCGAGCGTGTCGTTGATGTTCTTGAACTGGTCCAGGTCCATGAACATCAGCGCGAACGGGCGATGGTCGCGGCGCGACACGCTGGTCAGCTGGCCCACCCGGTCGGCCAGCAGGCTGCGGTTGGGCAGGTCGGTGAGGGTATCCACATGCGCCAGGCGCACCAGGTTGCTCTCGACCTCGCGGAACTGCGTGATGTCGTTGAGGATGCCGATGTAGTGCGTGACGGTGCCGCCGGCGTCGCGCTGCTGCGTGACGGCGGCCCAGCAGGTGTAGAGGCTGCCGTCCTTGCGCGACGTGCGCACCTCGCCCTGCCAGTGGCCGGCGGTCTGCAGCGCGCCGCGCACCTGGCGGCGCACCTCGCGGCGGCCGATGCCGAAGCCGAGCGCCGCCACCTGCTGTCCCTGCAGCTCGTGGGCGTCGTAGCCGCTGATCTCGCAGAAGGCCTGGTTGACGGTGACGACGCGGCCGTCGCGGTCGGCGATGACGAAGCCCTCGCGTGCCTGGTCGAACACGGCGGCGGCCAGCTGCAGCTTGTCCTCGACGGACTTGCGCTGCGTGATGTCGCGGCCCTCGACCAGCAGGTTGGGCGGGGCGCCGCCCGAGCGCGGGATGGCGCGGATCGACAGGTCCAGCGTCATCGCGACGCCGTCCGGCCGGCGCACCGCCAGCTCGTGGTTGAGGTCGGTGCCGGCGACCGCCTGCGCGATGGCGCCCTGGAGCGCGCGCGCCTGGCCGGCGTCCAGGCCCAGCTCGGGAATCTCGTCGAAGCGGCGGCCGGCGATCTGCGGGTGGCTGACGCGCAGCCAGTGCCGGCCGGTGCCGTTCATGTGGCGCAGCGCGCCCTGCGGGTCGAGCACGCAGACCAGGTGCGGGCTGCGGTCGATCAGCCGGTTGGCGAGGCGTTCGCGCTGCAGCGAGCGGCGGGTGCGCACCGTCTGCGCGAACAGGGCGGCCGCCAGGGCCAGGAGCGCGACGGCGCCCAGCCAGAGCAGCCACAACGGCACGGCGACCACGTCGATCGGCGCCGCCGGGGCCGCGATGGCGGGTACGGCGGCGACGACGCCGGCGCCGGCAACGAGGACGGAGCGGGCAGGGGGCCTGCGGGCGAGGGCCGCCGGCCATGTCGGTGCATCCGCCTGCGGCTCGCCGATCGCGCCTCCCCTGACGCGTGGACGAGGGCCGGATGACAGCATCCTGGAACTTTGCCCTGGATCGGCGCTGCCCGACGGGCGGATAAGCCGCATCGCCGTGCCCTTTTTCACGCCTGCGCGGCATTGGCGGCGGGCCGGGCGTCGCGTCCGGGCCAGCGTGGCCGGGCCGCGAAGCGGCGCGCCGCGCATCGCGAAGGCGCCCGGCGTCGCGCCCCTTAGAATCGAGCCATGTCTGGCAGCACCTTCGGCGAACTGTTTCGCGTCACCAACTTCGGCGAGTCGCACGGCGTGGCCATCGGCTGCGTCATCGACGGCTGCCCGCCGGGCCTGGCCCTGTCGGAGGCCGACATCCAGGGGGAGCTCGACCGCCGGCGGCCCGGCACGTCGCGCCACGTCACGCAGCGCAACGAGCCGGATGCCGTCGAGATACTCTCCGGGGTATACGAGGGCCTGACCACGGGCACCCCGATCGCGCTGCTCATTCGCAACACCGACCAGCGCAGCAAGGACTACGGCAACATCCTCGATACGTTCCGCCCGGGCCACGCCGACTACACCTACTGGCGCAAGTACGGCCTGCGCGACCCGCGCGGCGGCGGCCGCTCGTCGGCACGCCTGACCGCGCCGATGGTGGCGGCCGGCGCCGTGGCCCGCAAGTGGCTCAAGGAGCACCGCGGCACCACCTTCGTCGGCTGGATGAGCCAGCTGGGCGACATCCCCATCCCGTTCGTCGACGAGGCGCAGATCCCGCTGAACCCGTTCTTCGCGCCGAATGCCGCCGTCGTGCCGGCGCTCGAGCAGCGCATGGACGACCTGCGCAAGGCGGGCGACTCCTGCGGCGCGCGCATCGAGGTCCTCGCCCGCGGCATGCCCGTGGGTCTCGGCCAGCCGCTGTTCGACAAGCTCGACGCCGACATCGCCTACGCCATGATGGGCGTCAACGCGGTCAAGGGCGTCGAGATCGGCGCCGGCTTCGCCAGCGTGGCCCAGCGCGGCACCGAGCACGGCGACGAGCTGACGCCCGCGGGCTTCGTCGGCAACAACGCCGGCGGCGTGCTGGGCGGCATCTCCACCGGGCAGGACCTGCGTGTGTCCATCGCCATCAAGCCCACCAGTTCGATCCGCACGCCGCGCCGCTCCATCGACCGCGCCGGCAATCCGGCGATGGTCGAGACCTTCGGCCGCCACGACCCGTGCGTCGGCATCCGCGCCACGCCCATCGTCGAGGCGATGCTCGCGCTCGTCGTGATGGACCACGTGCTGGCGCATCGTGCGCAGTGCGGCGACGTCCACCTGGACCAGCCGCCCATCCCCGGGTCTGCCCCGCGCGCGTGACGCGCCCGTGACGGCCGCGCACCCCCGTCTGGGGGGTGTCGCGCGCCTTTCGGACCGGCCCCCGCCGGCTTATCCTCAGGACGGCGCCGCCGCCCGGGCGCCGGCGCGTCCGCTGCGGTGCCGATCCTGGCGTCGCGCGCATCGTCGCCTGCAGTCCGTCGGCCGGATTTCCGGTTCATCCAGGCGCACTGCAACTCGTCACGACCCAGCAGCACTTCGTCGCAATCCGCCCCCATGGCCCAGCCTGCCGATCCACACTCCGTCGAAATTCAGGATGCCCCTGGAAAGAAGATGAAGGAAGAGGACATGCGCAAACGCTTGGTAATCGGGGTAGCGGTGATCGTCGTGGCTATCGGCGCGGGTTTCGCGATCAAAGCCGGCAAGGGGTCCGCCGCCATGCCGGCCAGCGCCGCCATGGCCGCGAACGCGCCCGGCGCGGCTGCCAGCGAGGTGCCGCTCGATTTCACGCCCAGCGAGGCCGCGAAGCCGCTGCAGGTGGCGCTGCCGCAGGTCATCGAGTTCTCGGGCCCGCTGGTGGCACCCAACACGGCCATCGTGCGCGCCAAGGCCACCGGCACGCTGCTGAAGCTGGACGTGCAGGAAGGCCAGCGCGTCCAGGCCGGTGAATCGCTGGGCCGCATCGACGTCAGCGACCTGCAGAGCAAGGTCGCCGAGCGTGCGGCCAACCTGGCAGCCGTCAAGACGACGCTGGCGCAGGCGCAGCGCACGCACGATTCCAACATCGGGCTGGCCAACGACAAGTTCATCTCGACGATCGCGCTCGAGAACTCCAAGTCCGCGCTGGAGAGCGCCAAGGCCCAGGTAGCCGCGGCCGAAGCCACGCTGTCCTCGGCCCAGGTCGCGCTGCGCGACGCCTCGCTGGTCGCGCCGATCAGCGGCATCGTGTCCAAGAAGTACGTCGTCTCAGGCGAGAAGGTCACGGCCGAGCAACAGGTCGTCACGATCGTCGACCTGCACATGCTGGAGCTGGCCGGCACGGTCGGCACGCAGGAGGTGGGCCAGCTGTCGACCGGCATGCCGGTGACGCTGAAGATCGAAGGCCTGGCCAAGCCGCTCGAGGGCAAGCTGGCGCGCATCGCGCCGGCCGCCGAGGCGGGCACGCGCTCGATCGGCGTCGTGGTGCAGCTGCAGAACCCGAAGGAGACGATGCGCGCCGGCCAGTACGCCGTGGCGCAGGTCCAGATCGGCGATGCCACGCCGCGGCTGACGGTGCCCATCAGCGCCATCAGCTCGGCGTCGGGCCAGGAGTACGTGTGGACGGTGGAGAACGGCAAGCTGCTGCGCCGCACCGTCACCACGGGCCGCCGCGACCCGGTCAGGAACCGCGCCGAAGTGCTCGAGGGCCTGACGGCCGACGCCCCGGTGCTGGGCGCGCGCTTCGACAACCTGCGCGAGGGCGCGAAGGCGCGCGTGGTCGCGGTCGCGACCGCCGCCACGCCCAAGCCGCTGCCGCCGGTCGCCGCCGGCACCACCACCGCCCGTTGATCCACGCCGTTCCCGCGGCTCAAGACTCGAGGAGAGTTCCCATGTGGATGACGCGTGTCTCCATCAACAACCCCGTCTTCGCGACCATGGTCATGGTGGCCCTGTGCGTGCTCGGGTTGTTCTCGTACCAGCGCCTGGGCGTCGAGCAGATGCCCGACATCTCGCCGCCGGTCGTCTTCATCTCGGTGATCTACCCGGGCGCCTCGCCCGGCGCCGTCGAGACCGAGATCACCAAGCCGCTGGAGGATGCGCTGAACGGCATCGCCGGCGTCAAGATGATCCGCTCCAACAGCTTCGAGGGCCGCAGCGAGACGGTCGTCGAGTTCAAGCTGTCCGTCGACATGACGCGCGCCACGCAGGAGGTGCGCGACAAGGTCTCGGTGGTGCAGTCCGGCTTCAACCGCGACGTCAAGCCGCCGTTCGTCAGCCGTTTCGACGGCGACAACGCGCAGCCCACCGTGGTGCTCGCGCTGATGGCCACCGGCCGCAGCGATCGCGAGCTGTCGCTGATCGCCGACCAGACGGTGCAGAAGCGCCTGACCAGCGTCGAGGGCGTGGCCCGGGTCACGCCGCTGGGCCTGGTCACGCGCCAGGTGCGGATCGATCTCGACCCGCAGCGCCTGCGTGGCTTCGGCCTCACGCCGGCCGACGTCAGCGCGGCGCTCGTGCGCGCCAACACCGACCAGCCGGTGGGCCTGCTGCAGAGCCGCAACGAGGACTCGCTGGTGCGCGTCGAGGGCCGCGTGCTCGACCCCAAGCAGTTCGCCAACGTCGTCGTCTCGCGCAACGCCAGCGGCGGCGTGGTGCTGCTGGGCGACGTGGGCCAGCTCGTCGAGCGCGAGCAGGAGCCCGACTCGCTGTCGCGCATCAACGGCAAGGCCGCGGTCACGTTCAACATCTTCAAGCAGCAGGACGCCAACATCGTGCGCACCGGCGCGGCCATCAAGGCGGCCGCCGAGGAGATGCGCAAGTCGCTGCCGCCGGGCGTCGAGCTCAAGCTGATCTACGCCAGCAGCGACTGGGTGGAGCAGTCGCTGGACGGCGTGAAGAAGACGCTGGGCGAAGGTGCGCTGCTGACCATCGCCATCGTGTTCCTGTTCCTGCACAGCTGGCGCTCGACCATCATCACGGGCCTGACGCTGCCGATCTCCGTCATCGCGTCGTTCATCGCCATCAACGCGTTCGGCTTCACGCTGAACTTCATGACGATGATGGCGCTGTCGCTGTGCATCGGCCTGCTGATCGACGATGCGATCGTGGTGCGCGAGAACATCGTGCGCCATGTCGGCATGGGCCAGGACCACCACACGGCCGCGCGCCGCGGCACGGACGAGATCGGCCTGGCCGTGATGGCCACCACCTTCGCCATCTGCGCGGTGTTCGTGCCGGTGGCCTTCATGAAGGGCATCGTCGGCAAGTTCTTCTTCCCGTTCGGCATCACGGTGGTGTCGGCCGTGATCGTGTCGCTGTTCGTCAGCTTCACGCTCGACCCGATGCTGTCGTCGGTCTGGAAGGATCCGCCGGCCGTGACGCTGCAACGCATCTGGGGCGTGGGCCACATGATGCGGGCCGTCGACTGGGCCATGGCCAAGCTGCACAACGTCTACGAGCGCCTGATCACCTGGGCGTTCAGCGGCCGCCGCTACCGCGTCTTCGTGCCGCCGGTGCCGGCCTACGGCTTCGCCTTCGGCGTCGATGGCCGGCGCCTGGTGCACGGCAGGCGCCGCCTGCGCTTTGCCACGCTCACCCCGCGCGGCATCGTGCTGTGGTCGGCGGTGGCCACCTTCGTCGCCGCCATCGGCCTGGCCACGACGATCGGCGCCGAGGCCATCCCGCAGACCGACCAGAGCTACACCGGCCTGCAGATCACGATGCCCGTGGGCACCAGCCTGCAGCGCGCCGACGCGAAGATGAAGCAGGTCGAGGCCATCATCGGCTCGATGCCCGAGATCGATTCGCTGTCCACGCAGGTCGGCGGCGACAACGGCCACAACACCGCCTACATCGGCATCGGCCTGAAGCCGCGCCACGAACGCAAGCTCAACCAGTTCCAGGTGGAAGACGAGATCCGCAAGCGCCTCGAAGGCTTGCCGGGCATCTCGGTGGCGCTGGGCAACCGCCCGATCTTCATCTCGATCCTGGGCCCCGACCCGACCGTGCTCGACCAGATCACGGCCGACCTGGGCGCCAAGATCAGGAAGGTCAAGGGCGTGACCGACTTCGAATCCTCGGTCAAGCCCGGACTGCCGGCGTACGCCGTGCGCGTGCGCCCGGACGCCGCGCGCCAGCTGGGCATGACGCCGCAGCAGCTGTCGTCCAGCCTGCGCGCCTACGTGCAGGGTGACGTGTCGACCTACTGGACGACGCCGGACGGCCAGCAGGTGGAGGTGCAGCTGCGCCTGCCGCAGTCCAGCCGCGAAAGCGTGGCGCAGCTGAACAAGCTGCCGGTGGCCTTCGCCGCGGACGGCACGCCGGTGGCGCTGGAGAGCGTCGCCACGATCGAGCCCGTCACCAACCCCGACGTCATCAAGCGCCAGGACCTGCAGCGCCGCCAGGCCGTGTACGCCGGCGTGGACGTGAAGTCGGGCCGCACGGTGGGCCAGGTCAACGCCGACATCGACAAGATCGTCAAGGCCACCGTGCTGCCCTCGGGCTACAGCTTCTTCGTCGGCGGCGCCGCGCAGGACCAGGACGACATCTTCGGCAACATCGGCTCGGCCCTGGGCCTGGCGCTGATCTTCATCTACATCGTGCTGGCCAGCCAGTTCGGCAGCTTCCTGCAGCCGCTGGCGATCATGGCCTCGCTGCCGCTGTCGCTGATCGGCGTGATGATCTCGCTGAAGGTGTTCCACTCAACCATCAACCTGTTCTCGCTGATCGGCCTGATCATGCTCATGGGCCTGGTGACGAAGAACGCCATCCTGCTTGTGGACTTCGCCAACCACGCCCGCAAGGCCGGGGCGACGCTGGCCGAGGCGGTGCTGAGCGCCGGCCAGATCCGGATGCGCCCCATCATCATGACGACCGCGGCGATGGTGTTCGGCATGTTCCCGCTCGCGCTCGCGCTCGACGAAGGCGGCGAACTGCAGGCGCCGATGGGCCGCGCCATCATCGGCGGCGTCATCACGTCCACGCTGCTGACGCTGGTGGTGGTGCCGGTGATCTACGCGTACATCGAGCAATGGGTGGGCTACTTCAAGCATCGCCTGGACGCCAGCTCGCGCGGCGCCTGCGTCGGCGCGGTGCTCGCGGGCTTGGTCGGCATCGTGCTGATGATGACCGGCGTGCCGATGGCCGGCGTGGCCGGCGTGATGGCGGTGGCGATCGTCCTGAGCGTGTGGGCCTGCTGGTCGTACGCCACGGCCAACCAGTACCACCGCGGCTGGGCGGCCATGGGCCTGCTGGGCATGCTCGGCTTCATGATCCTGGCCTTCCTGCGCCCGATCCAGGACGGCGGGCCGCCGGAGGAGCTGTCGATGGCGCCGCCCAACGCCAAGGCGCCCGATTCGCAGCCCGACTCCGAGCCCGAGGCCGATTCCGTGATGGCCTGACGCCGTCGCCGCCGTCTCCCCGAGCCGCCGTTCGCGCACGCCGCGTCCGGCGGCTTTTCTGACTTGGAGCGTGCGATCGCGCTGAGTTCGCCGCCTTCACCGATCTGTCGGGCAGCAAACTCGACCAGCCTTAGGCTGCGCATTTTTCTGCCGCAGTCAAATGGCTCGTCGCTTGCCCGTGGATAGGCAATGGGCGGGTGGGATACGTCGCGCCGTGCAATTCAGGCGCAAACACGAAAGGAACAGTGATGGTCAAGATCGTTGCCATCAATCACTTCACGCTGGATGGCGTCATCCAGGGGCCTGGCTCGCCCGATGAGGATCCGCGAGACGGCTTCGAATATGGCGGCTGGGCTGGCACTCAATATGATCCTGTACTTCAGCAAACCGTAGGCGCGCGCATGGGGTCTTCATGGTCCCAGCTTGCCGGGCGCCGCACCTACGAACACTTCTCCAAGGTGTGGCCGAAGATGCCGAAGCCCAATCCGTTTACCGACATCTTGAACACAGTGGACAAGTTCGTCGTTTCCAACTCCCTGCGCGAGCCCCTTTCCTGGGAAAACTCCCATCTGCTGCAGGGTGATGCCGCAGATGCGGTCGGGCGCCTCAAGGCCGAACATGACAAGAGACTTGTAATCTTTGGCAGTGGCGTGCTGGTCCGTTCACTCATGAGCAAGCGCCTCGTCGACGAGTTCGTTCTTCAGATTCATCCGGTCGTGCTCGGGAAGGGCCGTCGCCTGTTCGAACCCGGCGTACGGAAGACCGACTTCACGCTGGTCGAGAGCACCGTGACGAAGGCCGGGATCATGGTCTGCGCCTATCAGCTTCGCCAGTGATGCTCCTGCGCTGCCGTTTCATCACGGGCGCTTTCCTCCGCCAAAAGGCGGATGCAGCGAAGCATTCATAGTCGTGCGAGGGAAGCAACACGATTCGCACACGACGAAGGCGCAATTCAGGTGGCGTCCGGGACGTCTGCTCCGCGCCAGCAAGTTGTGCCGAAGGGCAAGGGCATGGCTTGTCACCCGTACGGATCATTCCGTCGAGTCACCTGTTCTTCTTCAGCGCCGTTCGACGCCGATCGGTCGCCCTCCGTCGACCCCGGCCGCGGCGTCCGGGCGCATCGGTGCTAACGTGGCGGCATGACGTCCCGCCTGATCCTCCTGCTGCTCGCCATGCCCGCCACGGCGGCGTTCGCCCAGTACAAGTGCACCGCGGCCAACGGCGCCGTCTCGTTCCAGCAGACGCCGTGTCCCGCCACGCAGGCCGAGCAGAAGCTGACCGTGGTGCCCAACGGCCATCCGCCGCCGGCCTCCGGCGTCGTGGCCCCGCCGGTAATCGTGCAGACGGCCGCGTCGGCCTCGGTGGGCAAGGTGGAGACCAACGTCGACAAGAAGATGCTGGCCAACTACGAGCGCCAGCGTCGGCGCGAATCGCTGGAGAAGGCGGTGCAGGCCGCCCAGGCCGACAAGGACGGCCGCGCGCGCGCGCGCCTGCTGGACATCGCCGGCGCGAAGAAGCAGTTCGGCGACGACCCGTCCAACGCGCAGGCGCTGCGCGACGCGCTGGCGTCGATCGACAAGCGCTACAAGGCCCTGACGGAGCTGGACGACAGCCGAATCCAGGCCGCCCAGAAGGCCGTGGACGACTGGGACAAGGCGCAGAAGGCGGCGGCGGCCGAGGCCGCGTCCGCCGCCAGGCGCTGAATCAGGGGCGGCGCCGGCCCGCGGGGCGGCCGAGGACCGCGTCGCAGTCGCTGCAACCGCGCAGTTCGGCATCGCCGGCCGGCGTCTCCAGCGTGGCGGTGCCGCCGGCGCGGATCTCCCAGTGCCACAGGCCGCTGGCCGAGCGCGCGGTGCCACGCACGTAGCAGGGCAGGATGTCCCAGTTGTCGTGCTGCTGGCGCGCCGTGACCACGACGGAGCGCGCCAGGAAGTAGCGTGCCTGGGCGGCGGTCAGGGCGAAGTCGGCGCAGAAATCGCCGCCGGCCTCGGCGCCGCGCGAGTCGATGCGCACCTCGTCGAGGGCGGCGCCCATCGGCGGCGCCGTGGCGCAGCCCGCGAGGGCGAGGAGGGGAGCCGCCAGGAACAAGGGGGGTCGCATGGTCGGCCAGTGTCGCGCATTTTTCGCGGGTTGCTCAACATTCGACGATGTTGACCGCCAGCCCGCCGCGCGCGGTCTCCTTGTACTTGGTCTGCATGTCGGCGCCGGTCTCGCGCATCGTCTTGATGACCTTGTCCAGGCTGACGTGGTGCGTGCCATCGCCGCGCATCGCCATGCGCGCCGCGTTGATGGCCTTGACCGACGCGATCGCGTTGCGCTCGATGCACGGGATCTGCACCAGGCCGCCCACCGGGTCGCAGGTCAGGCCCAGGTGGTGCTCCATGCCGATCTCGGCGGCGTTCTCCACCTGGCGCGGCGAGCCGCCCATCACGGCGGCCAGGCCGGCGGCGGCCATCGAGCAGGCCACGCCCACCTCGCCCTGGCAGCCCACCTCGGCGCCGGAGATCGACGCGTTCTCCTTGTAGAGGATGCCGATCGCCGCGGCGGTCAGCATGAAGTCGATCACGCCCTTGTCGCTCGCGCCCGGCACGAAGCGCGTGTAGTAGTGCAGGACGGCCGGCACGATGCCGGCGGCGCCGTTGGTGGGCGCCGTGACCACGCGGCCGCCGGCGGCGTTCTCCTCGTTGACGGCCAGCGCGTACAGGTTGACCCAGTCCATCACCATCAGCGGGTCGCGCATCGCGGCTTCGGGGTTGACGGTGAGGTCGCGGTACAGCTGCGCGGCGCGGCGCTTGACCTTGAAGCCGCCCGGCAGCACGCCTTCGGTGCGGCAGCCGCGCGCCACGCACGCCTGCATCACCGTCCAGATCTTCATCAGGCCGGCGTCGATCTCGGCGTCGGTGCGCCAGTGGCGCTCGTTGCGGCGCATCAGCTCGGCGATGCCCACGCCGTGCTCGTCGCACAGGCGCAGCAGGTCGTCGCCGCTGTGGAACGGGTGGGGCAGGACGGTGGTGTCGGGTGCCACCACCTTCTGCTTGGAGCCGTCGGCCGCCACCTCGTCGCTGACGACGAAGCCGCCGCCCACCGAGTAGTACACGCGGTTCTCGAGCTCGTGGCCATCGGCGTCGAACGCGACGAAGCGCATGCCGTTGGCGTGGAAGGGCAGGGTCTCGCGGCGGTGCATCACGAGGTCGGTCGCCTCGTCGAACGCGATCTCGCGGCTGCCGTTGAGCGTGATGCGGTGCTGCGAGCGGATGGCGTCGAGGAGGACGGGCACCTGCTCGATGTCGACCGTGTCGGGCTCGTGCCCGGCCAGCCCGAGCAGCACGGCCTTGTCGCTGCCGTGGCCCTTGCCGGTGGCGCCGAGCGAGCCGTACATGTCGGCCTTCACGCGCGCGGTGCGGGCGAGGGTGCCGTCGTGCGCGAGACGCGCGACGAACATGCGCGCGGCGCGCATCGGGCCCACCGTGTGTGAGCTCGACGGGCCGATGCCGATCTTGAAGAGGTCGAAAACCGAGACTGCCATGGGGATGCCTTCAGCGGAAACAGTCGGTCGCGGCAGGTGCTCGTGGCACCCACCGCGACTTCAACGATACGACCCGGCCGCCATTGGCATGGCGGCATGGGGATCAGGCCTGCGCAGCCTCGGCCGCGGCGGCCTCGGCGAAATCCGACATCGGCACACAGCTGCAGAACAGGTTGCGGTCGCCGTAGACGTTGTCGACGCGGCCCACCGGCGACCAGTACTTGCCCAGGCGCAGCGCCGGCACCGGGTAGGCGGCGTCCTCGCGCGAGTACGCGTGAGGCCACTCGGCCTTGAGCAGCGCCTGCGCCGTGTGCGGGGCGTTCTTCAGCGGATTGTCCTCGCGCGGCCAGCTGCCTTGCTCGACCTTGGCGATCTCGGCGCGGATGGCGATCATCGCGTCGCAGAAGCGGTCGAGCTCGGCCAGCGGCTCGCTCTCGGTGGGCTCGACCATCAGCGTGCCGGCCACGGGGAACGACAGCGTGGGCGCATGGAAACCGTAGTCGATCAGGCGCTTGGCGACGTCCTCGGCGGTGATGCCGGAGCTGTCCTTGAGGGGGCGCAGGTCGAGGATGCACTCGTGCGCGACGCCGCCGCCCTGGATGCCGGCGATGTTGCCGCTGAAGTGGATGTCGTAGTGCTGCGAGAGGCGCGCGGCGATGTAGTTGGCGTTGAGGATGGCCGTCTCGGTGGCCTGGCGCAGGCCGGCCGCGCCCATCATGCGCACGTACATCCAGCTGATCGGCAGCACCGCGG
This sequence comes from Vitreoscilla sp., assembly GCA_045810285.1. Lineage (GTDB taxonomy): Bacteria > Pseudomonadota > Gammaproteobacteria > Burkholderiales > Burkholderiaceae_C > Scleromatobacter. The sequence continues at coordinate 5,365 of JBJMWE010000316.1, read as the reverse complement.
CGTTGCCCAGCGGGGCCGCGGAGACGGCGCCGACACGCTGGTCTTCGCCGGCGCCCAGGCCCGCCGCGCGGTGCGCGGGCAGGAAGGGCACCAGGTCGGCCACCACGCAGACCGGGCCGACGCCCGGGCCGCCGCCGCCGTGCGGGATGCAGAAGGTCTTGTGCAGGTTCAGGTGGCTCACGTCGCCGCCGAACTCGCCCGGCGCGGCCACGCCCACCATCGCGTTCATGTTCGCGCCGTCGACGTAAACGCGGCCGCCGTACCGGTGCACCAGCGCGCACAGCGCCTTGACGCCCGGCTCGAACACGCCGTACGTGGACGGGTAGGTGATCATCATCGCGGCGAGGTCGTCCTTGTGCGCGACGCACTTGGCCTCGAGGTCGGCCATGTCGACCTCGCCCTCGGTCGTGCACTTCACCACGACGACCTTCATGCCCACCATCTGCGCCGACGCCGGGTTGGTGCCGTGCGCCGATTCGGGGATCAGGCAGACGTCGCGCGCGCCTTCGCCGCGCGACGCGTGCCAGGCCCTGATCACCAGCAGGCCGGCGTACTCGCCCTGCGAGCCGGCGTTGGGCTGCAGGCTGATGCCGGCGTAGCCGGTGGCCTGCTCCAGCCACTTGCACAGCTGGTCGTTCAGCAGGCGGTAGCCTTCCAGCTGGTCGGCCGGCGCGAACGGGTGCACGTGCGCGAACTCGGGCCACGTGATGGGGATCATCTCGCTGGTCGCGTTGAGCTTCATCGTGCACGAGCCCAGCGGGATCATGCTGCGGTCCAGCGCCAGGTCCTTGTCGGACAGGCGGCGGATGTAGCGCAGCATCTCAGTCTCGCTGTGGTGCGTGTTGAACACCGGGTGGGTCAGGAAGGCGCTGGTGCGCAGCAGCTCGGCGGGCAGGCGCAGCGCGACGCCCTGCTCGAACTCGTCGAACGACGGCAGCGCCTGGCCCGGCGCGAAGATGCCCCACAGCGTGGTCAGGCAGGCGCGGGTGCTGCACTCGTCGAAGGTCACCGACACGCTGTCCGCGCCGGCGCGGCGCAGGTTCATGCCGGCCGCGACGGCGCGTGCCAGCACGGCCTCGGTCTGCGGGCCGGTGGCGATCTCGATCGTGTCGAACGCGTGCGCGTTGACCACCGACAGGCCGCGCTGCACCAGGCCGGCGGCGAAGATCGCGGCGAACGACGCCACGCGGCGCGCGATGCGGCGCAGGCCCTCCGGGCCGTGGTAGACGGCGTACATGCTGGCGATGACGGCCGGCAGCACCTGCGCCGTGCAGATGTTGGACGTGGCCTTCTCGCGGCGGATGTGTTGCTCGCGCGTCTGCAGCGCCAGGCGGTAGGCCGGCGCGCCGTGCGTGTCGACGCTGACGCCCACGAGACGGCCCGGCAGCGAGCGCTTGAGCGCATCCTGCGTGGCGAGGTAGGCGGCGTGCGGGCCGCCGCAGCCCATGGGCATGCCGAAGCGCTGCGTGTTGCCGCACGCGATGTCGGCGCCGAACTCGGCCGGCGCCTGCAGCAGCGTCAGCGCCAGCAGGTCGGCAGCGACGATGACCAGGCCGCCGCGCGCATGCACGGCGTCGACCAGCGGCCTGAGCACGCGCACCTGGCCCGTGACGCCGGGGTACTGGAACAGCGCGGCGAAGCAGTCCTTCTCGCCGGCCACGTCGGCCGGGCCGACCAGCACTTCGATGTCCAGCGGCCGGGCGCGCGTCTGCACGACTTCGATCGTCTGCGGCAGCACGTCGTCGGCGACGAAGAACACCCGCGACCTGCTCTTGCCCATGCGCAGGGCCAGCGTCATCGCCTCGGCGGCGGCGGTGGCCTCGTCCAGCATCGACGCGTTGGCGATGGCCATGCCCGTGAGGTCGGTGACCATGGTCTGGAAGTTCAGCAGCGCTTCCATGCGGCCCTGCGAGATCTCGGCCTGGTAGGGCGTGTAGGCCGTGTACCAGGCCGGGTTCTCGAGGATGTTGCGCAGGATGACGCCCGGCGTGATGGTGCCGTGGTAGCCCTGGCCGATGAAGCTCTTGAGCACCTTGTTCCTGCCCGCGACCGCCTTCAGCTCGGCCAGCGCCTTCGCTTCGGTGACGGCGTCGGGGATCGCCATCGACTGGCCGCGCAGGATGTTCCGGGGCACCAGCGCGGAGATCAGCGCCTCGCGCGAGGCGGCACCGATGGCCGACAGCATGCGCGTTTCGTCGGCGGCCTCGGGGCCGATGTGGCGGGCGACGAATTCGGCGGCGTTCTCGAGCTCGGCCAGCGGGGTGGTGGCGGTCAGGGACATGGGTAATTCCAGGCGTGCGGGGGTAAGGCAGGAAGCGCCCGGCGCGCGTCGGGTGGACGCGGACGTTGTGGGCGCTGTCGCGGCGCGACGCGGTCACGTCGCGCGCAGGTGAAGCAGGGGCGGGATCAGAGGGTCTTGAGCAGCGCGTCGTACGCCGGCGGATCCATCAGCTCGTCGAACTCGGCCATGTTGGAGATCTTGACCTTGAAGAACCAGCCTTCGCCCAGCGGGTCGGTGTTGGCGAGTGCCGGCTCGTCGCGCAGCTTCTCGTTGACCTCGACGACCTCGCCGGACACGGGCATGTAGATGTCGGCCGCGGCCTTGACCGACTCGACGACGCCGGCGATCTCGCCCTTGGCGAACGAGCGGCCGACGGCGGGCAGGTCGACGAACACGACGTCGCCGAGCGCGTCCTGCGCGTGCAGCGTGATGCCCACCACGGCGGCGTCATGATCTTCGATGTTGATCCATTCGTGGTCGGTCGTGAACTTGGTCGTCATGCAAGGCTCCTGGAGAAAAAGGCGAAGAAGGTCGGGGAAGGAAACGGGAAGGACGGCGACGCTCAGCCGCGGTAGTAGCGGTGCGGCGCGAAGGGCATCGGGCTGACGCGCATCGGCAGGCGCTTGCCGCGCACCTCGGCGTAGACCTCGTGCGCGACGATGGCGTGGTCGACGGGCAGGTAGGCCATGGCCACCGGCTGGTTGACGGTCGGGCCGAGCGTGCCGCTGGTGACGACGCCCAGCTTGTGGCCGTGGTGGTCGACGATCTGGGTGCCCTCGCGCACGGGCGCGCGCTCGAGGCCGACGAGGCCGACACGCTTCGTGCGGCCGCCCACGGCCAGCTGCCTGGCGATGGTGTCCGCGCCGGGGTAGTGGTTCTCGCGCTCGCCGCCCGGGCGGCGCACCTTCTGGATCGCCCACGTGAGGCCCGCTTCCACCGGGGTGGTGGTGGTGTCGATGTCGTTGCCGTACAGGCACAGGCCGGCCTCCAGGCGCAGCGAGTCGCGCGCGCCGAGCCCCACCGGCTTCACCTCGGGCTGCTCGAGCAGCTTGCGCGCCAGCGTGTCGGCGTCGGCGGCGGCCACGGAGATCTCGAAGCCGTCCTCGCCGGTGTAGCCCGAGCGCGTGACGTAGCACGGCAGGCCGCCGACCTTGACGAAGGCGCCGGTCATGAACGTGAGCTTCTCGATGCCGGGCGACAGGCGCGCCATCGCGTGCACGGCCATCGGGCCCTGGAGCGCCAGCAGGCCGCGGTCGAATTGGGTGACGATGTCGCAGCGGTTGCCGATGCGCTCGCGCAGGTGGCGCAGGTCGGCGTCCTTGCACGCGGCGTTGACGATGACGAACAGGCCGTCGTCGCGGTGGGTGACCATCAGGTCGTCCATGATGCCGCCCTGGGCGTTCGTGAACAGGGCGTAGCGCTGCTTGTTCAGCGGCAGGCCGATGATGTCCATCGGCACCAGCGTCTCCAGCGCGGCCGCGGCGTCGTCGCCCTTGAGCAGCAACTGGCCCATGTGCGAGACGTCGAACAGCGCGGCCTCGTGGCGGCACTGGCGGTGCTCGGCCAGGATGCCGGCCGGGTATTGCACGGGCATCGAGTAGCCGGCGAACGGCACCATGCGGGCGCCGAGTTCGAGGTGCAGGGCGTGCAGCGGGGTCTGCAGCAGCGGGGCGGAGGCGGTTTCAGCGGACATGGCGGTTCCTTCGAGGGCAGTCGGTCCCGCCCTGATCGTACGGGCGGCTCAATGCCCTCGCTGTCCGCTTTACCTGAGAGATTGCAGCGCCGGTGTACGGCCCCGCTTGCCCCTTCGGTGGACGATCTCGTCGTCGGCTGCCAGGCCGTCGACCGCATCGTCTCTCTCCAGTGAGGAACGCCTGTTTCGGCAGGCGTCTCGTCAGTCCTTTTGCCTGAGCGTTCGGGGCGTTGCGGCCCCTGCGCCTTCGGCGGCTCGCCACGACGCGCGAACGCGGGCAGCGGGCTCTCTCCTGACAAGCCGGCAGTTTAGCATCGCGCTCGCGGGCGGCAAGACGGCCGCGGGGGGCGACGGGCGCCCACCACGGGTGTAAATATCTGTTGCCAACCCGGCGATTCCATGGAGAATTTGCGGATCAAGAAAATTCCCACCGGATGGTCGCGCGGTGGCGAAGCACAAGGGGGGAGCGGTGTTGGCGTCGGGATGCCCGGCGAGTCGTTCTGCTCGATCCGAACCGGCGGCCGGTTTCACGTCCCGAGCGTAGCGAGCACTGTCATGACCCAGCCAGTTTCCCGGCCGACGTCAGCCCCCGAGGCCGCGCCGGGTGCCGAAGAGCCGACCACCGAGTTCCTGGCGCACGATCCGGGCTCGCAACCGCCGCCGCACTCGTCGATCGACCAGGAAATCGCGCGCTCCGAGCGCGCCTCGGCCGCGCTGGCGGCCACCCGGGCACTGGCGCGCGCCGCGTTCACCGACTCGCAGCTCGCCGCCGACGACGCGGCCGCCGCCACGGACGAGGACGAGGACGCCGCGCAGGACGCCATCGACACCGAATGGGTGCGCACCGAATACGTGGCGTTCGAACACACGCTGCCGCCGGACGACGAGGCGCGCCGCGACGGCCCCCCGCGCCACCGGGTGGGCGGCGGCTTCAACCCGGGCATCGCCTCGCCGCAGGGGCGCACCTACCCGGGCGCGTCGATGGCCGACGCTTCGCTCAAGACGCGCACCGGCGCCCAGGCGCAGTTCCACCACGAGGCCCGGCATGCACCGCGCGCCGAGGCGCTGCCCGCGGCGACCGGCCATCCGGGGCGTCCGGTCGTGACGCCGTCGCAAGCCGCGGCGCCGTCGCGCTCGCATACGGCCCCCCGCACGCCGCCACGCGACGGATTGCGCTTCCTGCTGGCCGCCGGCCTGGGCGGCGTGGTCGTGCTGGCCGGCGGCAGCCTGGCGTGGCGGGCCGGGCTGTTCTCGCACGCCGCCGCGCCCGTCACGGCCACGGCGCCGGCGGCGGCCGCCACGACGCCCACCCCCGCCGCCGTGGCCGCGCAGGCCGAGGCCACGCGCATCCTGTCCCCCACGGCGCCGCAGGAGATCGCCGTCACGCCCGC
>JBJMWE010000315.1:0-5248 GCA_045810285.1 Vitreoscilla sp. | reverse complement strand
GCCATCTGTGCGTGGCCAGCGTGCGACGCCAGCATCCGCCCTGCGCCCATCAAGCGTCATCCTGCGCGCAGTCGCAGGATCCACCCCCGCCGAGGCGCATCGGCCGGGGTGGATCCTGCGACTCCGCTTCGCTTCGCGTAGGATGACAGCTCAGCCGCGCTGCGCCGCCTGCTTCACCTGCGCCTTCAACGCCTTGCGCCCATCGGCACTGGTCGCGCGCCACGCCTGCAGCGCCAGCGCGAGGAACTGCTGCTCGCCCGGCGTCAGGCCGGCCGCCTCGCGTTCCTCGTCGAGCCAGCCCACGGGCTTGCCGCAGTGCTGCTCGATCTGGCGCGCCAGCTTGTCGCCGATCGGACGCGAGGACTTGATCTGGCTCCACATGCTGGGCGAGATCTCGACGTGGGCCGCGAAGGCCTGCTCCAGGCCCTTGGGCGCGGTGCCGGTGGCCACCGCGCTCTCGGCATAGGCCTGGAACAGGGCGAGGACGTTGCGGCGGCGGAAGACGGTGGAATCGGACACGGGGCGGGAGCGGCGGACGGGCAGCGGCGATTGTCGCCGCCACGGCCGCATGCGTAAAGACTATTTACGCCGTGCCGCTCGGGTATCAGTGCTCGCGTCCGGCGTTCTCGCGGATGTCGTCACGCGTGCGCAGCGCGCTGCGCAAGAGCACGCGCACCGCCTCCACCTGCGTGGCGAGCGGCATGCTCGGCACGTCGCGGCCGGCCGCCTGCTCGGGCGTGTAGGGCACGTGCACGAAGCCGCCGCGCGCGCGCCCGAGGACGGGCCGCGTGGCCAGGCGGTGCATCAGTGCGTAGAAGACGTGGTTGCAGACGAAGGTGCCCGCGGTGTTGGAGACCGACGTCGAGAAGCCCGCGGCGCGCGCGTCGCGCGCGAGGGCCTTGATCGGCAGCGTCGAGAAGTAGGCGGCCGGCCCGTCCTCCTCGATCGCGTCGTCGACCGGCTGGCGGCCCTGGTTGTCCGGAATGCGCGCGTCGTCGACGTTGATCGCCACGCGTTCGATGGAGATCTCGGGCCGGCCGCCGGCCTGCCCCAGGCACACCACCAGCGCGGGCGTGTGCCGGTCGAGCGCGGTGTCGAGCTCGCGCAGCGCCTCGCCGAACACGCACGACAGCCGCACCGCGCGCACCACGTGGCCCTCGCACTCCCAGCCGTCGAGCGCGCGGGCGATCTCCCACGACGGGTTGACGGCCTCCCCGCCGAAGGGTTCGAAGCCGGTGAGCAGGATGCGGGGCAGGCGAACGGTCATGGGCGCGGCAGCAGGAAGTACAGCAGGAAGACGTTGGCCGCCAGGATGGCCACGGCCGTCGGCCATTGTGCGCGGATCACGGCGTTCTTGTCGGGCAGCTCCAGCAGGGCCGCGGGCACGATGTTGAAGTTGGCGGCCATCGGCGTCATCAGCGTGCCGCAGTAGCCCGAGAACATGCCGATGGCCGCCATCGAGGCCGGGTTCGCGTGGAACATGCCCACCAGCACCGGCACGCCCACGCCGCCCGTCATCACGGGGAACGCGGCGAAGCCGTTGCCCATGATGACCGTGAACAGCGCCATGCCCACCACGTACACCGCCACGGCGACGAAGCGCACGTCCATCGCGATGTAGTGCGTGGTGACCCACGCCACGGCCTTGCCCACGCCCGCGTCCGAGAACACCAGGCCCAGCATGGCCAGCAACTGCGGCAGGACGAGCGCCCAGCCCATCGCGTCGACCAGGCGGCGCGCTTCGCGCAGGCCCTGGGTGGGCGTCTCGCGCGTGAGCCAGCACGCGAGCCCGAGCGCGACGACGCTGGCCATGCCGACGGCGGCGAGCGTCGGGTTGCCCTTGTCGAGCAGTCCGACGCCGCCGACGCTCGCCTGCTTGGCCAACAGGGTCGCGACGACGGCCACGCCGGGAATCGCGAGCGCGGGCAGGAACAGCTTGTTGCCCAGGCGCTTCGCGCGCGCCACGTACTCGTCCAGGGTGGCCGTTGCGTGCGGCCCCGGCGCGACGCGACGCAGGCCGGCGATCACGGCCATCGCGACGACGCCGGCGCCGATCCACGCGGGTGGCAGCAGGTCGCCCGCCAGGAACACGAGCGCGTAGAAGCCCCAGAACAGCGCGCTGCCGAAGCGGCGGGGGTGCGTGCGATCCAGCGCGGTCGTCACGGCCACGAAGGCCAGCACGAGCCCGGCGAGGACGTACAGGTGGGGCAGCGAGAACAGGGCGTTGTTCATGCGGCGACCTCCTTCGTGGTGTCCGCGGGGGTGTCGTCCGCGACGGGCGGGCCGAGCTCGCGCGCCAGGGCCGCGTCGATGCGGTGCAGGCGCCACGCGTGCACGATGAACGCGACGGCGGCCGTCGGGATGCCCCACAACGCGACGTGCAGCGGCTCGACGTCGATGCCCGAGCCGTGCAGGAACGTCGTGATCAGCACCACCGCGCCGAAGGCCACGAAGATGTCCTCGCCGAAGAACAGGCCCACGTTGTCGGCCGACGCGGCCATCGCGCGCAGGCGGTGGCGCACCTTGTCGGGCAGCGTGCCGTGGCGCGCCTCGGCCGCGCCCTCGGCCATCGGCGCGATCAGCGGCCGCACCATCTGCACGTGGCCGCCCAGCCCGGTGAGGCCCACGGCGGCGAAGAGTTCGCGCACGGCGAGGTAGACGATCAGCAACTGGCCCGTCGTCGCGTTGCGGAAGCGCTGGATCCACGCCTGCGCGTGCTGGCGCAGGCCGTGGCGCTCGAGCAGGCCGATGGTGGCCAGCGGCAGGATGATCGCGAGCGTGAGATTGCGCGTCTTGAGGAAGCCCGCGCCGATGGCCGTGAGCGTGCCGGTCGCGTCGTACCTGGCGATGACGGCCGTGGTGATGGCCGCCGCCATGACGACGATCATCGGATTGAAGCGCAGGACGAAGCCCGCGATGATCACGGCCACGCCGAGCAGCGGCCAGAGTGAGACGTCAGGTGCCATGTGCGGACTCCAGGAAGGGCCGAAGGATGAGTCATCGCGCGGGACGCATGCGGCCTGCCGAGCGATGAGGCGGATTCTGGAAACGGGCCTCGCCCCGCGCAAGCAAGAAAATTTTCTTTGAGCTCATCGGGTTTTCTTGTGCGCCTTCCGGCCGGTCGCGCGCCGCGCGCCGGCGGGCCGGCCACATCCAGGCCGGCGTGGACGTCGTGCAACATTTCCTGCATCCACCCCTTGCGCAATCCGTAAAGACTATTTACACTGCGTCCTGTCGCTGGGAAAGGCGACAATTTTTTGCACGAGGTGCATCGCCCGAGATCCTTGCTCGACGCGGCCCTCGCAACGGAACCGACCCCAGGAACTCATCGTGAACAGCCGGATCGCCCTTCGCAACGCCAAAGCCCTCGCCGGCTCGTGTGCGTTCGCGTGCGCCGTCTCGCTGGCCATGCGCGGCCTGCCGTACGGGCAGGTGCCTGAGCATCGCGACTCCGAGGATCGCTCCCCGCCGGGAGGCCGCCGCGTCTGAACGACGCGCCTGGCCGCTCTCTGAATTCCAGAGGCCCGGACTCCGCAAGGAATCCGGGCCTTTTTGTTTTTTCTTCCACTTCGGGTGTGCCCCTGCACTCCGACGTCGCATCGACGCATGGCGTACGCGACGCGGGATGTGCGCGGCGGGAAACCCGCCTTCGTGCAGCGAGACGCCGCCTCCGACGGGAGGGCTCGCGTGGGGGCACAGCCGAAGTGGAAGGCTCGAGTCGTGTTCGTCCAGTGGCGAGGACGCGGGGCTTTCAACCCTGCAACGTGGGTTCGTTCAGCGCTCAGCGCTGGACGCAGCTTCGCTGCGGGCCGTCAGGCCGAGGCGGAGCCGAGCAATTCCCGCACACGGCGCCATTGAACCGAAGTCGCTGGAGCGCTCACGCTTCGCGACGCAAACCGGCCGCAACGATTGGGCGGCTCCGGAACCCGTGACCGGAACCTTTTGCTTTTGCTCGACGTAGCCAAGTGGTCGAAGGCACCTGATTGCAAATCAGGCGGCGCAAGCCCGCGTCGGTTCAAGTCCGACCGTCGAGTCCATTGTTTCGTGCGCTGAGGGGTGGCCGTAGCTCAATGGGAGAGCCGCGGGTTGTGGGTCCGCTGACATCGGTTCGATTCCGTTCGGCCACCCCTCAGCGCATGCCATCAGGAAGACCCCGAGGAGAACGATCATGAAGCGCGAATTCGAAGACCACGCCGGCTTTCACGACGCAGCGAACGAGCAAGCGTCGTAGCGGCTACCCGTCCGAGACCGGCGTCAAGCGCGGCCTGCGCGTTGTGCGCGGGACCAAGGAACTGCGCGAGAAGCTCGGCCGCGAGGATCCGTGCGTGTGCGGGTCCACGCGGCGTTTCAGGAACTGCTGCATGAAGTCCGGCTGCTTTTGACGGCAGCCCTCGCGCGCACTACGAGCGCGACTGAGCAACGCAGCGCGTCGCCCGCGAAAGGAGGGCAGCGGAATGCAAGCCACGCACCAACACGTCCTGCAACTGGACATCCAGGGCACGCCCCAGGCGTGGATCTCGATCGAACAGGCCGCCACCCACCACGCGTCGGGCGCGGTGGCCTGGTTCGACGGCGACGGCCCGCTGCGCACGCTGCGCGGCGGCTGGAACGTCGCCAGCGGCCGGCAGTCGCTGGTCGAGGTGCATCCCATCATCGCGCTGCGCGGCGCCGCGCGGGTCAACCTGTTCGACCGCAGCACCGCCGTGACGGCCGGCAAGCTGTTCCGGCGCGACCGCATGACCTGCGCGTACTGCGGCCTGCGCTTTGCCGAGCGGCACCTGCAGTGCGAGCACATCGTGCCCGCCAGCTGCGGCGGCGCGTGGAGCTGGATGAACCTGGTCACCGCCTGCGCGGCCTGCAACGGCCGCAAGGCGGCGCGCACGCCCGAGCAGGCGCGCATGCCCCTGCTGTACCTGCCGTACGTGCCCAGCCGTTTCGAGGACTTCCTGCTGGCCGGCCGCCACATCCGCGCCGATGTCCACGAGTGGCTGGCGGCGCGCCTGCCCAAGGGCTCCCGGCTCGCGTAGGGCGGGTTAGCCGCAGGCGTAACCCGCCGTTCGCAGGCGCGCTGCAGCGGGGCCATGAATGAAGGAGCCGGGTGATCGCGGTGCCGGCGAGCGGGCCTGCGTGCCGGCGAACGGCGGGTTACGCCTGCGGCTAACCCGCCCTACCGCGCCGGGGTCTGCAGGCCCTTGAGGGCCGTCTGCACCGATTCGCCGAAGGCCTTGACGAATTCCGCCGCGGGCAG
>JBJMWE010000314.1:0-38544 GCA_045810285.1 Vitreoscilla sp. | reverse complement strand
CGGAGGACACCCGCGACACCCTGTTCCAGCGCGCCGACCGCGCGTTGTACGCGGCCAAGGCCAACGGGCGCGATCGCGTCGAGATCGCGTCGTAGGGGGTTGGCAGAAGGCGTAACGCGCCGTTCGTTGGCGCGCCGATCCGCGCTTGGCCAGGTGTTCCAGGTGTTGCGTGGCACGTCCGCCTGCAAACGGCGGTTACGCCTTCGGCTAACCCGCCCTACCCGCCGGATTCGCCCACCGCCCGCGATGTCCCGCCATCAGACGAACTCGCGCTCCCGCAGCCACTTCGTGGCGACCCACTTCTCGCCCTCGATCACCGGCGCGCCGCCGTGCAGGCTCTTGGTGTTGACGTGGGCGCGGTCGTAGCTGAAGAAGACGGCGTTGCCCTTGATGGGTGCCACTTCAAAGCCGACGTCGGGGAAGGTGGTGCCGCCGCCCTTCTTGGGCGTGTTCAGGTACATCAGCACCGTGCCCACGCGCTGGCCGCCGCGCTTGAGGATGGGGGCGGAGCCTGGGTGCACCGGGTCGAAGTAGTCGTAGTGGGGCTTGTATTCGGCGCCCGGCTGGTAGTGCAGCACCTGCAGGCCCTCGCCGTTCTGCACCGGCCAGTCGAGCAGTGCCGCGATGCGCTTCTCCACCTTGTCGATCACGCCCGTCTCGCCGCGTTCGAAGAACATGCCGCGACTGGTGCGCGCCACGTTGACCTCGCTGCCGCCGGTCAGGTTGTCCACCGTCTCGGAGCGCGCCATGCGCGGCTTGGCCAGCGCGACCATCTGGTCGCACTCGGCGTCCGACAGGAAGCCGCCCAGCACGATCACGCGCGGCAGCTTCATGACGGACAGCACGGTGACGTCGCGATCGAGGACGCGCAGCTTGCTGGGCTGGTCGCGGATGCGGGCGTCGGGCACCGGCACGGGCTGCGGCTCATGGCCCTGCGGCGCGGCGGCCTGCTGGGCCTGCTGGGTGGCGACCTGCTGGTTGAGGTGGCTGCGCAGCGTCTCCTCGAGCGCCTGGATGGCCACGTCCTCGTCCCAGCCGCTGGATTTCATCGCCTCGAGCACCGTCTCCGGCGCGACGCCGGCCTGGGCTTGCTGGACGATCCATTGGCGAAGTTCCACCGAGATGTATTGCTGGCGCTTGCCACCGGTGTTCTGCGTGCTCGATTGCGTTTGCATGAGGTCGACTCCGACGTGCGGTCGATGAGAGGGGCCCGGGGCCGCGGCCGGGGGGGCGCGGCGCCTCGGATACGTATTCTGCGCATTTTGACAGCGCGCCACGGTCGAGTCGGCGCGGGAATCCCTCGGTTTGGCGATGGCGGGATGCAACTTCCGGTGAAACCCGCAGCAAACCGTGCCGGCGCCGCGCCGCGCAGGCGTTCCGTCAGGCCAGACGGCGCCGGAAGACGAGGCGGTCAGCCTCCGAGGCGCGCTCCGCAAGCCGGTAGCCGTCGCTGCGGAAATCCAGCAGCGCATCCGTCGATTCGGCCCGTTTCTCGATCGCGTGGCGGGCCATCATGCCGCGGGCGCGCTTGGCGAAGAAGCTGATGATCTTGTACCTGCCGTCCTTCCAGTCCTCGAAGACGCACTCGACCACGCGCGCCTTGAGCACCTTCGCGCGCCCCGCCTTCGCCTGCGTGACCTTGAAGTACTCCTGCGAGGCGAGGTTGATCACCAGCGGCTCGCGTTCCCGGGCCTGGAGCTTGTTGATGTGCGCGGCGACGGTGCCGCCCCACCATGCATACAAGGAGTTGCCGCGCTCGGTGGCCAGGCCCGTGCCCATCTCGAGGCGGTACGGCTGCAGGCGATCCAGCGGACGCAGCACCCCGTACAGGCCGCTGAGCATCAGCACGTGCTTCTGCGCCCACGCGATCTCGTCGTCGTTGAGCGTCGACGCGCGCAGGCCGTCGTAGACGTCGCCGTTGAACGCCCACATGGCGGGCCGGCTGTTGCGTTCCGTGGCGCGCGTCGACCACGCCTTGTAGCGCTTGACGTTGAGCCTGGCGAGATCCTCCGAGAGATCCATCAGCTCGGCGACGTCCGCCACCGTCTTCGTGCGCAGCACCGAGATCAATTCGGCCGCCAGCGCAGCGTACTGCGGCGCAGTGGCCGCCGGCTTGAGACCGGCACGGGCGGCCAGCACCGGTTCGGGCAGCGGCGATTCGTAGTCGAGGGACTTGGCGGGAGACAGCAACAGAAGCATGGCCGGCAGTGTAGCGACGCTCAGGCGGGCGGACAGGTGTGCGGGCTTGCTGGCTGGCCTGCGGCCTTGCTGGTTTGCTGGTTTGCTGGTTTGAGGGCGTGCAAGCGGCGACCACGCAGGGCCGCACCAAAAGGGTCTCTTCGCGCGTGGATCCTGCGACTGCGCGCAGGATGACAAGGAGAGAATCGCTCCCATCGCGCTCCGGGTCGCAGCCGGAGGGGTCTGGCTCCGGCCTCCGCGCACCGCGATGCCGGAACCGCGGAGCCGGTGCCTGACCTCGATCGCCAGGTCTCGCCCAGGCGACGCCTCGTCGCGCGTGGATCCTGCGACTGCGCGCAGGATGACAAGGAGAGAATCGCTCCCATCGCGCTCCGGGTCGCAGCCGAAGGGGTCTGGCTCCGGCCTCCGCGCACCGCGATGCCGGAACCGCGGAGCCGGTGCCTGACCTCGATCGCCAGGTCTCGCCCAGGCGACGCCTGGTCGCGCGTGGATCCTGCGACTGCGCGCAGGATGACAAGGAGAGAATCGCTCCCATCGCGCTCCGGGTCGCAGCCGAAGGGGTCTGGCTCCGGCCTCCGCGCACCGCGGCGCCGGAACCGCGGAGCCGGTGCCTGACCTCGATCGCCAGGTCTCGCCCAGGCGACGCCTCGTCGCGCGTGGATCGTGCGACTGCACGCAGGATGGCGCCGGCAACTCGCATCGCGACGTCCGTCGCGCCCAGCCGGTCAGCCGAACCGCACCGCGTACACCGGCGGCAAGCGCGCCGGCAGGGCCGTCCAGTGGTCGCCGGCGTCGTCGCTGGCCCAGACACCGCCGGTGGTGCTGCCCATCATCAGGCTCGTGCCGTCGTCGCCGACGGCCAGGCCGTGGCGATAGACCAGGTCGTAGCAATCCTCCTGCGGCAGTCCCGCGCGCAAGGTCTCGAACGTGGCGCCGCCGTCGCGCGTGCGGTTGACCGCCAGCGCCCGATCGACCGGCACGCGGCACTGGTCCTTGACGGCCGGCACGAACCACGCCGTCCGCGGGTCGACCGGATGCGCCGCCACGGCGAAGCCGAACGACGACAGCGGCGCATGCAGTTCGTCCCAGCGGGCGCCGCCATTGGTGGAGCGGAAGATGCCGTTGTGATGCTGGCACCAGAGCACGTCCGGCTGCGCCGCGCAGCGAGCGATCGCGTGCGGGTCCTGCGCGTCGGGGTCGAAGGCCTGTTCAGGCGGCATGTATTCGGCGCGCATGCCGTGCGCCGTCTGGTCCCAGCGGGCACCGCCGTCGCGCGTGATCCAGGCGCCCGCGCAGCTCACGCCCACCAGCACCGTGTCGTCGCCCAGCGGGCTGATCGAATGGATGCCGGGCGTGTCGTAGCCGCCGCCGCCCCACGCCGGGCGGCCGGGCTGGTTCCACAGCACCTCGTCGAGCTGCCAGCTCTTTGAACCGTCGGTCGACTTGAACAGCGCGCCCGGCAAGGTGCCGGCGTACAACGCGTCGCCCTGGCGCTCCATCGCCCAGACCATGAGGACCTTCCATGCCGGCCCCGCCGCGCCCTCCGGCTGCGGGCCGAACGCCGGGGCCGCCACCTCGCGCCAGGTCGCGCCCGCGTCGTCGGACGCATGCAGCTTGACGCCGAAGTGGCCCAGGTTCAGCGCGGCAAGCATGCGGCCCGACGCGTCGGGCGGCAGCACCATGCTCACCGGATCGCCGACGAAGTTCGTGCGCGCCACCGACCAGCCGCCGGCGCGCCGGCGCAGCTCGATCAGCCCCTTGCGGGACGCCACCCATGCCCGATCGACCATGTCCTGCTCCTTCCCGGATGCGTTCTAACCGCCGGTGAGCGCCTGCAGCACGTAGACCTTGTCGTCCGGCGCCAGCGGGTCGGCCAGCGCCTCGCGATCGGCCACGCGGCGCCCGCTGATGTAGACGACGACGTGCTGCCGCAGATGCCCCTGTTCGTCGAGCACGTAGTGGCGCAGCCGCGGGTTGGCCTCGAACGCCGCGCCCAGCGCGTCGCGCAGCGTGGCCGCGGCCGTCCGGATCTCCGGCGTTTCGGTGAAGCGCTGCAGCTGCGACGTGAACGCGACGAGTGGCATGCCCGCGATGGTGATCGAGCGCATCGCGGGGCGGCAATCGGGCCAATCCCGCGCCGGCCTTCGCGCGCAGGCGCGCTGCCCGGGCCCCTGGGGCGCCGCAGGCCAGGCCGCGCGGCGCCCGGGACGATCGACAAGCCTTGACGCGTCAGCTCGAGAGGGCCGGCGCCGGCGAAGCGTCAGCGCTGCGTCGCGGACGGCGGCGACACGCTGTGGCCGTCCATGCCGTTGCCCGCGGTCCCGGGCGTGCCGGTGGCCGGGCCGAGCGAGGTGACGCTGGGCGGGCCGGCGATGGAGTCGAGCAGCGCCAGCAGGTTGGGCGCGCCCTTGAACGCGGCGAGCAACTGGTCGCTGCGCACGCGTTCTGCCGCCGTGAGCCGTGACGGGTCGAGCGTGGGCAGTTCCTCGGGGCTGGGCGGCGAGGCCAGGCGCGCGAGGCCTTGCAGTGCGACGCCGGCGGCCGGATCGGGCCGCGGCACGCCGCCGAGGCCGTTGGCCACCATGTAGCCCAGGTTGTGACGGGCCGGCGCCAAGCCCTGCGCCGCGGCTGCACGGAAGCCGCCGAGCGCGGCCGCGTCGTCGCGCGTGACGCCCTTGCCGCGCGCGTAGAGCAGTGCGAGGTGGTTGCGCGCGGGGGCGTTGCCGCGCGCTTCCGCCAAGCGGTACCAGCGCTGCGCCTCGGCGGGGTCGACGGGCTGGCCGCGCCCTTCCTCGGACATCCAGCCGAGGTTGTCCATCGCGAACGCGTTGCCCTTGCGTGCCGCGAGGCGAAACTGGCGCGTCGCGGCGGCGTCGTCGCGCGCGATGCCCAGGCCGTTGGTGAGCATCCAGCCCAGGTTGTTCTGTCCCGATGCGTTGCCTTGCGCGGCGGCCTTCTGGTACCACTCGACGGCTTGCCTCTCGTCGGCCATCACGGCGTCGCCGGCGGCGTACATCAGGCCGATGCTGACCTGCGCCGGCGCGTAGCCGGCCTCCGCGGACTTGCGGATCCAGCGCTCGGCGCCCGCCGGATCGCGCGGCGTGCCGCGGCCGTTGAGCAGCGCCATGCCGAGGTTGTGCTCCGCCGTCGGGTCGCCCTGCGCGGCGGACTGCTGCAGCCAGCGCAGCGACGTGGCGACATCGCGCGGCACGCCGCGACCCTCGCTGTAGACCCAGCCGAGCGCGCTCTGGGCGCGCGCGTCGCCCTGGTCGGCTGCGGCCTGGTACCAGCGCAGCGCCTGGGCGTCGTCGCGCTCCACGCCCTGGCCGTTCGTGTAGAAGACGCCCAAGCGGTACTGCGCCACGGCCAGGCCCTGCCTGGCTGCGAGCGTGGCCCAATGCGCGGCCTGCATGTCGTCCTGCGGCACCCCGCGCCCGATCAGCGCCATGTACGACAGGTTGCTCTGCGCCGTGGGCTCGCCCTGGTCGGCCGCCTTGCGGTACCACTTCGCGGCCTCCTCGAAGTCGCGCGGCACGCCCTTGCCCTGCTCGTAGAGGAAGCCGAGGTTGGTCTGCGCGCGCGGGTCGCCCTGGTCGCCGGCCTTGCGGAACCAGCGCGCGGCGATGGCCGGATCGGCCGCGACGCCATACCCGCGCAGGTACATGTCGGCCAGGGCCAGCTGGGCGTCGCGATCGCCCTTGTCGGCCGCCGGCTGGAACTCGCGCAAGGCGGTGGCGTAGTCGCCACGCCGCCCCGCCTCGTAGCCCTCGGCCGTGCCGGCCTGGACAGCCGCGCTGCACAAGGTCAGGGCGAGGCACAGCGCGGCCGAGGCCAGGGGGCATGGAGCGACGACGTGCGGGCGGGACACGTGCGCCCTGCCGGACGCCCATCGATCCGGGAGGCGCGGCGAGCGCACCGGAAGCGTCGAGGCAAGACGGTCGGGCAATGGAATCATTTCGAGCGGGAGTCCTCGGGGGATGTTAGCGCGAAGGATCCGGGGGCGTTGGCCGAAGCGGACGGCGGGGAGCCGGACGCGGCTGCCGAGCCGTCGTCCGGCCCGGGCTCGCCGCATGAGGGGCCGGCACGATTATCCGCATCGCGCAGCAGCGCGCCCTGGGGGATTGCCACGGGACGTCGCGGGGGTGCGACATCGAACAGGGAGCTTTCAGCAGACGCATGGACGTGATCAAGCAGCACATCAAGGCGCCAGAGGAAGGTGGCGTGCGAGTCAGGGCAAGCTCGCAGAACCGCTGCGGTGCCGATGGCGCCTTTCGGGGAGATTCCAGCGCGTAAATGGCGCTGAGGGGGGTCGGTTGGGGATTCGCTGTTGTCTTGGCGTTCGATGGAGGGGCGGGGGGTCGGGTGGTCGGGGGGCGGATAGTCGGTGGTCGGCGAGGCGAGGCGTGCGTTGCTTGAAGCGATCGGATCGCGTCCTGGCACCGTCTCAATGGAAGTCGCGGCTGCGCGTGACCAGGCCTTGCAGCATCGGCGTGTGATCGACCAGCGTCTTGGCGACCAAATGGCGCACCTCGCCTTCGCGTTGCCACACGCCGTAGACCGTCAGCAGCGACGCCGCCAGCAGCGGCTTGCGCTGGGCCGCCGCCACGGCGGGCCAGACGATCACGTTGACGGTGCCCGTCTCGTCCTCCAGCGTGACGAACACGACGCCGTTGGCGGTGCCCGGTTGCTGCCGATGCGTGACCAGGCCGCTGGCGCGCGCCAGCTGGCCTGGCCGGTAGTCGGCATTGAGCAACGCGGCCCGCTGTACCTTGAACGGCGCCAGCGCCGGACGCAGCAGTGCCATCGGATGGCCCTTGAGCGACAGGCCCAGGGCCCGGTAGTCGGCCAGCACCGCATCGCCGAGGCCGAGTGCCTCGAATTCCGGCACCGCGTCCTCGGTGGTGCGCGTGGACTTCAGCAAGGGCGTGGCGCGGGTGTCCACGCCGGCCACGGCCCAGATGGCGTCGCGCCGATGACCCGCCAGCCCGGACAGTGCGTCCGCCGAGGCCAGGCCATGCATCGCCTGCGCGTCGAGCTCGGCACGGCGAGCCAGGTCTTCCACGTTGGCGAACGACGCCTTTGTCCGCGCGGCCATGATGCGCAAGCCTTCGTCCTCGGCCAGCCCGTTGATCCGGTTCAGCCCCAGCCGCACCGCGCACTGGTTGCCGGGAATGGCGCGTTCGGCGCAGGCCGGCACCGCCTCGTGGGGCGCCAGCGGCTCCAGCGTGGAGTCCCAGTCGCTGATGGTGACGTCCACCGGACGCACCACCACGCCATGTGCGCGCGCGTCCCGCACGAGCTGGGGCGCAGCGTAGAAGCCCATGGGCAGGCTGTTGAGCAGCGCGGCCAGGAAGGCGTCGGGGTGGTGTCGCTTGATCCAGGCACTGACGTAGACCAGCTTGGCGAAGCTGGCGGCGTGGCTCTCCGGAAAGCCGTACTCGCCGAAGCCCTCGATCTGCTTGAAGATGGCCTCGGCGTATTCGGCCGTGTACTTGCGCGCCACCATGCGGCTGATCAGTTTCTCCTTGAACGGCCCGAGACCTCCCTTGCGCTTCCAGGCTGCCATCGCGCGCCGCAGCTGGTCGGCCTCGCCGGGCGTGAACTCGGCCGCGAGGATGGCCAGCTGCATCACCTGCTCCTGGAAGATGGGCACGCCCAGCGTGCGTGACAGCGCCGCTTTCGCCTCCTCGCTGGGATAGGTGACGGGCTCCTTCTGTTCGCGCCGTTTCAGGTACGGATGCACCATGCCCCCCTGGATCGGCCCGGGCCGCACGATGGCCACCTCCACCACGAGGTCGTAGAACTCCTTGGGCCGCAGCCGCGGCAGCATGCTCATCTGGGCGCGGCTCTCGACCTGGAACACGCCGACGGAGTCGCCCGTGGACAGCATGTCGTAGACCGCCTTGTCCTCGGCAGGGATGTCGGCCAGGCTGGCGTCGCTGGCCAACCCCTCGTGGTCGGCGACGATGCCCATCGCGGCGGCCGCGCCCGCGCTCGAGAAGGCCTTGGCGTTCGTCGCGATCCGCGTGGCGCTGTTGCCCGCATGGCCGACCGGCGCGACTTCGGTGCGGCGCAGGTTCTCCTGCTGCTCCTGGCGCCTGGCCTGGAGATGCCACTCGGGCGGCGGCGGCCCCGGCAGCAACTGGCGCATCTTGGCGTCGACGAACAGCAAGCTGCGTCGCAGCGCACTGAGCATGCCGAGCGCAAGGATGTCGACCTTCAGCAGCTTGAGGACGTCGAGGTCGTCCTTGTCCCACTGGATCACGGTGCGCTTGTCCATCGCGGCGTTCTCCACCGGCACGAGCAGCGCCACGTCGTCCTTGGCGATGACGAAGCCGCCGGGGTGCTGGCTGAGGTGGCGCGGCTGGTTGCGCAGTTGCAGGCTCAGCGAGATCCACTGCAGGCCCAGCCGCGACTCGGGGTCGAAGCCATGCTCCTTCAACGACAGCGCGAGCCGCTCCGCTGCACCGCCGGGCGCCGCGGAACCGCCCACGTGGTGCAGTGAACGGGTGACGGCGTCGATGCGGTCGAGGTCGACGCCCAGCGCGCGTCCGACGTCGCGCACCGCGGACTTGGTGCGATAGCGGATGATGACGCCGGTCAGCGCCGCGCGATGCCGGCCGTACTTCTTGTAGAGGTACTGGATCACCTCCTCGCGCCGCTGGTGCTCGAAGTCGAGGTCGATGTCAGGCGGCTCGCCGCGCTCTTCGCTGATGAAGCGCTCGAACAGCACCTCGCCCTGGTCGGGATCGACCTCGGTCACTCCCAGGCAGTAGCACACTGCCGAATTGGCCGCGCTCCCGCGTCCCTGGCACAGGATGCCGCGTGCCCGTGCCCAGGCGACGATGTCGGCCACCGTGAGAAAGTACGCCTCGTACTTGAGCCGCGCGATCAGCCCGAGTTCATGTTCGAGAAGGCCGACCACCTTGGCGGGAATGCCGCCTGGAAAGCGCTTGGCGGCACCCGCCTCTGCAAGGCTGCGCAACCAGCTGGTGGGCGTCTGTCCGGCGGGGATGATCTCCTGCGGATACTCGTACTTCAGCTCGCCGAGCGAGAACTTGCACCGGCCCGCGATGGCCACCGACTCGGCCAGCCACTCGGGCTCGTAGAGCGCCTGCAGGCGGGCGCGCGAGCGCAGGTGGGCCTCCGCGTTGGGCGACAGCGCGTGGCCGCAGTCGGACACCGTGCGCTGCAGGCGCGTGGCGGTGAGCATGTCCTGCAGCGGCTTGGCCGCGCGCGTGGCCATCAGCACGTCGCCCACCGCGGTGATGCGCAGGCCGGTGGCGGCGGCCACGGCCTTGACCCGTTCGCGCACCTCGTCGTCGTCGCCCTGCATCAGCAAGGGCAGCGCAAGCCAGGCGCGGTCGGTGCCGAACCAGGTCTTGAGCCATTGCGCCTGCGCGAACAGGGATTCGAACGACAAGGCCATCGACGGCCGCGGCGGCGCCACCGGTTTCCCGATGCGCCGGGACGCCGCCGCCGCGGCCAGGCGTGCCGGGGCCGGCGGCTCGTCCGGGCCATCGCCACCGGGCCCGTCGCGCGATTCGCGCACCTCGCGCCCGCGCGGGCGACCCGCCCCGGGCGTGCTGGAGGCGAGTGCTGCCGCGGCACTCGCCTGCGCCGCGGCGATGACGCCCAGCCCGGACAGGCGCGCGTCCACCGGGGGCGCAGCGGCCTCGCCCGCGCCCATGGCCGCGCGCCCGGACACGTCGCCGCCCGCAGCCCCCGGCCCTGCGATGCTTGCCGGCACGGGGCCCGGCGTGGGCAGCAGCAAGGCCAGGCAATCGGGCAGGCCCGCCAGCTGCGGCAACGTGGGCGTGCGGCCTTCCACGTCGCTGGTGCGGGCGTCGTAGCGTCCCTTTTCGGCACGCCGGCGCGCGACGGTGATCCATTGCGACAGGTTGCCGTAGCCACGTCGCGTGGTGGCCAGCAGCACCAGCCGCATCGGCACGCCGCCCACGCTGGCCTCGAGCCGCATCTCCGCGCCGATGATCAGCGGCAGGCCACGTTCACACGCCTGTTCATAGGCGTGCACCACGCCCGACAGCGAGCACTCGTCGGTGACCGCCAGGGCCGCATAGCGCAATGCGGCGGCGCGTTCCACCAGTTCCTCGGGCGCCGAGGCGCCGGTGAGGAAGCTGAAGTTGCTGCGGCAGTGCAGTTCGGCGTAAGCGGGAAGCGTGGCCATGGTGAGAGACAGTGATGGCCCGGCCGGACGGATCTGGACGGGACAGGGAAAAACTGGGAGATGGCGGGCCCGGCGGATCGGCGTCGGATGACGGACGAAGCAGGCGACGATCGTCTGGGCTCGTGCGCGGCACGAGCGGATGGTTGCGTGGCAACCGCGCTGACGTCCGGCAGGCCGGGCGTGGTGTCGACCGGCAGGGAGAGAAGGCCACCGGCAATACTGTGTTTCAATACAGTCTAGGCTTGGGAAGCGGCCAATGCAAGCGGTGTTGCGAGTGATCGGGCAGGACGAGCGTCCAGCTCCGCCAAACACGGGAAAATGCGCCATTTCGCGCACATCGCCTCCATGACAGCCCCCATCGAGATAACGTGCTACCAACCGTCGTTCCGGGAACGCCTGGTCGCGCTCTGGCGCGCCAGCTTCGCGCACGGCGTCGGCGCGCCGGTGCCGCACCCGCTGGAGGATCACCTGCGCTTTTTTGACGACAACGTGCTCACGGAGACCACGGTGCACCTGGCCCTGCGCAATGGCGAACTCGTCGGCTTCGGCGCCTTCACGCCGGAGGCCGTGATGCAGCTGTACGTCGATGTCGCCCACCTGGGCCAGGGCATCGGCAGCCGCCTGCTCGACCTCGCGAAGGCCGGCTCGGGCGGCAAGCTCTGGCTCTACACCTTCGTCACCAACACGACCGCGCAGCGCTTCTACGAGCGCCACGGCTTCGACATCGTCGAGCGCGGCTTCGAGCCCGTGATGCAACTGGGCGACCTGCGCTATGAATGGAAGCGTCCCGGACGATGAACCGCGTCCCCGACAGCCCCGGAGCGGACGATGCCCGGCGCCGCTTCGTCGCCCTTGCCGCGATGGCGATCACCATCGCGCTGGGCCTCGCCTCGCGCCGCTGGCCGGCGGCCTTGCCCGGCGCGTGGGGCAAGTACCCAGGCGACGCATTGTGGGCGCTGACGGTGTTCTTCGGCTGGCGCGCACTGCGCCCTCGCGCACGCGCCAGCAACATCGCGCTGCTGGCGCTGGCCACGAGCGCGGCCGTCGAGTGCGCGAAGCTGTGGCAGGCGCCGTGGCTGGTCGAATTCCGCTACACCACGCTCGGCCACCTGCTGCTGGGCCATGTGTTCTCGTGGCAGAACCTGGTGGCCTACGCCTTCGGCGTGGCGGCCGGGGTTGCGCTGGATCACCTCCTGCTCGAACATGCGGCCCTCCGGAGCCGGCCCACGCCCACGCCCACGCCCACGCCCACGCAAGTCGCTCGACAGTCGTCCGAACACTGATACGCTCGCCCCGATGAACATCTCTTTCGTTGCATCCCTCGCTGCCAGCGTGCTGGCGTTCTCGCTCGCCGGCTGCGCATCCGGCCCGGACACCGCCAAGGGCGCGGCACGGGAAGGCGTGCAACTGCAAAAGGCCGTGGAGGCGCCGCTGGCCGACCTCAACCTGGTCCGGGAGAAGATCCCCGCCGTGCTGCAAGTTGCCGTCAAGGCGCCCTACGCCCTGCCTTCGCAGCGCGATTGCCCCGCATTGGCCAACGAGGTGCGCGCACTGAACGATGCGCTCGGCGCCGACCTCGACACCCCGCCCACCGCGGCCAATCCTGGCCTGCTGGAGCGCGGCGGCAACATGGTCGGCGATGCCGCCAACAACGCCCTGCGCGGCGCCGCCGAGAGCGTCATCCCGTTCCGCGGCTGGGTGCGCAAGCTCGACGGCGCGGAGCGCCACTCGAAGGAGGTCGCCGCTGCGATCGCCGCCGGCTCGGTGCGACGCGCGTTCCTCAAGGGCGTCGGCCAGACGCTGGGCTGCGAGTCGCCGGCCGCGCCGCTGCAAGCGCTCGCGGCGTCGGCGGCCAACGGCTGACGAGCGCGACGCGCCCGCCGATTTCCGCCTGCCCCTACCGGAGCATCCGATGCTGAGCCACGCGCGCCCCGTCTGCTTCATCGCCACTGCCGATGCCGGCCGGGCGCGAGCGTTCTACGAGCAGCAACTGGGCCTGGCCCTGGTCGAGGACAGCGGCTACGCCCTCGTGTTCGATGCCCAGGGCACCCCACTGCGCGTGCAGCGCGTGGAGGTCGTCGCGCCGCATCCCTACACGGCGTTCGGCTGGGAAGTGGATGACGTCGCGACCCAGGTGCGCGCACTCGCCGCCAACGGCGTCGCGATGGCGCGCTTCCCCGGGCTGCCACAAGATGCCGACGGCGTCTGGACGACGCCGGACGGATCGCGCGTCGCCTGGTTCCACGACCCGGACGGCAACACGCTGTCGATCTCGCAAGCGTCGCCCGGCGCCTGAAGCGCCTGTGAACGATGGACCAGGCCATCATCGGCTACCACCTCGATGACGAGGGTCACTGGGTGGCCGAGCTGTCTTGCGGCCACTTCCAGCATGTGCGCCACGATCCGCCGTGGCAGAACCGGGCCTGGACGCAGACACCCGAAGGACGCGACGCGATGCGCGGCCGACTGCTCGCGTGCCGCAAGTGCGACCAGGGCGCGCCGCCCGACGCGACCTGACATCCCGTCGTCCGGGCGCCACGGAAAGGGCCTCGACGCCCGCCGATCGCTCCCGTATCGGGCGATTTGACGCGCGCGCCGCCCGCTTTGACCCCGACCCGCTTGTCAGAGTCCTCCTTTCGGGTATGGTAGCTCCCATCATCGAAAGGACTCCATGGCGAAACCGAATTACGCGTACGAGAAGCGCCAACGCGAACTCGAAAAAAAGCACAAGAAGGAAGACAAGGCATTGAAGCGGGCGACTGGCGCCCCTGCCGGGTCGCACGACGACCAGACGCCCGCCGCACCCCAGGCGCCGGCGGCCGCCGAGGACAAGACGGCGGGCTGAACGTCGCGTGCCAGCGGGGAATGCGCGGTGCGATGCCCGCGCGGCCCTGCGCGCCCGTGGCCCTGCGCGTGCGACGTCGTGGCGTACCGCGCCGAATCAGGCCACCGGGGCGGGAGCCACGTTGCCGGCCCGCAAGTCGTCGATCGCGGCCGGGCTCAGCCACAGCAGGGTGTCGACGTAGGTCTCGATGCGCGACACCAGCGCCTCGCGCGGGCCTTCGCGCCAGGCTGCCGAACCGTAGAACTCGCTTTCCTGGGCGGTCAGTTCCGCCAGGCTGGCGAACGAACGCACCAGGAAGTAGCCGTCCGCATCGTTGAGTACTGGGCCGTGGGCGACCACGTCCATGCCGTACGCGCGCACCATGGGTAGCGCGCGTTCGCTCGCAGCAACGTGGAAATCGGCGCGGGTGCCGGGCTTGAGACGATAGGCGCGGATCTCGACGAGGCGTCGCGCGGTCGTGTCGTGCTTGCTCATGGTCGTTCCCAGGTTCTTCAGGCCGATTGCGGCCACAGGATCATCTGGGTGCAACGGAACAGGGCGATCGTCCTGCCCGTCTCGCGATGCGTCACCACGGCATCCCACACCTGCGTCGTGCGGCCGCGGTGCTGCGCGGTGGCGATGCAATCGAGCGTGCCTTCGCGCGCCGTACCCAGGAAGTTGGACTTCAGCTCGATCGTGGTGAAGCCCGTCGCGCCGGCCGGCAGGTTGGCGACGCAGGCATAGCCACAAGACGTGTCGGCCAGTGTCACCACGCTGCCCGCGTGCAGGTAGCCGTTGGGCGCCATGAGCTTCATGGACACCGCCATCTCGGCGCGCAGTTCACCGGCTTGCACGTGCGTGATGACCACGCCGAGATGTCCTGGCAGGCAATCGACGCCCATGCGGTTGAGTTCGGTGGCGGTCGGAAGGCTCATGGCGGCGTCGAAGTCGATGGGGATGGCGCATTCTGCTCCGCACCCGGCCGGCGCGTCGGCCATGGATGCAGCCTGTCGGGTGATCCAGGCGATTCGTCGTGCCGGCATTGATTTGGACGGCCTGGAGGCGCATCGTCAGCTCATCCGAGGCCTTCGGCCTCGATTCCCGAGAACCCGCCATGTTCACGTTCCTGCTCTGGTGCCTGCTGTTCGTCTTCTGCTGGCCGCTGGCCCTGCTGGCGCTGGTGCTGTATCCGATCGTCTGGCTGCTGTCGCTGCCGTTCCGCCTGGTGGGTATCAGCGTCAGCGCGGTGTTCGCGCTGCTGGCCGCCCTCCTGTTCCTGCCCGCCCGCGCGCTGGGACAACGCCGCTGAACCACTGACGAACCATGGCGCCCGGCGGCGTTCCCGCCGCGCGCCGAACCGCCCGAAATCGGGCACTTGGCGCAGGGCGGACTTCGCCGCGCCGACCAGAATCCGTCGTCATGTCCTTCCGGTGGCCCTGCCCCGAACCATGTCGACGCCATCCTGCCCCCGCCCCCGCTCGCACGCTGCCGCGCTCGCCTTCGCGCTGGCGTATACGCTTGCGCCTTCCGCACGCGCAGACTGCATCGACGATGCGGCGGCGCGCCACCAGGTCAATGCCACGGTGCTTCGTGCGATCGGCTGGCATGAGAGCCGGCTGCAGCCAGAGGCGCTCGGGCACAACGCGAACGGCAGCATCGACGTCGGAGCGTTCCAGATCAACAGCGTCCACCTGTCCGAGCTCGGTCGCTACGGCATTGACCGCGCCGCGCTGGCCGATGGCTGCACCAGCGCCGAGGTGGCGGCGTGGCACTACCGCCGGCAAGTCGATCGCCAGGGCAACAGCTGGCAGGCGGTGGGCGCCTACCACTCGGCCACGCCGGAACGCGCGGCCTGGTATGCCAACCGGATTGCGTCGATCCTGATGCGCTGGAGCGCGTTGCGCACCGGCTCCCTGCCGTTTCGGCCGGGCGCCACGCTCGCGCCCGGACAGCCGCCTCCGCCAGCGACCGAGCCGCGCGCCAAGATGACCCCGACGTCCTTCAGGCCCGCCGCGCTCTTCGCCTCGCCCTCGCCCACCATGCCAGATCGGCAACCGGCGGTCTCCGCTCCCCCGCCGCAGTCCGTGCCACGCCCTGCCTTGGGCGTGGATGTCGCGGCCTGCCGGGCGCTTGCCTACCGCCCCACCGCGCGCTGAACGCGTCGACACAGGACCACGCCATGACCGACATCCCGACCTTGCAATCACCGCTGCAACTGCCCTCCGACAAGCAGCACGGCATCGGCGCCGCGGTGAAGCACGCGCTGATGTTCGCGCCCTCCATGACGGACATCATGATCCACGAGGGCCAGGTGATCCGCGCCAAGTCCGCGCGCGGCACCTTGCCGCTGCACCAGCTGTTCACCGCGATCCCGCCGTTCGTCGTCACGCGCGAGCACATCGTGACCTACCTGGCGGGCTACGTCGACGGACAAGTGCGCCAGCACCGCGACGACCGCGGCCAGCACCAGACAGTGCAACAGTACTGGGACACTCGCATCAAACCCGTGCTGGCACGCCAGCGCTCGGTCAACATCCGGCTCGATGGCCGCGGCGGCCACTCGCTGCGCTACAGCCTGTTCATGCATGGAACCGGCGAGCTGGCCCTGGTCATGCGCATCACGCCGCCGGACATCACGCCGCTGACCAGCCTGAGCCTGCCCCACAACCTCGTCTCGACACTCACCGAGGCGACCAGCGGCTTCATCATCATCACGGGCCCCACGGGCTCGGGCAAGAGCGAGACGGCCATGTCCATCCTCGACTGGCACAACGCCCAGCACTCGGGGCACATCCTGACCATCGAGGATCCGGTCGAGAAGAAGATCGCGCCGCGCAAGTCCATCGTCACCCAGCGCGAGGTGGGCTACGACGTGCTGAGCTTCGCAGACGGCATGCGCGAGGCCCTGCGCATGAGCCCGGACGTCCTGCTCACCTCCGAGATCCGCGACGCCGAGACCGCCGAACAGGCGATCCAGGGCGGCGAATCCGGCTCATTGATGATCGCCACGACGCACGGCAAGTCCGTCACCGGCACGATGCGCAAGATCCTGTCCTACACAGGCACCAGCGCCGACGTCATGCGCTCCGTGCTGGCCGGCAACCTGATCGCCGTCATCCGCCAGGCGCTGGTACCTTCGAGGGACGGCAAGCGCTACCTGATGGCAGCCGACGTGCTGTTCAACACCGGCAAGGTCACGCAATACATCGAGCGCGGCGACTGGATCGGCCTGGAGAGCGCCATCCGCGAGGACAACCGGCTCGGCGCCAGTGAGTGGGTGCCCATGAACAACCGCCTCGTCGAACTGGTGCGGCGCGGCGAGATCGAGCCCGTCGAGGCCATGCGCGAGACCTCGGACATTCCGACCTTGAAGCGCAAGCTGGCAGCGGCCGGCACGGCGGTCATCGGACGCTGAGCCCGGCTTCGCGACATGTGAGCACGTTTCTCAGGGCCTCGATTGCCATGGGTTAGTGTGCTGTCCCGGAAGTTCGCGCGCAGGCGAGACGCGCTGCAACCGAGTCGGAGCCAGGCGCAAAGGCGAGTCGTACCGGGCGGCACGGCGAGGCTTTGCAACGACGCTTCGGCTCGTTTGCAGCCGTATCGCACGTGCGAACTTTCGGGACAGCACACGAGTGCACCGCTTGGGCATCCGCGCCGCGATCGGAGCACGCCCCCGAATGCAGGATGCGAACTGGCGAGTCGCCATCGACTACATTCCGAATGGTGCCCAGCCAGCCGAAATGCAAATGGCCCGA
Source organism: Vitreoscilla sp. (assembly GCA_045810285.1). Lineage (GTDB taxonomy): Bacteria > Pseudomonadota > Gammaproteobacteria > Burkholderiales > Burkholderiaceae_C > Scleromatobacter. Next base: position 21,578 of record JBJMWE010000314.1, on the reverse strand, counting down.
GCAGCATGCCCGGGCGCGCGTGAGGCGCAATGACAGTCGGCCTGTTGGCCGGATCGAGTTCGTCGGCGATCGATGGATGCGATGCCTCAACGACAGCTCCGCCGTTGCAACGTGCCGGCGTTGTCAAGAACACTGAAGCCCGTCAGCTCGACCACTCGTCCGAGGGTCCCGATGGTGTCGAATACGGCGCGGTAGTCGTCACTCGTGCGAACGCCGAAGCGAATCCGGCGTCCCCCGACGATGAGCACGCGCTTGCAGCGGCCATCCATGAAGGTGTCTCGTTGCATGCGTCGGAGGCGACTTGGTCCGACGCGTTCGAACTCGAGCGCGCCCGGCTGCTGGCCGTCGTCCCGGGGGTGTTCGTCCAGATCGAGCACATCGGCAGCACCGCGATACCCGGGCTCGCTGCCAAGCCCATCATCGACCTCCTGGCCGGCCTGGCGTTGCTGGACGACGTCGATGCGCTGGTCGATCGTCTGTGCGAACAAGGCTAGGCGACGTCGAAGGAGTTCAATGCCACGCTCATCGATCGACGGTGGATGATGCTTTGGAAAAACGGCCGCCGCACTCATCACCTGCACTTCGTCGTGCATGGCGGCAAGCCCTGGTCGATCGCCTCGCGTTCCGCGACGCGCGGCGGTCAGACCCGGCGCTCGCGCGGCGCTATGAGGTACTGAAGACCAGGCTGGCCGCCGAACACCACGCCGATCGCGAGGCCTATACCCAGGTGAAAGCGAAATTCGTCCGGGCGGTGACGCAAGGCATGTCGTCGGCATGATGCCCCTGGGCCCGTCTACCCGAGGCCGGCGGAGTGGAGCATCCGTCGCGGACTCGTGTCGTCTGCTCCCTGCTCACGGATACAGGCAGTAGACCTCTGCCACGACGTTGCTGGTCGTCGGTGCCCCGGTGCCGTCGGTCAGCGAGATCGCCCAGCCTTGGCCGGTCCACGTTGCATTGCGATTCAGTATGGGGTTGCCGACCGTCTCCGAATCGGTCTGGGGCAGCAGGAAGATGGTGGCTTGCGGCGCGACGGGACTGGCGGTCGCCGGGCAACCGTTGGGCAACGCGACGGACGCGGCGACGAAGTCGCCGTGCCGCACGGCGAACCCGGCCATGTAGACGCGCGACGAGGTCAGCCCCGACTGGCTGGCATAGTAGCCACCACGACAAACGAGCGCATCGCCTGACGCCGAATCGACGGCGAGCAGGCCCGTCGGGGCGCAAGGGGAGCCGAGGCTGGCATAGCGCGAGGTCGCGCGAAAGCCGCCATCCTGGCAGGTGGCCAGGCCGCCACCGCTCATCATCGCCACCTGGCCGGGGCCACAGGCATCGCCTTCGTTCACGGCGCCTGACAGCGTCAGTCGCCGGGCGCGGACGGCACCGACGGCGATCAGGTCGTTTCCCGCGGTGACGTCCCCGTTGGACGCGACGCGCAGCAAGGCCGTGCCGGCCGGATTGCGCACGAACAGGTCGCCGGCCTTGACCACGAGCGCGTTCGGATCGTCCGATCCGGAGACCGTCATCGCGGGCGTCGCCAGGCCGCCTTCCGCGGACACGGCGCCGTTCGTCACGAGCCCCGCGCCTGCCAGCGTGGAGACTTGCCCCGACGCATTCTTGAAGATTCCCGTGGTCGTCGACAGGACGCCGCTGCACTGGATGTCGACTTCGCCATCCGGCCGCAGCGCGACGCAGGATGCGCCGCTGCCATCGCGCAATTCCACCGGCTGCGCGTCCACCTGCAGTGCCGAGCGGAACTCGCTGCGCGTCGTGCCGTCGCCGAACAACGTGTTGCCGGCCACGCTGAGGTTGCCTTGCAGGTTCGGATCGCGCGTGTCGCCGATACGGATGAACTGACCGAAGCGCGAGGAAGTGGTACCCACGCGTACCGCGACGACGCCCGGTGGTTGGCCCGCCACCGGGTTGTCGACCTGCCAGGTGTTGCCGAAGCCCTGGATGTGGACACTATCCATCGCCAGCGAGACGCCGGAATCCGCGCCAATGCGGGTCAGGATGGGACCGATCACGGCGCCGTCGCTCTCCGCCGACCCGGAACGGATCGGGCCGTCGAGCACCACGATGCCTTCGACGCCGCAGGCGGCCGGCACGCAGCCAGCCGGCGCTCGCCGGAAGCTGATGACGTAGGGGGCGGCGTTGAGGCTCGAAGTGGACGCGGCCCATCCGGGCGGCAGATAGCCCATGGCGGCCAGTTCGGCCACCGTCGGCTTCCAGGCCAGCTCACCGCCCGCGTCGACCGGCCTGATCGTGACGCCGTTCCGGCCGAATGCGAGACCGTTCCGGATCGGCCCCAAGCCATCGAAGATGGCGTCGTTGGTGGCGTCGCGCAATTTCTCGAGAATGGTCGCCTCACCGTTGCCTGCGGCCTGTCGGGCCTGCAAGCGGTTGCCCTGGATGACGCCGACCGCCCCGAGCGCGGAGACGAGCAACCCCAGCAGCGCGAACACCAGCGCATTGCCGCGCTGTCCAAGGCGCGTGCTGCCGATCCGACGCGAGCGACGCGACGTCATGGCCTCAGGTTCGACCGAAGACGAAGTCGATCGCCACGTTCGCCGCCGAAGTGCACTGCGTGTTGACGCGTGCGACGTCGATGGCGCCGTCCAACGGCTTGACGTCCGTCGTGCCGATCGTGACGCGGCGCGCCAGGCTCTGCGCACCGTTGACCAGTTGCGTGCACTGCGACGCCGGCACGTTGGCGTACGTCAGCTTGGCGGTGCTGGGCGTGGTGGCGGAATTGTCGACCAGCGTGATGGCGCCCGAGTAGCTGTTCGTGGCCGTGGCGCCGCCGGTGTCGGCCCGGGTATCGGGGATGACGCGCGAACCCACCGCCACCGCCGTGGTGAGACCCGCGTAGCCGTATTGGCCATAGTTCTGCTGCGCACCGCCGATGATGGCGCTGATCTCGCTGATCGTGCCCTGCACTTGCGCGTTGGTCTGCGCGTTCTGGTAGTAGCCGATGCCCAGTGCGAGCACGATGCCTCCGATCACGAGGCCCAGCATGGTGAACACGAGCGCATTGCCCCGCTGGCGGCAGCGTGGACGAAATGCAGCCAGGGAATGGCGGGGGTGCTGGAACATCTTCGGTTCTCCTCTCGAGGTGTTGGCATGGACGACGAGTCGCCCGGAAAAGTGCATGCGCCGCGGGTTCGCCGCCGCGCGCAAGGAGCAGCGACGACCGCATGGGCGCGCCGTTCAATGCGTCGGATGCTTCGCGTCGTAGACGGCGCGCAGCGCCATCAGGTTGGACGGCTCCATCAGCGATGCGAACGTGCCTGGCACGGTCATCGATGCGACGCCCATGAAGGTTGCCACCGAGGCGAACAACCCGACCAGCGCGAAATTGGCGATTACGGCCGCCTTTTTCACGCGGGCCAACACCCGTTCGCCTTCGGTCGTTCCAAGCTGGATCAGCACCTCCGAGAACGATGTGCTGGATCGGTTGAGCGTGGCGGCGCGCGAGAGCAAGTGCGCCGACAGGAGTCCGCGCCGAAACGCATCGAGCGTGCCCGTCGGGTTCTCTTCGAGCGCATCGACCACGCGCCCCAGGTGCCACCGCATCCACGGCGACGCGCGCTGCGTGACGTCGTCGATGCTGCCCTGCAGGGTCTCACCCGTCCTGAGCATCATCGCCATCGAGCTGAAGAGCATGCCCGCCTGGAAATCCCGGTAGAGCCCATAGATCGGCCAGGCTTCCACGCGCAGCCGCGCCGCGCCGCGCCAGCGTGGCAGCGACCACAACACGGAAGCGAGCGCCGCGCCCAGCGTCACCACCAGCTCTGCGCCCCAGGCCTGCGCAAGGAGCGCGACAGCCCGGGCCCAGCCGTTCATGCCGTCCCACAATGCTTCCTGCGCATAGGGTGGCGTCGCGGCGTCGATCACCAGGATCACCTTGCCGAGCAACGCGATGAGCGCAAAGCAGATCGGGATCGTCACCGCGGGGAGCGCGGAATAGGAGAGCATGAGGCGCAGCATCTGTTGCTGCTTGTCGATCGCTTCGGCCAGGGCCCGCAAGGCCTGGGGCTTGTCGGCGGCGCGGTCCACCGCCGCCAGCAGCAGCCCATCCGAACGCGGCACGACACCTTCGAGAAGATGCGAGACACGGCTGGCGTGATCGCCGTCCTGGTGCCGATGCAACACGAGGCGCAGGGCGCGCGCGCGGCTGCGCTGGCGCGTGACGCTGGCATTGGCAATCTCGCCTTCCAGGAAGCTCACCATGGCCTCGTTGCGCTGGTACATCTCGGCGAAGTCGCGGTAGAACTCGGCGCGCGCCAGCCGGAAGTCGGACAGTGCCACCCAGTCGACCCATGCGCGCCATCCGGTCATGCGCCCTCCCGCGGCAGGATCTCGAAGCGTTCGAAACCGTCGAACTCCTCGCAATTGCGCACGTCGATCTCGCCTTGCAGCGCCTTGTGGAGCGCGTGCTCGAAAACGGTCTTGCCGGTCATGTCGGGGCTTTCAAACTGGCGGTTGCTGGCGGAACGAAAGTGCTGCAACGCGGCGTCGTCATCGTTGTTGCGCACATGGCGCAGCCAGACGCGGTCCGGTTGGAGCATCTCGGCGACGATCGTCTTGCCGAAGGTTCCGCGCCCCTGGCAGGCCGCACAACCCTCGGGCCGCGTCCATTTCAGGCCTCCCGTGGCCAGCCCGAAGCGGCGCCGCAGGACGTCCTCGATCTCGCGCGCATCGGGATCGACGCGCACGGCCGCCGACGTCGGCAGCGCGCAGCAGCGGCACAGCTTGGGGACCAGCGCCTGGTAGACGAGCAGGTTGAGGATGTTGGGCCCTGTGAGCGCCTGGCGGCTCACGCCGATCTGGTCGTTGGTCAAGCGCGGAATGATGTTGGAGATCAGGTGTGCGTGCACCGTGCCCATCGCGAGGTGCCCCGTCTCGGCGATCTGCAGCGCGAACAGTGCCGTGAGCTTGTCGCGGATTTCGCCCAGCATGACGCCGTCGGGATCGGATCGCATCAACGCGCGCATGACCTCCGCGTAGCGGCGCCGCGTCTCGTCGTCGTTGGCGATGTCGCGCAGCACCTCGATCTGGTGCGCCCCCGCGATCTCGTATTCGATCGGATCTTCCACCGTGTAGATCGCCTTGTGCTCCAGGCCCGGCAGCGTCTCGATGAAGCTCTTCAGGCTGGTGGACTTGCCCGAGCTCGTGACGCCCGACAGCAGCACGATGCCCTTGCCGGCACGCCCGGCCAGCCGCAGCAGGCGCTGGTGGCTGGGCGCGTAGCCGGCGACGTCGAAGCGGATCCGGTTGTCGTCGCCGGTGCGCAGGATGCGAACGACCGTCTTCGGGCCCAGCCGTCCCTTGACGTTCTGGTAGCGTAGCTGGCCCGCCGTCCCGGGCAGGTCGAGATCGATCATGCAGTCGACGAATTGATCTGCCGCGTACTGCGAGACGTTGTTGCCCTTGCGGGTGCTGTTGTAGCCGGCGGCAATCGCGTCGACGATCTCCTTGCGGCTGTAGCGCCCGCCCTGCCCGTCCGGCAGCGGCTCCACGCGGCCGTCGACCCGGATGCGCACCACGCCGAGGTTGCCGCGCACCTCGATGTGCAGGTCGGTGGCGCCGGTGGGCACGGCCAGCGCGACCCAGCGCTCGAACAGCTGCATCGGGCCACCCCGGGCCCCGCCCTTGCCCGATGCGCCGGCATTGCGCAGGATTTCCTTGAGCAGGTGCGGCTCGGCCACCAGCTCGCCGCTGATGCCGTAGCCGCGCGCCCGCAGCGCGCCCTTGACGGCCTTGACCGTGCTGTCGAGCGCCAGCTTGTCGGCGGCGGACATCATCGCCTGGACAAGGCACGCCTGCCGCGCCCCGCAGTCCAGGGCCACCAGCTTCTCGTGCAGCACGCCAGGCAGTTGGTAGACGGCCTCCGGACCGACCGTGAGCAGGGCCTGGTAGGACGGCAACTGGTGGAAGTGCGCCAGGACGTCGATGCGCACGGCGGTGTCCCGGAACGGCGGCGCCGCCTCGCCGCCGCGCACTGGATCGCCTGCGGGCAAGGGCCCTTGCGCGGGCTCACCCGCGTGAGCGGGCGCGACGCGTGCACCCGCGCGCGAGATCTCGGCTTCAGCGAGGCGCCGTTCGAGGCGGGCGAGCGGCGAGCGCGCGGAGGACGACCCCACCATGCTCGCCAGCCGCGGGGTCGACTCAGCATCCGCAATCGGCGCCGGCGGGTTCGAAGCGGGCGCGCCGCCTCGCGGCGGGGCCACGATCGTCGAGGCCACCGACTCGGTCTGCTCACGCCGCCGCCACATCTCGAGGATTCCCATGGACTGGCTCAGCGCACCGCCGGCAGCGCGAAGACGCGGAGCCCACCGCCAGCTTCGTGCGCGGCCGCGCTACCGTGACGGGCCAGCACCACGCGATCGACGGCCACCAGGCGCACCTCCCACGCAGTGCCGGGCACGCGCTCGCCGGATTCGAGCAGGTACGGCGTTCCATTGGCGACCACTTCGGCGACCACGCCCGCCTTCGAGGCGAAGATGCCGCTCACCTGCACGTCGGGCGCTGGCAGCGGCAAGACGGCATGCACCGGCGCTGGCCCGGCCGGCACGGCCGCCGACGCCGACGCCGACACCGCAGGCGCCGGCGCAGCCAGCCCCGCCGATCGCGCGGCTGCCTGTGCCATCGCGCTCTCGAGCGCGAGCCGCTGTGCATGGCTGTAGTCGGCGATGGTCTGTGCCTCCGCCAACGGCCCGAAGATCGCCAGGACGCCGACGATGACGGCGCTGCAATGGGCCCGGAAACGGCTAGCGTGCCGCGACATAGAACACTCCTGTGGCCGAGAACTTGAGCAGGCCGCGCGCATCCGACCCCTCGCCGAGATCGACGCGCAGCGATTCCCAGCTCACGAAGTCCGGCGCGGACCCGAGGGCCTCGGCGATGAACGGCCCCGGGACGTTGTGCAGGTCGACGTCGCCCGCCAGCACGGCGGTCGGAAGATCGAAGCTCGCCGGCGCCTCCGCGACGTGCGGCCACAGCACGGGGCGCTTGAGGTCGAGCACGACGTCGGCGGTTCGCCAGCGCTGGAGCAGTGGCCCCGCGTCCGAGAACGCCGTGGCAAGGGAAGGCAGCGGTCGGCCGGGTGCGATCAGCGAGTGCCGCACCACCTTGAAAGGACGCCGCGTGCGCGCGACATCGAGGGCAGGCACGGTGCTGCCCTGGGGCACGAGCATCTCCAGGGCGTCATCGGGCAGCGCGCGCCGCAAGTCCTCGAAGGTGCCGCCGCGGCGCACCCAGTCGCGCGTGCAGGCCTGGGTGCGGGCGCTGCACTCGGCGGACACCAGGTTCCAGCCCGGCACCCAGGTGCCGTAGCCGAAGATCTGGTGTGCCGCCGCGACGAACGCCGCGCGCTCGGTAGCCATGACCCCCTGCTGGCCGGCCAGCGCGGCGAGATAGCGCGGCGCCGGATCGGCGGCGCGCGCGGCCGCTGCCGCCTTGCGCTCGGCGCCGACGCGACGCAGGTGCTGCACCATCAGCCAGCCGGCCAACGACGCCGTCAAGGCCAGCCCCGCGCCGACCAGCGGCCAAGGATTGATCGGCATCGGCTGCAGGCGCGCGTGCCGGTCGCCGCCGGATGCCAGCCATGCCACGTCGGCCGCCTCGCAGTTCGGATAGGCCACCGGGTTGTCGCTCCAGATCGGCCGATCCTCGCCGCCGAGCGCGTTGCGCGCGTCGATCTCGTTGCTGAGGACGTCGATCACCGGCACGCCGTCCTCGAGGCAGACGACGAAGTACTTGTCCTCCTTGCGCTGCGCGGCGGCGGGCACGGTGAGCACGAGCGCGGCATTCGGCGCGCGCTGGCCGACCAGCCGTGAGAAGCAGGCCGCGGCTGCCAGCGTGCCCTTGGGCAGGCGCACCCCCTCTTCCGACGCGCGCGGCTGGAAGAGGCCGTAGCGAACGTGCGGACCGACTTGCGCCTGCGCCCAATGCGTGGCGTCGCTGGTGAGCGCGCGCGCCTCGAGCAGCGCTCGACTGCGGCCCTGGCCCGCGATCGGCGCGCGCCACAGCAAGCCGACGAGCAGGTCCCCCTGGGCGGTGCCCGCGATCAGACGTTCGATGCTGGCCATCGTCACTCGCTCGCCGTTCAGAGGATGGTAGGACGAACGAAGATCACGAAATCCTCGCGCATGCGTGACTGCGTCTTGCTGCCGCCGAGGCCGACGGGCGCGTCGTCGGTCAACGTGCGCCGATCGTCGCTGGAGACGGTGCGGCTCAGGCCGGTGATCACAAGGATCTGTCCGGCCTTGAGCGCTACTGTGGACTGGTCGTTGATCGCTGTGGTCTCCGGGGTCTGCACCGTCTGCTGCGACGTGCCGGTGCCCGATGTGAAATTGACAAGGTTGACCAGCGACGACAGCCCGATGCCGAACTTGAGCACCACCGTGTTGTTGTCGAGGATGAACGGCTGCGCGAGATAGCGATCGCCGGTCGTGACCGTGGAGGTGACCAGCCCGGGTGCACCCACGCCTGTCGTGCTCGCGGCGCCCGGGATGGTGGCGCTGACGTAGGCGCGACCGCCCAGGCTGGACTTGCGATCCCACGTGCGATTCAACGCGAGCAGGCTGACTTCGCGATGCTGGGTCGACACGCCGTACTCGCTGAGCAGTTTCAGCAGCGCGCTGCTTCCACCGAAGTGCGAGGTGACGCGGTTGGCGACGCCCGACTGCGCCGGCGTGAGGATGGAGAATCCGATGCCCGCGGCCGCGGCGCTGGTCAACGTGGTGGGGGATCCGAAGCTGCCGGTGTAGGCGCCGCCGAGCGCGGACAGCACGGCGTTCCATTCGATGCCGCGCTCGTCCGATTCGTTGCGCGTGACGCTGTAGACGTCGAATTGCACCTGCGCCTGGCGAAGCAGGCTCTCGTTCTCGACGCGCACGAAGTCGCGCACCTTGGACAGCGTCTCCTTCGTCGTGGTGACCGCGATCCGGCCGGAACCGTCCGAACGCACGGCCGACGACCCCGGCACGCCCTTGATGATCTGCCCGATCGCCGCGAGGATGGAGCCGATCACGTTGGACTTGCCGTGCTCGCTGACCTCGTTGCTGGAGCTGGCGCTGCTGTTGGTGCCCCCGCCGCCGTTGCCGGAGCTGGTGGCGTTGGCCTGGTCGGCGCCGCTCAGGCCGAGGTGGTAGTCCGTCTCGCTCTCGAGTGCCGCGATCTCGAAGAACTCGGTGCGCAGGCGCTCGATGACGACTACGCCATCACGATATTCCCAGGACAGGCCCAGTTGGTCGGTCACCTGGTCGAGATAGCCCTGCAGCGATCCGGACCAGCGCATCGCGACGGCATTTGCCGCCCCCTCGCGCGCCGGCGCGGGCAGCATGACGACGGGCCCGCCGGACTCGGCGTAAGCCGCCCCGCGGCCTGGAAGCGTTGGCAGCGGCATCAGCGGGTGCGCCGGTGGCGGCGCGGAATGCGTCGCCGCATCTGCGGGGCCAAGGACGTCCGCCTTCAGTCGCAGCGGCACGCCCGTGACCGCCGTGATCCGATCGGCCATCGTGCGCAGGCTCACCTTTCCGCCGGTCGCTGCGTCGTCGAAGTTCAGCCGTACGGGCTCGGTGAAGATGCTGGGGAGCCGCTCGCCGCTGCCCATCGGCACGCTCACCGACCCGACCCATGCGCTGTGCGCGCGACGCAGCACGGGTTTGGCGGCCTGCTGCGCGGCGCGCCGGTCGGCATCGACTTGCGACCCGGCCGCCTCGCCCCCTTGAAGCGCCAGCGCTCGCTCGCCGTGCAGCGACGCAGTGCCGACGGCGCCCGCCGCGTGATCGGCCTGCACGTGCTCGAACACGCCCGGTTCGGCGCAACCCGCCAGTGCCAGCAGCAGCGCCCCGGCCAGCGACAGGACGCGGCGCCTCGTCGGTACCACCATGCCTTCCATCACGGCGCCTCGCATTCGGCCGACTGCTCGCCCTGGCGCGTGATGCGCACCAGCGGCGGATCGTTCGCGTAGATGCAGGCCTCCAGCGGGTAGTCGCTCTGGCGGATGCCTGCGGAATTGAGCACCGTCTTCAGCGCGGTCTCGAACGTGCCTTCGATGGTGTCCGGGGCGCCGATCAGGAAGTTGCGCTGCGCGTCCCACTTCAGGCGCACGCCGGCTTGCGCGCCCCACCTCTGGAGCGTGCGTTCCAGCGTGATGTCCTGCACCAGCACGCTCCAGTGCGTGGACGAGTCACCGCCACGAGCGCCGACATAGGGTGCGACCGGCAGCTTCGACTCGGCCGCCTGTGCCTGGCTGGCCAGCGCGGCCAGGCCGCCCGCCAGCAATGAAGTCAATGGAATCATCGGTTCCCTTCCTTGCAATCGATCGCTCGCTGAGCGATCACTCGGACGCCACGAATCGCACGACGCGATCGGCATCGAGACGCACCTGCACCGGGTAGCCCTGGGCGCGCAGGCCGGCGACGACCTGGTGCACCGCCGCGACGAACGACGGCGCCTCGACACGCATCGCGCCATTGACCGGCGCGACCCAGTCGACGTCCCAGGCGATCTCGTAGCCGCTGTCGCGTGCCCAGCGACGCAGCGAGACGGCGATGTCCCGATCCGCCTGGGTGATCTCGAACGAAGGCGCCGACACGGCTGCCGCCGCGTCGCGTGTCTGCTCGGTGCTCACCCAACGCAATGAGGAGGCGCGGGGGTGAGCTGCGGGGTCGTCGTCATCATCGGCGGCGATGTGGATGTCGGCCGCCGGGACACCGCGCGCGAGCAACGCGTTGCGCAGGGCCTGCGCGCGTTGCCTCGCCAGTGCATCACGGGCGCCGGCGTCGTTGCGGCCGACCGCGGTGATGGCGGTATCCGGGCCGATGCGCAGTGCGAGCACGGTCAGCGCCTCCAGGACTTCGGGCCGCAGCGCGGCGCTGCCGGGCGCAAAGACGATGGGTTGCTCGTGGCGGATGCGTCGCAGGGTGCGATCCGCCGGCGCGTCGTAGTCGACGCCGGCCGTCAGGCCCGTGCCGGCCGACGCCAGCATCCGCGGGCCGGCGTCCTGCGGGGTGGTCGTCTCGTCGCCGAGCACGGCCTCGCCACGGCGCACCGTGGCGCGCGATGCGCCCAGCACCAGCGTGAATTCGCTGGCCGGCGTGCGGGCGGAAAAGTACTGGCCTTCGGGTTGCAGCACCAGCAGCGCCAGCTCGCGCCCGGCGAACACCGCGGGCATGGGTTGGCCGGGCCTCGTCTGGAAATAGACCTTGCCGACGCCGTCGTCGAACACCTGCGCCGGCCGCGCCGGCCTGTCGCCGCGGATGGCGTAGCCGAAGTCGTAGCGGCCCACGAAGCGCTTGCCAGGCAGGCTCAGCGCATTGCCCCCGATCGCCATCAGCAAGGCGGCGCAGAAGGCCCGCAGGAAGACGGCGCGGGGGCGTTGGGGCGTTGTCGAATCGGCTCTCATGGTCGAGACGATTCTGCGGACATGCCGGAAAACTGCCCGGCGCCAAACCACCCTGAAATCGCGCGATTTGCGCGCGGCGCGAACTAGCACGCGGGCTTCAAATCAGGCCACACCTTCATTGCTTCTCATGCGCCAACGCCCGCTCGATCCGCCGATCCGGCACCAGCCAGATCAACGCCGCCAACAGGTACATCGCCTGCGCGAGGCCAGTCACGCAGAACGACGACACGATGCCCACCATGTACAGCACCGGCGACAACTTGCCCTTCCAGTCGGATCCGAGCGCGCGCCGGAGCACGCCGTCCTTGCCCTGCGCGCGCACGATCAGCGTCTGCAGGATCCACCACGCCACGGCGGCCATCAGCAAGGCCACGCCATAGACAGCCGACGGGACGGGCGCGAAGTGGTTCTCACCCATCCAGCCGGTGGTGAACGGGAACAGCGACAGCCAGAACAGCAGGTTCAGGTTGGCCCACAGCATGCCGCCGGTCACGCTCGAGGTGGCGTGCAGCAGGTGATGGTGGTTGTTCCAGTAGATGCCCACGTAGATGAAGCTGATCACGTAGCTCAGGAACACCGGCCACTGCTCGCCGAGCGCGGCCAGCGTGTCACCGTGGGGCACCTTCAGCTCCAGCACCATGATCGTGATGATGATGGCCAGCACGCCATCGCTGAACGCCTCGAATCGACCCTTGCCCATCGCCGCCTCCCGGCGCCCCGCGCGCCGCCGGCGGATTGTCGCAAAACGCGTCGATGGGGCGTGGCCGCCCGATCGCCCGGGCACCGTGCCGGCCATGCGAACACGGGGGGCGTCGGACGCGTGTTCGGGATGTGCGACGCCTGCCGGCGAGCGCACCATTTTTTCCGTGATTCCTGCTCGACATGGCGGACGACGACGGCGTCGTCGCGCTGGCCACCGTCGGGCAAGCCGATTGCTGCCACCAAACCGGATGGATCGTGAAATCGATCCGCGAATGAACGTTTGCCAGGGCTTGGGGGCGCGCGGCGTCGTGCCTGCAGGTTCACACTGGCCTCGAGACCAAGGCGGAAGCCGGGTCGCATCGTCGATGACGGTGCCGCCCGACCCGTGATTGCAATGAACCGATTCGACCCGCTCCGCAAACTCCTGCACGCCGACGAGGCCGTCGCCCGCTTCTCGTCGCAGCCCGGCACGGTGTTCACCACCGGTGAGTTCGACCTGCTCCATCGCGGCCACATCGCATTCCTCGCGGAAGCGCGCCAGCTTGGCGACCGATTGGTCGTCGGCATCAGCGGCGACACCGCCGGCAGGCGCCCGGGCGCCGGCCACGATCATCCGATGAACCCAGAAGGAGACCGCGCCTTCGCTGTCGCAGCGCTCGAGAGCGTCGATGCCGTCGTGATCTTCAACGAGCCCACGTCGATCGCCTTGCTGACGCGACTGCGGCCCTCGGTCTACGTCACGGGTGGCGACGAGGACTTGAACCGGCTCGCCGAGGGCGCGCTCGTCCACGGTTGGGGCGGCCACGCGGTGGTGCTGCCCGTCGTCGGCGGCCTGTCCACCGCGTCGCTGATGGACCGCCTGCGCGCGTCGTCGCGCCTCGTGCCGGCGGAATCATGAGCGGCTCGACATCCCCGGCGCGCCGCAGGGAGGGGCCATGATCCCCACCGTGCGACGTGCCGTCTTCCTGGGTCGCGACGGGGTGCTGAACCGCGATCGCGGCTACGTCAGCCGGCCCGAGGATTTCGAGTGGCTCCCCGGCGTGATGCACGCGCTGCGCGCGCTGCAGCGAGCGGGCTGGGGCCTGGTGGTCATCACCAACCAGGGCGGCATCGCGCGCGGCCTGTATGGCCCGGCAGAGTACGCGAACCTGACGGCCTGGATGCACAGCGAGCTCGCACAGCACGGCATCGCGCTGGACGAGGCCTACCACTGCCCGCACCTGCCCGACGCCCCGCTTGCCGCGTGGCGCCGCCAGTGCGATTGCCGCAAGCCCGCCCCAGGCCTGCTGCGCCGCGCAGCGCGCGACCTGTCGCTCGACCTGGCGTCTTGCGTGATCGTGGGCGGCAAGCCCTGCGACATGCAGGCAGGCCGGGCCGCCGGCGTCGCGGCCTGCATCCGCATCGCCGACACCATCGACCCGGCCGCCATCGCCTCGGCCGACCCGCCGGCCGACTACACCTGCAGCAGCCTCGCCGAGGCCGCCCGCTGGCTGCTGGAGCACGAGCAGACGCGCCTGGCCTGACCCGTCGTACAGCTCGCCACCGCCACCGCCACCACCACCACCACCACCACCGCCACCGCCACCGCTGCAGCCATCGCCATCCCCACGGCCGAGCACCCGGCCGGCCGATGTTCCCGGGACGCGACGCCCCGAGTCGATCTCTAGTTGCCAGTCTGAAAATCTTTGCGCTAGAATGGCAGGCTTCGCGGTATCCCACTTGTGGGGCATTGCTGATACGCCGGTGTAGCTCAGTTGGTAGAGCAGCTCATTCGTAATGAGAAGGTCGAGGGTTCGACTCCTTTCTCCGGCACCAGAACAATCTTTGCAGATCAATGACTTGCAATGATCGAAAGCCGACCTGAGGGTCGGCTTTTTCGTTTCCGGGCTCGCCATGCACCCCCGGGCGACGCTCGCGCGCACGGTCGTTCAGCGAGCGGATCCCTTCGTGGCGGACACCGCGATCGCCGCCAGCACGCACCCCGCCCCGACCAGTTGCCCCGGGCCGATCGCCTCGCCGAGCACCACGGCGGCCAGCGCCAGCGCCGACACCGGCAGCACCGCGGTGTACAGCGACGCCACGCCCGCGCTGACCCGGGCGGCGCCGGCGTACCACAGCAGATAGCCGCCCACGGTAGGCACGATCGCATAGTAGACGACGCCCAGCAACGCCGCCGGGTCGGCGGGCTGCGACCAGGCGTGCTCGAACACGGCGGGCACGAGCGTCAACGCCAGCCCGAGACCGCACATCAGCGTCGACTGCGCCAGCGGGGCGACCGGCGCGCGAAGCCGCTTGTTCAACAGCAGGAACAGCGCCTCGCAGGCGACGGCGGCGAGCACCAGCGCGTCGCCGCCGTAGTCGTGCCGGCTCGCCGCGGGGCCCGGCACCGCGACGACCGCCGCGACGCCGGCGCACGCAAGCGCGATCGACGCGAGCAGGCGACCGCCGATGCGCTCGCGCAGCACCAGTGCGCCCACCAGAGCCCCGACCGCCGGCAGGGTGCCGGTGATGACGCCCGCGTCGGCGGCCGAGGTCGAGCGCAGGCCCGCCACCAGCAGCACGGCATAGCCGACGCTGCCGCACAAGGCCTGCAGCACCAGCATCAGCCCATCGTGCAGGCCGGGCCGCGGCAGGTGCAGCCCGCGCCAGCGCATCAACGCCAGGAAGATGGGCAGCGCGATCGCGAAGCGCAGCGCGGCCGCGCTGAACGGCGGGAGTCCGGCGGCGATGATGCGGCTCGCGACGACGGTGCTGCCGACGGTGACCATGGCGAGCACGAGGAAGACCCCGCCCGGCACTCGAGGCGCGGGCGGCACGACGGAAGCGGTGCTTGTGTTCATGCCCCCATGCTCGCTATGCGCGGCGGCGTGGTCTTGAACGAAATTGCAGGCGCGACCTGCCGGCTCGACCTTGCCCCCAGGTCTGCCTGCCCGGCAACCAACCCGGCAGCGCCCCGCGCGCGACCGCGCGTCTCAGCGCCGCGCGGTCGCGTAGACGGCCGGCGTGTAGCCCAGGCAGCGGCGAAACGTGCGTGTCAGGTGCGCCTGGTCCGCGAAGCCCGATGCGGCCGCGGCCTGCGCGATCGGCTGGCCCGCATCGAGCAGGCCGCGCGCGAGCGCCAGGCGGCGCTGCACGAGGTAGGCGTGCGGCGTCATGCCGAGTTCGCGCGCGAACGCCCGCAGCAACTGGAAGCGGCTCAGGCCGGCGACCGCGGCGAGCGCGGACAGGCCGGGGTCGGTGGCGGGATCGTCGTCCAGCCGCTGGCGGGCGCGCGCGATCGACGGCGACGCCAGGCGCGACGGCGCCACCTGGGCCTGGCGCAGCAGCAGCGCAGCGAGCAGCACGGCCTGGGCCTCGTCGCAGGCGAGCGCGCCCGCCCGCGCGGCCAGGCGCGCGTGCCAGCGCTCGAACGCGCGCGCGACGACGGCGTCCCGCGCCACCGGGCGCCACATCGGCACCGGGCGGCCTGAGGGCAGCACCTGCGCCGCGGCGGCGTCGACGAGCGCCGGCGCGAGGTAGAGCATGTGCCAGCGGCGGCCGGCCGCGTCCAGCGGCATGCCGTCGTGCACCTCGCCTGGGTTGACCATCAGCACGTCGCCGGGCCCCGCCTCGACCCAGCCCGCGGCGCTCCACGAGCGCTGCGCGCCGCGCTGGATCCGGCCGATGCCGTAGGTGTCGTGGGCATGGCGCGGGAACGCCTGCGCGCTGTCCAGCCGCGTGGCCAGCACGCCGGGCGCGAGCTGGTGGACGGTTGGATCCGGCTTGGCGGGCATGCCCCAGTATCGTCGCGATCCTGCGACCACGCGAACAAGCGCGCGCAACATCGCCGCGCTACGATCGCGCCGGGAGATCCGAAGACATGCACCTCATCGAACGCCTGGGCGCCGCCGCCCTGCTCGCCTGCGGCTGCGTCGCGGCCCGCGCCGAACACGCGGACCGCACGAAGGAGATCGCGGTCCAGGCCACCGACGCGCGCGCCGACCACCGCGCCCAGACAGCCGAGTTCAGCGGCGACGTCGTCGTGACGCAGGGCACGCTCGAGATCACCGCCGACCGCGTGCAGATGCGCGCCGGCGCGAACGGCGAACGGCTGGGCTTCGCGTACGGCAAGGCCGGCGCGCCGGTGCACTTTCGCCAGCGCGGCGACCGGCCCGACGAATGGAGCGAGGGCCAGGCCCAGCGGATCGAGTACGACAGCGTCGCCAACGAGGTGCGCCTGATCGGCGCGGCCACGCTGCGCAACCTCAGCGGCGCGACGGTGACGCAGTCGGTGGCTGGCGAGAGCCTCACCTGGGACACGGCGCACGACACCATCTCGTCGACCGACGCCGACCGCCGTGTGCTGACGCCCGCGCCGGCGCAACCGCCCCGCCGCGTGACGATCGTGTTCGCACCGCGCGTGTCGAACGAGCCGGCGCATCCCGACCGCTGAACACGCTCCGAACGCGTCCGCCACGCCCGCTCGACAGGTCCAGACACGCCTGCGCTTCGTTGCAAACGCGCGCCGTGGCTCGTGCCACGTGCCGCCGGGCCCGGCGAGGCGCGCAGCCCGAAGCGGCGCTGACATCGCGTCGAAGCGCCTGCCCGCAATCCAAGGCGACGCAGACCCCCCTTGTCTGCGGGATGCGCGCGTGCGCGCCGCCGGATAGGATCGCACCCACGCGCAGGCCGCGCGCTTCAACGAGAGGGTTCGCGATGAATTCGAAGATCCCGGCCGTCCTGGCCACGCTGCTGGTCGCAGCCGCTCCGTTGGCGGGCGCCGCCAATGTCGCCGCGGGCGCCAACGTCACCACCACCGGCGCCGGATTCGGCCTGAGCAGCGGCTGGGGGCCGGGCACGCTGGCGGCGCCGTCCACCGTCGTCGACGGCGCGTTCGTGGCCGATGCCGCGCAATGGAATCTCGGCACCGTCTACTGGCAGGGCGATGCCAGCGACACCGCCGACACGGTCACCATCCGCCTGGCCGGCGCCGCCACGGTCACCAGCCTGCTGCTGCAGGGCGACAACAACGACATCTACAGCGTGAGCTACGAGGACCTCGGCGGCACCTGGCACGCGCTGGCCACGTTCTCGCCGCACGGCACGGTGGCCGCGCCCGACACGCTCACCGTGGGCTGGGGCATGGGCGTCGCGCCCGCCAGCTTCGCGGCCATCACGGCGCAGGCTTTCCAGATCACGGCCAGCGGGGACGACTCCTACGCCGTGTCGGAGTTCCAGGCCACCGGCGACCTGCTGCCCACCGTGCCCGAGCCGGGCTCCGGCCTGCTGCTGCTGGCGGGCCTGGGCGCCCTCGGCATGATGGCGCGCCGCCGCACGCGCTGAGCCGCCGGCGCCTCGCTCGGCCGGCATCTGCCGCGAGGCGGTGCCGGCCGTTCTCATGACGGCGTCGCGCCGCCGATGCGGTGCAAGATCCGCGTGGCGCAGGCCGCACCTCGCCTGCGATGCCGCCGCCCATGCAAGGACGAAGCTGCTGGCCGGGCGACCACCGCCGGCGCCGGCGCGCTGCGATCCGTTGGTCGAACATCGGCGCAACCAAGATCGCCAGCGCCACAATGCCTGCCATGGACGCCCCCGAACCGCTTTCACTCGAACTGCCCGACGGCACGAGGATCTCCGCGCTCCTGCAGGTGCCGCAGGACGCGGCGGCGCTCTACGTCTTCGCGCACGGTGCGGGCGCCGGGATGCAGCACGCGGGGATGGCGTCCGTGGCCGACGCACTCGCCGGCGTGCGCACCGCGACGTTGCGCTATCAGTTTCCGTACATGGAGCGCGGCTCGAAGCGGGTGGACGCGCCGCCCGTGGCGCACGCCGCCGTGCGCGCCGCGGTCGCCGAGGCCGGCCGGCGCCATCCAACGCTGCCGCTGTTCGCAGGCGGGCGATCGTTCGGCGGCCGCATGACGTCGCAGGCACAGGCGCTCGCACCCCTGGACGGCGTCCGCGGCCTCGCCTTCGTCGCCTTCCCGCTGCATCCGGCGGGCAAGCCGGGCGTCGAGCGGGCCGCGCACCTGGCGGACGTGACCCTCCCGATGCTCTTCCTGCAAGGCACGCGAGACGACCTGGCGGACCTGCCCTTGCTGAAGTCGGTGGTGGAACCGCTCGCGCCGCGCGCCATGCTGCACCTGGTCGACGACGCGGACCATTCGTTCCATGTGCGCGCATCCTCCGGCCGCAAGGACGCGGACGTCGTGCTCGAACTGGCGCGCACGTTGTCGGCGTGGTTCCTGGCGAATGGCCGGGGCTGAACGCGCTGATCCTGACCGGTGAAAATGCCGCGGATCAGGAGGAACAACGAAACGCTGGCCGGTCGCGGCCGGACACGCCACTACGTGACGGCTTGCACCAACTGCCGCGCCGCCTGCAGGTGTCGCTCGATCAACGGCGCGGCGGACGCGGCCATGCGACGCATGTTCGGATCCGAACCCTTCTCGGCATAGCTGCGCATCACCGTCAGCGCGCTGGTGTGCGCCAGCATCTGCTGGCGCCCGTATTCGCGGTCGAACTCGTCGCCGCGCAAGCTTTGCAGGCTGGTGAGAAAGCGCGCCTGGTCGCCGCCCACGTGGGGCCGCGGCGCCTCCAGTCCGGCGGCCTTGGCGGCGTCGCCGAGCGATCGCGCCATGTGCTCGTGGTCGGCAATCATCCGCTCGGCAAATGCACGCACCTGCCGGTTGTGGCTCTGCGCCAGCGCAGTCTGCGCAGCCGCCAGTTCGTAGCCGTCCGACTGGGCCACCAACCTGGCGAACTCCTCCGGCTTGGGCGTCTTCGGACCTTCGTTGAGCATCACGGGTTCCCCTGGCCGCCGGCGGCGCCATAGATGTTGCCGGTCGTGTAGCTGCCGTCGTCCTCGGCCAGACGCACATAGATGCCGGCCAGCTCGGCGGGCT
Source organism: Vitreoscilla sp. (assembly GCA_045810285.1). GTDB lineage: Bacteria > Pseudomonadota > Gammaproteobacteria > Burkholderiales > Burkholderiaceae_C > Scleromatobacter. The sequence continues at coordinate 2,582 of JBJMWE010000314.1, read as the reverse complement.
GGCCGGGTCGGCCGAGCGGTGCCGTCGCGCCGAACGTGACCACCTTGCCCTCGGTGGCCCCGCCCGAGATCTGCAGCGGGGTCCACACCGGGCCCGGCGCCACGCCATTGACCCGGATGCCCTTGGGCCCGAGCTGCTTGGCCAGCGACTTGACGTAGTTCATCGTGGCCGCCTTGGTCTGGGCGTAGTCGTACAGGTCGGGCGAAGGATCATAGGCCTGCTCCGAGGTGGTGCCGATGATTGCCGAGCCCGGCTGCAGGTGGGGCAGCGCCGCCTTGATGATCCAGAACGGCGCATAGATGTTCGTCTTCATCGTCGCGTCGAAGTCCTCGGTGCTGATGTCCAGGATCGACCCGCGCGCCTGCTGTCGCCCGGCATTGCAGACCACGATGTCGAGCCCGCCCAGCTCGCGCACGGCCTCCTCCACCAGGCGCCGGCAGAAGGCCTCGTCGCGAAGGTCGCCGGGGATCGCAACGGCCTTGCGGCCAGCCTGTCGGATCAGCTCCACCACCTCGCGGGCGTCCGGTTCCTCGGCAGGCAGGTAGTTGATGGCGACGTCGGCGCCTTCGCGCGCATAGGCGATCGCCGCCGCCCGGCCCATTCCCGAATCGCCACCGGTGATCAGCGCCTTGCGCTTCGCCAGCCGGCCGGATCCGACATAGCTGGTCTCGCCGTGGTCGGGCCGCGGATTCATGTTCTTCGCCAGGCCCGGCCAGGGCTGCTGCTGCGCGGCGAAAGGCGGCTTGGGGTACGAGTTGCGAGGATCGCGCAGGCCCTCGCGACGCGCAGGACCCGAAGCCTGCGGCGATGGCGCCTGCGCGTTGCCGGCGGTGGCGGCGAGCACCAGGGGCGCGGTGGCGAGGCCGGCACCCAGGCCTCTCATGGCGTCGCGGCGCGTCGGCGGGCGAGTCGGGTCATTGCTCATGCGGGCTCCTGCGGATGTTCGAAACGGGACCGCCGGCACTACCCGGTTCCAGTGCCGTCTCGGCCGATGTGGACGCGTGTCCGCGCCGTTCATGGCGCGGAGCCAGGGTGGCAACTCGTGTGCCCCCGGGGCTCGGCGGCGTCGCGTGTCCAGTGCCGGCTGCCGGCACCAGGTCTCGCTCACGGCGCGTCGGACGCGGCGGCCCCGCTGTTCCTGCGAACGCCGGCGAGGCAACATCGCGCACATCGATCGACTTCTTGCAGAGCGCGAGCTGGCACCGGGCAAGGACGGCACTGGAAATCGATACAGCAGCGCGCTCTTTGACAGCGTTCGCTGCTGGACAGATTCGCACTGCGCTGCGCTTGCATCCAAGGACGCCGGAGCGTGCCTCGTCCCGTCGTGTCTCCACGCTGCGCCAAGACACTCGCGCCGTACCCCGACTGACGGGTCTTTGGATGCGACTCGCGGCTGTCGGCCAAGGTCGGTCGTCGCCGCGAACTCGGCCGGACGAGGCCAGATGAGAGTCCAGCGGGACTCCGCCGTGAAGACACTCCCAATTGGCATGAGGAACCGGAGCGCGCCGAAGAGCGGCCGAATGACCAGGCTTCGATTCGGACGGGCGTTGGGCGCGGTCGCGGTCGGCACGGCGGTCAGCGCGAGCGCCGCCGACATCGCGGGCCTTGCCCTGGAAGTATCCACGCCGTCCGATTTCGGCAGGATCGATTCCGCAAATCCGCAAACGACGGCCTCTGGCGCTCGGCGGCTGAACTGCTGAATCGCGTCCGTGCAGCACAGGGTGGGCGATTTGGTGGATGATTCCCGGCCCATTTCCAAAAGAGGTCAACCCATGCTGAGAGGCTCCTGCCCGTGCGGCGGCGTCACGGTCACCGTCGCGCGGCGGCCCGACTATCTCAACAGCTGCAACTGCTTGCTTTGCTTCAAGCTGGGCACGCTGTGGGGGTATTTCAGTCCGGCGGAGGTCAAGATCGAAGGCACGACGAAGTCGTTCATGCGGAAGGACATCGAACCGGTATGCCTGTCTGTCCCGTTCTGCCCCGGTTGTGGGGCCACTCTCGGATGGACGGCGATCGGCGAGCCGGAGAATCCCCCGCGGATGGGGGTCAACATGCGGCTGTTCGGCCCCGGTGCGCTGCTCGGACTTCCGGTGCGTTTCCCGGACGGCGCAAACGCCGACGAATCGTCCCCGAAGCCGCCGAGGCGCCACGAGGAGGTGCCTTTCCAGCTCGACGCGCCGTTTTGACGATTGGGCAGAGGTTGCTGTGGAGTTCCTTGGCAAGAGAGGACGCGCTGACAGCAACCAACAGTCTCAAAACTGCATTGGCCAGGGCGTTGCCGCCCCCGTCGATGTAGACCATTGATTGTCGACTTCCGGTCGGCACGATCTGCATCCTGAACTCCGGCTAAGGGCCGGCCCAAACTGCCCGGTCGCCGAAACCGACGGGCAGGTATGGTCTACGTCGCAGTCGCCCGCCGGCCGGGCCGGAGGATGCGCCACCCAGTCGCCGAAGCGGAAGACGCATGTCGTCCACGTGCAGACGATCGCGAGCGGCGGCTTTCGGGTAGGCTACTGACGCAACCCCTCACCTCAAGGAGTTCGTGTGACCAGGCAGGACGTCGTTGTTCATAGATTGTCCGG
>JBJMWE010000313.1:0-2601 GCA_045810285.1 Vitreoscilla sp. | reverse complement strand
GGTTGACGGGGTCGCGCCGGAACGCGCCGCTCATCTGGTTGCGCACGTTGTACAGCGCGCGCATCGTGCGGGCCGACAGCCCGCGCAGGTGCGACGTCGTCTGGTACAGGTGGAAGGTCTCGAGGATGGCGTGCGGGTCGCGCTTGTAGAGGTCGTCCGAGACGACTTCCAGCAGGCCGCCGCGGTCCAGGAAGCGCTCGTTGAGCGGCTGCATCGGCAGGTCTTCCGAGCCGTTGATGCGTTCCTCGAGGTTGAGCAGCAGCACCTCGTTCAGCTGGGAGACGGCCTTGGCCGCCCAGTAGTAGCGCTGCATCAGCATCTCGGACGCGCGCATCGTCGTGCTGCCGTGGTAGCCGAACGATTCCGCCACGGCCGTCTGCAGGTCGAACACGAGGCGATCCTCGCGCCGCCTGGCGACGAGGTGCAGGCGCGCGCGGATCAGCTTGAGCGTGCCCTCGTGGCGCTGCAGGCGCTTGACCTCGAACGGCGTCAGCAGCCCGTGTGCCGCCATCTCGTTCCAGCTGCGGCCCAGGCCGGCGGCGCGCGAGATCCAGCTCAGCACCTGCAGGTCGCGCAGGCCGCCCGGGCTCTCCTTGCAGTTGGGTTCCAGCGAGTAGGGCGTGTCCTCGTACTTGACCTGGCGCTGGCGCATCTCGAAGGTCTTGGCGCGCAGGAAGGCGCGCGGATCCATCGACTCGGTGTTGACGCGCCGGAACGCGTTGAACATGCGGCGGGAGCCGGTGAGGAAGCGGCTCTCGAGCAGCGCGGTCTGCACGGTGACATCGGCGCGCGCCTCGAGCAGGCACTCGTCGATGGTGCGCACGGACGAGCCGATCTCCAGGCCGATGTCCCAGCACGCCGTGATGAAGGACTCGATCGTCGAGCGCAGCGTCTCCGAGTGCGCGTCGACGCCACCGTGGGCGTTCGGCAGCAGCACCAGCACGTCGACGTCGGAATAGGGGAACAACTCGCCGCGCCCATAGCCGCCCACGGCCAGCAGCGCGGCCTGCGACGGCATGCCGGCGTGCTGCCACAGTTCGCCCAGCATCTGGTCGACGTGCCTGGCCAGCGCCTTCAGCAGGGCCGTGGCGGCCGGCGCGGCGGCGCGGGACTCGGCGAAGTGCGTCAGCAGGGCCGCCTTGCCCGAGCGGAAACGCTCGCGCAGCTCGGCCACCGAGGCGCGCTGCGCAGGCGACGCGGGAAGGGCGGACACGCCGTTGCGCGCCGTCAGCTCGTGACGCCGCTGGGGGCGTCGGCCAGCAGCCGGTTCAGCACCGGGTTCTTCACGAACTCGGGCACCGCGGGGCTGCCGGCCGAGACCGTCAACACCTCGTAGCCCGTCTCCGTCACCACGATCGTGTGCTCCCACTGGGCCGACAGCGAGCGATCCTTGGTGACGATCGTCCACCCGTCGCCGAACTCCTTGATGTCGCGCTTGCCGGCGTTGATCATGGGCTCGATCGTGAAGATCATGCCTGGCACCAGCTCCTCGAGCGTGCCCGGGCGGCCATAGTGCAGCACCTGCGGCTCCTCGTGGAACTTCTGGCCGATGCCGTGGCCGCAGAACTCCCGCACGACCGAGAAGCCGGCGTTCTCGGCGAACACCTGGATGGCGTGGCCGATGTCGCCCAGGCGCGCCCCCGGGCGGACCTTCTCGATCCCCTTCCACATCGCCTCGTAGGTGATCTGGCACAGCCGCTTCGCCGCGATCGAGCCCTTGCCGACGATGAACATGCGGCTGGTGTCGCCGTGCCAGCCGTCCTTGATGACGGTGACGTCGATGTTGACGATGTCGCCGTCCTTGAGCGGGCGGTCGTTGGGGATGCCGTGGCAGACCTGGTGGTTGATCGACGTGCAGATCGACTTCGGGTACGGCGTGTAGCCCGGCGGGCAGTAGTTCAGCGGGGCCGGGATGCCCTTCTGGACGTCGAAGATGTAGTCGTGCGCCAGCTTGTCGAGCTGCTCCGTGGTGATGCCAGGCTGGACGTGCGGGGTGAGCATGTCCAGCACTTCCGAACCCAGCCGGCCGGCGATGCGCATGCCTTCGATGTCGGAGGCGGACTTCAGGGTGATCGTCATGGTTCCCGAATTATCCCACTGGCGGGGTGCTGTGTTTGGAGGCTGGAATTGCCTGGCCGGTCCGGGCTGCCCGGGCCTTGTTTCCGCGCGCCCCGGGTCGGGCACGACTCGGCGGGGGAGGGAAGTCCTTGTTTGTTTGAGGTTCCTGGCCTCGTCGGGCCATCGAGGCCGCGACGAGGCCCGCGGCCATCGCCCCGGCAGGGCGCCGGGCCTGACGCGAAAGACAGGCCAACTGGCCGTCGCTCCTTTTCTTGACCGACGAAGGCGCGGCAGCGGGCGGTGGTTCGTCCCTCACGACGGGAAGCGCATGCACCGCGACCCGTCTTTCGCGTCAAGCCCTTGGGCGAGTGGCCAGGCAGGCCGCGGGCATCGACGCGGCCTCGATGGCCCGTCGATGCCAAGAACCTCCTCAAGAAAACCGGAGGTCCCACCCCGCGAATGTTGTCTGGCGGCATGCCGTGCATGGCACGGCGAGCCGGGGGAGTCTTTTTTGTGAGGTTAAGGAGGAGGAGGCCGCAGGCC
>JBJMWE010000312.1:0-18332 GCA_045810285.1 Vitreoscilla sp. | reverse complement strand
GGCCACCCACATCCTGGCAGGCGACTACAAGGAGTTCATCCTCGGCGGCCGGGACGCGACGGGCATGAACATCGAGAGCGAATTCGTCAGCTGCACCTCGCAGGCGGCGGGCCAGATGTGCGGCCAGGGCCAGGCGCCGAGCAGCCCCGGCGCGAACACCGGCCCGGCGGCGGTGCTCCAGCGCTCGCACTGAGCAGGTGCGGGCCACGACGGCCCGCATCGCCCGGGAGGCCCGGCATCGTCCGGGCCTTCGTCCTTTTCAGGGGCGGCCCTGGATCACGCGCAGCGGCGGCGCGCCGGACGTGGCCGGTTCGTCGTCGGCCACGCGCGTGCGGTTGCGGCCGTCGTGCTTGGCGTCGTACAACGCCTGGTCGGCCTGGGCGATCAGCTCGTCGACGCCCTCGCAGCCCGGCGCGACCGCGGCCACGCCGATGCTCACCGTCACGCCGCACAGGCCGCAGGCCGGCTGCGCCGCGCCGGGCACGGGCTCGCCGATGGCCACGCGCAGCCGCTCGGCGATGGCCGCGGCGGTGGGCAGGTCGGTCTCGGGCAGGATCGCGACGAACTCGTCGCCGCCGTAGCGGCCGAACAGGTCGGTGCAGCGCAGCACCGCCTGGCCGTGCTGCGCCACGTGGCGCAGGATCGCGTCGCCGGCGGCATGGCCGTGGCTGTCGTTGATCGTCTTGAAGCGGTCGATGTCGACGATGAAGGCCGCCGTGTACGTGCGCTGGCGGCGCGCCAGCTGCAGGTCGCGCGCGGCCTGCGCGTAGAGCGCGCCGCGCGACAGCGCGCCGGTGAGGTGGTCGGTGCGCGCGAGCTGCAGCACCCACTCGTGCATGCGGTCGGTGATCAGCAGCACGAAGCCGATGTTGCAGAACACGTCCATGATCACGAGGGCGCCCAGGTAGGCGGCCACGGTCGGGTCGCTCAGGTTCAGCACGGGCGCGCCCTCGGGCAGGTGCGCGGTCGTCCACAGGCGCCAGACGTTGGCCAGGCCCCAGCCGCCCATGCCCACCATGGTCAGCACGCGGCTGACGCCGGGCGGCGCGCCCACGGCCAGCGAGTAGGTGGCCCACAGCGCCAGCACCGCCATGCCACCGACCATGATCATGGCCCGCACGCGCGGTTCCGGCCACGCGAGGGTGGCGGCGACGCCCAGCATGAACACGACGGTCGCGCCGACCAGCCCGGCCCACGGCACGGGCTGGCGGTCGAACTGGCGCAACGCGGCGACAGAGGTGCTGCGGCCGATGAGCATCGTCCAGTTGCCGAGGATGGCCGGCACCCAGATCGGCACATGGCCCTGCAGCATGTGCGCGGCGGCGGCCGCGCCGAGGAAGAGGTTGGCGACGGCCCACAGGCGCAGGCCGGGCATCGTCTGGCGGATGCGGCGCTCGAGCGCCAGCACGACGATGCTGAACACGAGGCACAACGCGGCGACGACCGCGAGCAGCGACCGGCCGTCGATCGTCACGACCTGCCCCTGGCCGGCGACTTCCTGCGCCTGTGCATTTGTGGACCTCCAGGCGAAAAATTCTAGGCCGCGCGCCTTGCCGTCGGGTCGCTATTTGTGGGGATATCGTTGGGCAGCAACGCCACAGTGTGAGCGCGCATCGCGCATGGCGGCCCGATAGTCAGGGTTTGCGCGCGACTGCGTTGCGCAACACGGGGGCGAGCGTCTCCACCAGCGGGGCGATCCGGCCCACGGGCGTGGCGGCGAACGACAGCACCAGCCCGCGCCAGCCCACGCGCATCGCATAGACCGACAGCGGGATCGCCGTCACGCCGTGCGCCATGGCGGTGCGCGCGACGGCGCGGTCGTCGACGTCGTCGGGCAGCGCGAGCGTCAGGTGCACGCCGCGCGCGCCGGAGACGACCGACAGCCGCTGCGTGGCGAACTCGCGCGGCAGCGCCTGCGCCAGCGCGCGCAGCATCGCCTCGCGCCGCAGCGCGTATTCGCGGCGCAGCGTGCGCACGTGGGCGGCGTAGTGGCCCTCGCGCATGAAGTCGGCCAGCACCTGCTGCACGATCTGGTCGCCGTCGCGGTAGAAGTCGGCCGACGCGTCGGCGAACACGCGCTGCAGGCCCTGCGGCACCACGAGGAAAGCGACGCGGATGCCCGGGTAGACGGTCTTGCTGAAGGTGCCGAGGTAGATCACCCGGCCGGCCGCGTCCTGGCCTTGCAGCGACGGGAACGGCGCGCCCTCGTAGCGGTATTCGCTGTCGTAGTCGTCCTCCAGCAGCAGCGTGCCGTGGCGCGCGGCGAACTGCAGCCACTCCAGCCGCCGCGCGAGCGGCATTGCCCCGCCGGTGGGGAACTGGTTGGACGGCGTGAGGTAGGCCACTCGCGGCGCCCGCTCTCCCTGGCGCAGCACGGGCACCGGCAGGCCGTGCGCGTCCACCGGCGCCGGGCGCAGGCGCAGGCCGTGGTCGGACAGCACCTGCGTGGCGGCCCAGTAGCCGGGGTCTTCCAGCAGCACGGCGTCGCCGGGGTCGCACATCAGGCGCGCGACGAGGTCGATCGACTCGCCGGTGCCGTCGGTGATGATCACCTGGTCGGGCGCGCAGCGCACGCCGCGCGTGGCGCGCACGTGTTCGGCGATCGCCTGGCGCAGTTCCGGCGCCCCGCCGGGCTCGCCCTGCTCGAGCTGGATCGGGTCGGCGCGCCGCAGCTGGCGCTGTTGCAGCCGGTTCCACAGCCGGTGCGGGAACAGCTCGAAATCGAACTGGCCCGGGCAGAAGGGCTGCCGCGTCCAGAACTCGTGCAGCGGATGGCTGTGATAGCGGCGGCCGCGGCGCGAGAAGGCCAGCGGCGCGGCCGCGCGCGGCCCGTCGGCCGGCTGCGTGGCCTTCGGCGTGACGGGCAGGGCCTCCGGCGCGATGCGGCAGACGTAGGTGCCCGAGCCCTGGCCGGCCACGACGAAGCCCTCGGCGCGGAGCTGCTCGTACACCGGCACCACCGTGTTGCGCGCGAGGCGCAGTGCCTGCGCCAGCGCACGCGTGGACGGCAGCCGGTGCGCCGGCGGCACGACGCGCTCGAGGATCGCGCGGCGGATCTGCTGCGTCAGGCGCGCGCCCAGCGGCAGCGCGGCCTCGCCGTCGGCCGGATGGGTCCAGGCGTGCTGCAGCCAGCCGACGAGCGCGTCGCCGGAGAGGCGGGTGGGGGCGGTCGAGGCCATGGAAGGCGATCGTACGCCAAGTGGCCCAGTCGACCTGGCGCCAAGTGGCCCTTCCCGCTGGGCCAATCGCTGCGTAAGCTCCGCGCCATGACCGCATCGCCTCACTTCCATTCCGCCACCGCGCTGGCCGCGCCGCACCGCGCGGTCGTGCAGGCCGCGCTGGATCGCCTGTCCGCCGAACTGGGCGTGCCGGTCACCACCATCGAATGCGCCGTCGGCGACTTCACCTCGGTGGCGCGCGGCAAGTCCGTCGGCCACCACGATTTCGTGGGCATGGCGGGCTGCCGCTTTCCCTCGGTGGTGTTCGGCCTGACGCTGACCGCCGGCGAGCCCGAGACGGTGTTCGGGCCGCTGCTGCCCGCGTCCTACCTCGACATCAGCCTCGTTCCCGATCTGGCGACGCTGCGCGCCCAGCCCGGCCGCGCGGGCACCGCCGCGGTGATCTGCGAGCCCGCGGGCCCGCTGGCGGCGGGCCGCTACGGCCGTACCGTCTGCGCCAGCGAGTACTCGCCGCGCGCCGCGCTGCGCCGCGTGCTCGCGCGGCTCGGCCAGGCGGGCCTCGCGGCCACCGTCGCGCCGGAGCTGGAGCTGTTCCTCGTCGACCGTCGCGAGGAGGGCGGCCAGGTCAGCCTGCACGCACCCGCGTCGCGTGTCGGCGCCCCTGCGCGCGAGCGCGCCTGCGAGGCCTATTCGCTGGAGCGCACGGGCCACTTCGCCGAGTACTTCGACGCGCTGTTCGCCGCGTGCCAACTGCAGGGCATCCCCGTGTGCGGCCACGCGCACGAGGCGGCGTACTCGCAGTACGAGGTCAACTTCATGCCCGGCGAGCCGCTGGCGCAGGCCGACGCGGTGTTCCGCTTCAAGCGCCTCGCACGCCAGGTGGCGGCCCGGTTCGGCTTCCTGGCCACCTTCGCGCCCAAGCCCTTCCTCGACGAACCCGGCACTGGCATGCACTGGCACTTCAGCGTTCATGACAGCCCGGCTCGCTCCGCTCCCCGCCCCCAGGGGGCTCACGCCGGCTCGCTCCGGAGCGGCCGCGCGCTCGCCGGCGAAGGCGACTCGACCGTCGGCGCGCACACCAATGCGTTCGCCCATCCCGACGGCCGCGACCGCGACGCGCTCGGCGCGTTCATCGGCGGCCTGCAGCGCCATGCCGACGCGGCCATGGCGTTCTTCGCGCCGCACGACATGGCCTTCGACCGCATCCGCCTGTCCAACGCCTCGCCCTCGTCGGCCAGCTGGGGCCACGACGACCGCGCCGTGGCGTTCCGCATCCCGCAGGCCAGCGCGCAGAACCGCCGCATCGAGAACCGCCTGCCCGGCGGCGATGCGAACCCGTACCTGGTCGTGGCCGCCACGCTGGGCATGGGGCTGGCCGGCATCGAGCAGGGCCTGCAGCCGGCGGACGAATCGTCCGGCGTCGCGCTGCCGCGCTCGCTGGCCGAGGCCTGCGACGCACTGGAATCCAGCGCCCTGATGCGCGACCTGTTCGGCGACCCGCTGGTCGATCTCTTCGTCGCGCTCAAGCGCCACGAGAGCGCCGAGCGGCACGCCGCCGCCGACCCCCGCCACCACTGGGACCTCGTCCACCTGGTCGAACTCGCCTGACCGGCCGTCCTTTCGTCTTCCTGCTTCCCCGAGAGAGTTCCATGTTCCGTTCCTCGCCCGAGTACGTCGACTCGTACTACGCCGCCACCTCGCGCCACCTGCAATCGAACCGCCCGTCGCTGCAGGAGGACCTCGACGTCGACGTCTGCGTGGTCGGCGCCGGCTTCTTCGGGCTGTACTCCGCGCTGGAGCTGGCCAAGGCCGGCAAGCGCGTCGCGGTCGTCGAGGCCAGCCGGGTGGGCTGGGGCGCGTCGGGCCGCAACGGCGGGCAGATGATCATCGGCTTCCCGTGCGGCATGCAGCGCCTGAAGGGCGCGATGGGGCACGATCGCGCCAGGCGCATGTTCGACGCCTCGCGCGAGGCGGTGGCCGACATCCGCGGCATCATGGACCAGCACCGCATCGACTGCGACCTGGTGCAGGGCCACCTCGAGGTCGCCGTGCTGCCGCGCCGCATCGCCGATCTCACCGGCTGGATCGAGGAATGCGTCAACGAGTGGGGCTACGACAAGCTCCAGTTCGTCGAGAAGAAGGACATGCCCAGGTACCTGAACTCGGCGCGCTTCCAGGCCGGCATCATCGACCCCGAGGGCTGCCACATCCACCCGCTGAAGTACGTGCTGGGCCTGGCGCGCGCGGTGGAAAGCCACGGCGTGCGCATCTTCGAGCAGAGCAAGGTCGACGGCTATGTCGAGAGCAGGGGCGACCGCCTCCAGGTGAAGGTCGGCCCGCACACCGTGCGCTGCGACCAGCTGGTGCTGGCCACCAACGCCTACGTCGACAAGCTCGACCCGAAGCTCGCGTCGCGCACGCTGCCGGTGGGCACCTTCATCGGCGTCACGGCGCCGCTGGGCGAGGCCGTGGCCCGCAGCCTGATCCCGCACAACCACGCCGTCTACGACAACCAGTTCATCCTCGAATACTTCCGCATGACGGCCGACCACCGGCTGCTGTTCGGCGGCAAGTGCACCTACCTCGGCGGCACGCCGGCCAACCTGAAGGACGCCATGCGCGTGAACATCGCGCGCGCCTTCCCGCAGCTGGCCAACGTGCAGATGGACTACGCCTGGGGCGGCCACATCGACATCACGATGCGCCGCATGCCCGACTGGGGCCAGCGCAACGGCCGCGTGTTCTGGGCGCAGGGCTTCTGCGGCCACGGCCTGGTGCCGACGCGCGTGGCGGCCAAGGTGGTCACCGACAAGATGCTCGCGAAGTCGGACGAGCTCGACTGGTTCGCGCCCATCGTCAACCCGCCGTTCCCGGGCGGCGAGGCCGTCGGCGGGTTGATGCAGGCCGTCGGGATGACGTACTACCGGGTGCGCGACTTCGTCTGATGGCCGCGGTTCACCGAATTGCCGTCGCGGTGCGAATGGGCGAGCATGGCCCGATGAACTTCAAGCGCCCACATCTCGCAACGCGCGCGACGCTCGTCGCTGCCGCGCTTCTCGCCCTCGCCGGCTGTGCCGCCGCGGTCGCCCCCGCCGCGCCGGCGGCGTCCGCCCCGCCATCCGCTGCGCTGCATGCCCGCGTCGTCGAGCTGATCGGCGATGCCGCGTGCGACAGCCAGGGCCAGTGCCATGCCGTGGGCATCGGCGCCAAGCCGTGTGGCGGCGCCGAGCACTGGCTGGCCTGGTCGTCGAAGGTCACCAATGCCTATGCGCTCGACGAGGCCGTCCGCGACCTCGCGGCGGCGCAGGTGGCCGAGGACAAGGCCAGCGGGCTGGCGTCCGACTGCATGCGCCGGCCCGATCCCGGCGCCGTCTGCCGTCCCCGCGCGGGCGACGGCAAGAAGACCTGCCAGCTGGGACAGGGCGGCGTCGACTCGGCGGTCTGAGCGCCGGCAGGCAGCGACGATGCCGGCGTGGGGCATGCGCCAGGCGAAAACTGCCGACCCACGCGACGCAGCCTCGCGTGACCCCCGAAATCGGACGATGAACCATGAAAAAGGCCGCGCGTCCTTCGACACGCGGCCTTCGGGGCACGGAGCGCCGGAGCGCTCGTGCGGCTTACTTCGCCTCGGCGTGGGCCTTGCCGTTGGCGACCGGGCTGGGCATGTCCAGCGGCGTGCCCGGCGTGGTGTCGATCGACAGCGCGGTGGCGGCCGAGGGCGTCGCCGAGGCGTCCAGGAACTGCACGCCACCGATGTAGCGGTGGTCGATCGCCAGGCCCGACCAGCTCAGGCCGACCGTCGCCGTGCTGCCCGCGAACACCGAGCCGGGCATCAGCACGTTGAACGCGCCGCCGGCGGTGTCGCCCGGGCTGACGATCCAGCTCGAGAGGCGGTGCGTCGAGGTGGACGCGCCGGGGGCCGCGTACGCCGACACGCAGACCTTGTAGGTGCCCGCAGCCGGGTTCAGCAGTTCGACCGTCTCGTGCGAGCCGTCGAACGCTGACGAGGCGACGGTGCCGTTGGGCAGCACCACGGCCAGGTCGTTGTCGTCGGACGCGCCGCTGACGTCGACCTGGCGCAGCGCGAAGCGCGCCACGATGGCGCCTGCAGGCACGCCGAAGCTGTAGGTCTGCAGGTTGGCGTTGGAGACAGCCGCCTTGCAGGCCGTGATGACGTTGAGCGCCGAGTTCGGCGTCAGCGTCACCGGGGCGCCCAGCGTCACGTCCTTCATGCCCTTGAGCGCCGTCGCCTTGCCGCTGAAGCCGCTGGTGATCGTGATCAGGCGGCTGCCCGACACGGTGGTGGCGGAGAGGTCCTTCGGCGCCGCGATGGCCGCGCCGAGGTTGACCTGCATCGGGCTGCGCACGACGTGCGTGCCGTCCGTCCAGGTCAGCGAGCCGTATTCCCACGTGAAGCGCGGCGTCGTCGCGGCCGGCACCAGCGTCACGGTGAAGGTGGCGCTCTGGCCCGGGGCCAGCGTCAGCGTGGCCGGGGTCACGTTGGCGGTGATGTCGCCGCCCATGACGGCCGCCGCATGGTAGGTGGCCGAGGACGTGCCCACGTTGGTGACCGTGCGCTTGACGACGGTCTGGCCCAGCATCGCGCCCAGGGTGATCGAGGGCAGGTTCAGGTTGTAGGTCTGGTCCAGCGTGCCGAAGGTGGTGCAGTCAGACGCCGCCACCAGGCTCTTCTGCGTCAGGCACTGGTACTTGACGTAGTCGGCCTTGCCCATGTCGTAGACCAGGCCCGGATCGATCGCCTTGTTCGGGTCGATGAAGCCGGCGCCCTGCGACCAGGGCAGCTTGCCGTTCTGCATGCCCGCCAAGCCGTCGTCGAGCGTGTCGAACGCGCTGGTCATCATCGCCGACTTGATCGCCGACGGGCTCCACGTCGGATGCGCCTGCTTGATCAGCAGCGAGACGCCCGTGACGTGCGGCGTGGCCATCGAGGTGCCGTCGTACGAGGCCCACGCCGGCGTGCCGGCGAGCGTGCCCGCGGCCAGCGCGTCGCGCTGGGCGTGGGTGTAGCCCGGCGTGACGCTGGCGATGACGCCCACGCCCGGCGCCGCGAGGTCGGGCTTGAGGATGTTGGGGTCGGCCATGTTCGGGCCGCGGCCGGAGAACGCCGCGATGGTGGGCGCTGGCTGGTGGCCGAAGTAGAACGCGGACTCGGCGGCCGTGGGGCTGCCGCCGCCGCTGGCGTAGGCCTTGATCGCCGCGCCGTCGGCGGCCGTCACGTGCACGGTCGGCACCGAGTGGACTTCGGAGACCAGTCCGGCGCCGTTGTCGGACAGCACCATGCCCACGCCGCCGGCCTGCAGCACGGCCAGGCTCTTGTTGACGCGGGCGTTGGTGCCGCGCGTGCAGATCACGACCTTGCCGGCGACCTTGGCGGGGTCCAGCAGCACCTGCGTGGTGCCGGCGGTGGCCGCGATGTCGGCGGCGGTGAAGCACAGGTTGGCGTGGGTGCTGCCGTCGATGGCGGCATCCTCGGCGCGGATCAGCGGCGCGCTGCCCAGCGGGTTCGCGTTCAGCGAGGCGCCGCTGTACTTGGCACCGCTGCCCAGCGTCACGTCGCCCTGCAGGATGCGGTCGTGCGTGGCCGCGGCGACGGTGGTCAGCCACGGGCTCGGGTGGTTGACCGTGTTGGTCGGGCCGTCGTTGCCGGCCGCGGCCGCGACGAACACCCCGGCCAGCGCGGCGCGGTAGAACGCCTGTTCGACCAGGTCGTTGGTGGTGCCGGTGGCCCCGCTGATCGAGAAGTTGATCGCGTTGACGCCGTCCTTGACCGCCTGGTCGATGGCGGCCATCGAGTCGCCCGACGAGCACGAGTTCTTGTTGGCCGCGCCGTTGACGAAGGTGAAGCAGACCTTGTAGGCCGCGATGCGCGCGCGCGGCGCCATGCCGGAAGCCAGGCCCATCGTGACGCCGCTGACGATGGCCGGCACCTTCTCGTTGCCCGCGGCGGTGGACGCCGTGTGGTCGCCGTGGCCGCCCAGGCCGGTGGCGCCGCCGAGGTCGTCGCGCGGCGAGTTGAAGGCCGTCCAATCCAGCACGCGCGCGCCGCCGGCCAGCAGGTTGGTGCTGTAGTAACGGGCGCCGATCAGCTTGTTGTTGCAGGCCTGGGCCGGCACGAACGCGTCGCCGGCGACGCAGGTGCCCTTCCAGGTGGCGGGCGCCGGGCCATAGGCCAGCGAGCCGCCGGCGGCCACCGGGGTGCCGTTCTCGTCGACGTGGTCGTAGTAAGACGGGCTCTCGGGCCAGATGCCGAGGTCGACGTCGCCCAGCACCATGTTCTCGCCCTTGATGACCTGGCCGTTGCCGTCGGTCTGCGACCAGATGCCGCCCGGCTTGGTCAGGCCCAGGAACACGGGCGTGGAGATGGTGGCGGGCGTCAACAGCTGGTCTTCCGCGACCGCGGCGACGTTCGCGTTGAGCGACAGCGCGGCGGCCTGGGCAGGCGTCAGCTTGGCGGTGAAGCCGTTGAGCACCGTGTCGAACTGCGACAGCACCGGCGCGTTGCCGATGGTCGACAGCACCGCCAGCTGCTTGCTGCGCAGGAAGCTGGTGTAGGCGAGCGCGGCCGGCGTGTGCGCGTTGAAGCGCGCGCCCGGCGCGGCCTGAGTGGCGGCGTAGCCGGCGGTGGTGCCCTGGTAGCTGGCCGCGGGTTCGTCGCGCAGCTGGATGATGTAGACCTTGCTGGCCGCGCTCTGGGCATGCGCGCCCGCGCCTGCCAGGAGGGCCAGGCTGGCCATGGCGATGGAAGTGAGTTTGGTCATGTTTTTACGTGCTCTCGTTGTGGGGCGGACGTGGCGCTCAGGCGGAGCGGCGGCGGCGGGCGGCGAAGCCCAGCGCGCCCAGGCCCACGGCCATCAGGAACCACGACGAGGGTTCCGGAACGGAGGTGACGTTGTCGAGCGCGAACTGGCCCAGGTTGGAGCGGTCCAGGGTGCACGAGCCGAGCGAGGCAGACGAGCAGTAGAACTCGAGGAACTGCAGGTCGACGACGTCGCCCGAGCTGATCGTGCCGGTGCTGCCCGTGAACAGGCCGTAGATCGCGTCGGACGCGAGGTAGGTGCCGAACGCGGTGCTGCCGTTGGCGCCGGGGCCGGCGAGCCCGTAGGCGCCGATGGCGTACGAGCCGTCCGCGCGATCGGCCTCGACCGCCAGCAGGCCGAAGGCGCCGGAAGGCACGCCGCTGGCCGGCGCGACGAAGGCGGCCTGGAAGCTGGTCAGCTGGATGCCCGAGCTGCTGCCGATGAAGACGCCGCCGGTGTTCAGCGAGGCGAAGAAGGTGGACGTGTTGCCGGTGGGGCACAGGCCGTCCAGGCAGCCCGCGTCGGCGCCGTTGACCAGAGCGCCGACCAGGCTCAGGTCGTTCGTCACGCCGTCGAAGGCGCCGATGAAGAAGCCGTTCTGCTGGAGGAAGTCCCCGTTGGCGAGCAGCGGGGCGAACGGCGCGCCGCTGGCGTCGACGTGCTCGAAGTCGATGACGTTCGACGCCTGGACGGCGCCGGCACAGACGATCGCGGCCGCGCCGAGCGCCGCCTTGGTCCAGAAGCCTTGCATGAGATCCTCTTTCTTCGCGTTGGTCCGGACGGTGCGCACCCGGTGTCGGGGTGGTCATATCGGATTGGCAGATCGCTGTTGGCCGACCGCACTGTCCCAGCCCGGCTTGCCCTGTCGGCAACCTGAGCACGAAATCATTTTGTTGCGCCACCCTCGCGTTCGGCATACCGGGTTGCCCGCCCTGCAAATAGGGGATGGCGTGCGGAATGCGCGCGTTCTGTCCACACAAGTTCGCGGACTTGCGCTAGGCAAGTTCATGCGGCGGGCGATGGTCTCGGGGTTCGTCCTTAACCAGAATCGGCAACGCTCCCTGTGCCGGTGCAAAAGGCACATTCCGGTGCGTTTCCTGCACCGGTCCTAAACTGGTCGACTTCGACCTCGCCTGCCCCGGACTGCCGCCATGAAGATCGACTTCGTCTCCGACGTTTCCTGCCCGTGGTGCGCCATCGGCCTCACCGCGCTCGAGACCGCGCTCGAGCGCCTGGGCCCCGAGGTGCCCGTCACGCTGCACTTCCAGCCCTTCGAGCTCAACCCCGGCATGGCTCCCGAGGGCGAGGACACCACCGAGCACATCGCGCGCAAGTACGGCATGCCCGAGGACCAGGTGCGCAAGAACCGCGAGGCGATCCGCCAGCGCGGCGCGGCGGTGGGCTTCACGTTCAACATGGACCAGCGTTCGCGCATCTACAACACGTTCGACGCGCACCGGCTGCTGCACTGGGCCGAGGTGCTCGACGAGGCGCAGGGCAACCCGGGCGTGAACGCGCTCGCGCTCAAGCACGCGTTCCTCAAGGCCTACTTCACCGACGGCCAGGATCCGAGCGCGCACGACACGCTGGTGCGCTACGCCACCGAGGCCGGGCTGGACGGCGAGCAGGCGCGCGAGGTGCTCGCCAGCGGCCGCTACGCCGACGCGGTGCGCGAGCGCGAGCAGTACTACCAGCAGCGCGGCATCCACTCGGTGCCGTCCATCATCATCGACGACAAGCACCTGATCCAGGGCGGGCAGCCGCCCGAGGTGTTCGAGCAGGCGCTGCGCCAGCTGGCCGCGAACCCCGCGGCCTGACGCACGCTCAGGCGAGCGCCGTCCTGGCCCAGGCCGCGACGCCCGGCATCAGCGGGCGCGCGTCGAGGTCGGGCACGTCCCGCAGGATCCAGTGGGACAGCGCCACGGCGGCGATCTCGTTCGGATGGAAGTCCTCGTCGGGGAACGGGAAGTGCGCGTGCCAGCCGTGCACCTGGTCCAGGTCGCGGCGCACCGGCACGCCGTCGTGCTCCACGACGTGCCACGCCCCGCCCGCGCGCGCAACCTCGACACCCACCGCCTCGAAGTCCTGTGGCATCCGCGGCACGGGCTTGTCGGGCATCGTCACGTCGGGCATCAGCCAGCCGTCGCCGCCGATCTTGTCCAGCGGAAAGGCCCAGGCGACATCCGGCCCGTCGGGGTTGATGCAGCGATGCGCCGACAGCCAGTCGTGCGCGGGTGCGGGCGTCATGCGCGCGAAGCCGAACACCTGCGTGAACAGCGGCTCGAAGCGCGCCGGGTCCCGGCGTTCCAGCACGTGCGTCTGCTCGTGCAGCAGCAGGCTGCGGCCGCGCTGCGAGATGGCCAGTGTGCCGGCCGCACTCGCCTGGCGGTGCATCTTCACGTAGGCCTCGACGGCCGCCCCGGGCAGCACGATGTGCGGGCCCCGCGTGTGCGGCATGCCGCCTTCGGCGCGATCGTCCAGCTTGATGAACGACCAAGGCGTGCGCGCGTACAGCGGCGCGCGCTCGACCAGCAGCGGCTGCATGCGCGCGATGACGCCGGCGATGGCCGCGCGCTCCTCGTCCGAGAAATCCAGCACGGCCGCCGCGTCATAGTCGCGCACCGCGACGCGGGCGTCGGCGAGCGACGCGCCCGGCAGCGCGGTGCGCATGCGGGCGCGGATCTCCAGCAGGCCCATTTCGGCGTAGTACGTGTCGCCCGGCGTGCGCGCGAGCGCGCCGGCGCCCGCCTCGCGCGGGAGGAAGCGCACCTTCGGACCGTCCGCCGCCGCGGCGGCGCGCGCCAGCGGCGTGGCCAGCAGCGCGGTGCCGGCCAGGCCCAGCCCGCGGGCCAGCAGGCGGCGGCGCGACGAGTCGTTCGGCGGAGCGTTCATTTGTAGCTTTGCAGGTGGATGGACGTCTCGGTCGCGCCGATGCCCTTGATCAGCCGCACGCGCTCGAGCACCGCCGCCAGGTCGGCGAGGTTGGCGGATCGTATCTCGGCGAGGAGGTCCCAGCGGCCGTTCGTGTCGTGCAGTTCGCCGATGCCGGGCTCGCCCAGCAGGATGGCGATGACCTCGCGCGTCTGGTTGCCCTCGACGGCGATGCTCATCCAGGCGGTGATCTCGTTGTGCTCGATGTCGGGCCGCAGCCGCACGGTGTAGCCGACGATGGTGCCGCTGTCCTCGAGCTTGGTGATGCGGTTGTTGACCGTGCCGCGCGACACGCCCAGGCGGTGCGCGAGCGTGGCGACGGAGGCGCGCGCGTCGGTGCGCAGGAGGGCGATCAGTTGCTGGTCGAGCGTGTCCATGGCCGTCAGGATCTCGTCAAGAAGAATGATCAAAACGACAGTGGGAGCTGCCGATATGTCAAATTATTGATCGAATCGAGCCATTTTTGCTGATTTCGGCTGCCGCGACGTCCCGACACACTCTCAGCATGGAGATAACGGAGACATCGATGACGACCTTGCTCACCACCCGCGACATCGGCGCGATCGTCGGCGCGAAGGGCCTGGCCGCCTGCCTGGGCACCCTGGTTTCGTACCTCGAGGACGACTTCGCCCGCTGGGGCGAGTTCGACAAGTCCGCGCGCGTGGCCAACCACTCGGCCGACGGCGTGATCGAGCTGATGCCGATCTCGGACGACAGCCTCTACACCTTCAAGTACGTCAACGGCCACCCGAAGAACACGCGCGCCGGCCTGCCCACCGTGATGGCGTTCGGCGTGCTGGCCGACGTCGACACCGGCCGCCCGGAGCTGCTCAGCGAACTCACGTTGACCACCGCGATGCGCACCGCCGCCACGTCCGTGATGGTGGCGCGCCGCCTCGCGCGCCCGGACAGCCGCGTGATGGCCGTCATCGGCAACGGCGCGCAGAGCGAATTCCAGTGCCTCGCGTTCCACCTGCTGATGGGCATCGAGGAAGTGCGCCTGTTCGACATCGACGCCGGCGCCACCGCCAAGCTGATCGCCAACCTGCGCGCGGCCGCGCCGTCGCTCAAGGCCACGGCGTGCACGAGCACCGCGGACGCCGTGCGCGGCTCGGACATCGTCACCACGATCACCGCCGACAAGGCCAACGCCACCATCATCACGCCGGACATGATCGCGCCCGGCATGCACGTCAACGGCGTGGGTGGCGACTGCCCCGGCAAGACCGAGCTGCACGCCGACGTGCTGCGCGCGGGCGCGGTGTTCGTGGAATACGAGCCGCAGAGCCGCATCGAGGGCGACCTGCAGCAGATGCCCGCCGACTTCCCTGTCACGGAGTTCTGGCGCGTGCTGGCGGGTGCCGCCCCGGGCCGCGTCGCCGCCGACCAGGTGACGGTGTTCGACTCGGTGGGCTTCGCGCTGGAGGACTTCTCCGCGTTGCGCCTGCTGCGCGACTTCGCCGCCGAACTGCGCCTGGGCCGCTCGATCGATCTCGTGCCCGAGATGTCCGACCCGAAGAACCTGTTCGGCGCGCTGTACCTGCCGGCGACGCGTGGCGCGGCGGCGCGCCTGGCGGTCGCGGCCTGAGAACGAATCCGGCCGGCACGCGCGCGCGCCACGCGTCGCGCCGGCGCGCCGGATTCAGCCACGGCCGATGACCGGGCCGGCTGTCGCCAGCGCGACGCTTGCCCCTCGGCGTCGCGCCGATCGCGTGGCGCGGTCACAATCGCCCGCGAACGCGGGGGCGCCCCTCTCGCGCCACCGTCAACCGCGAGGCGTCGACATGATCACCGTCCACCACCTGAACAACTCGCGCTCGCAGCGCATCCTCTGGCTGCTCGAGGAGCTCGGGCTGCCCTACGAGATCAAGCGCTACGAGCGCGACGCGAAGACCTCGCTCGCGCCGCCGGAGTTGCTGAAGGTGCATCCGCTGGGCAAGTCGCCGGTCATCACCGATGGCGGCGCCACGGTGGCCGAGTCGGGCGCGATCGTGGAATACCTGCTCGATACGTACGGCGAGAGCTCCGGCCTGCGTCCGGCCAAGGGCACGCCCGAGTACCGCCGCTACGTCTACTGGCTGCACTTCGCCGAGGGCAGCGCGATGCCGCCGCTCGTGATGAAGCTGGTGTTCCAGAAGATCAGGTCCTCCCCGATGCCGTTCTTCGCGAAGCCCATCGCGCGCGGCATCGCCGACAAGGTGCTGGCCGCCTTCGTCGACCCGAACCTGCGGCGCCAGATGGCCTTCATGGAGGCCGACCTCGCCGGCGGCCCGTGGTTCGCCGGCAGCCGGTTCAGCGCGGCGGACATCCAGATGAGCTTCCCGGTGGAGGCTGCCAACGCGCGCGGCGCGCTCGGCGCCGACTCGCCGCGGCTCAAGGACTGGCTGCAGCGCGCGCACGCGCGGCCCGCCTACCAGCGCGCGCTCGAGCGCGGCGGGAAATACGACTACGCCTGACCGCGCGGTCCGACCTGCCCGCGGTGCGACGCGCGCACCGCGGCCGGTGTTCAGATGTAGACCTTGTTCTGGACGACGTCCTTCATCGCCGCCTGCTTCGCCGCGATCTTCTGGTTGGAGTAGATGCCCTTGCGGGCCTGGCCGTCGATGACGGGCTGGAGCTTGCCGTCCACCATGACCCGGGCGTTCTTCATGTTGCGGTAGTAGGCCTCGTGGATGATGGGCCCCATCTCGATCAGGGTTTCGACGTCCTGCTTGGACAGTTCGACCGGCCCTTCGCCCAGCGTCTCGAGCTTCGAGTCGAGGTAGAACAGCTTCACGATCTCGTAGAGGGCGTGCACGATGTCCTGGCCGCCGATGTGGCGGATCAGCATCGTGCTCCACGTCTGGCGCAGTTTCGCGCCCAGGTCGGCTGTGTCCTTCTCGTCGATCTTGATGGCCTGCGCGGCGCCTTCCTTGCCCATGCGGCGCAGCACCTCGTAGATCGGGTGGAAGACCTCGTACGCGTCCCGCGACTGCACCGTGTGGAATTGCAGTTCGCAGATGTGATGGGTCTTGCGGTTCTGCGATTGGACAGGCACCTTGAGGACGTACTTGACATCCCGGTAGCCGCTCTCCGTGGCGCCGTCCTTGTAGCGGTCGTAGACGATGCCGTCGTAGGTCTTGTCCATGTGGCGCTGGGCCTTGAGCAGGGCCGCGAACGTGGCGAACTTGACCGTGGCGCGCACGATGTCGTTGAGCTTGGCGATCTCGGCGTCGGCCACCACCTTCTTGGCATCGCCCCGGGACAGCTTGCCCCAGGCGACTTCGCGCAGCTTCAGCGGGGCCATGATGATCTGGCCGCCGAACTTCCGGGCAATCTGCCGGGTGATGTCGTGCAGGGCCGCGTGCGCCTCGCCGGCTTCGGCATAGAGGATGTCGAACTTCTCCCGCGGCGTGCCGTTCTTCGCCAGCTCCTGCACGGCGTAGTACTTTTCTTTCCCGTTCTTGTAGATCGGCATGGGTCGGTGTTCTCTCTCTTCTGGTTGCTGTGCCGGCATCCGGCGGCGCGTGGGGACATGCTAGCGACCGCACTGCCGGGCAGGGCGGTTCGGCGGCCCGAGACCGGCGACGACGGATGCCGCATTTCACGAAAGGTCGCGTCGGATCGTCGGCACGCGGGATTCGCGGTGTCCGTGCACGCCGGCGACGATGGACGCATGTTCGCTGCTCGACCGCGGCAGAACCATCACGGCGGATAACGCGTGGCGCCCCCGAACGCCGTGCACGAGCGGCGGCGGGCGGGGGGCCGCTCCGCGGCCATGCGACCCCGGTGCTGGTGTGCTGTCCCCGGAAGTACGCACGCGCGATACGGCTGTAAACGAGCCGGAGCGTCGTTGCAAAGCCTCGCCGTACCGCCCGGTACGACTCGCCTTTGCGCCCAGCTCCGACTCGTTTCCATCGCGTCTCGCCTGCGCGCGTACTTCCGGGACAGCACACTAGACTCGCCCCATGAGCATTCGTTTCCTTCGCGCCGCGCTGCTGGTCGCGGCGCTGGCCGCGGCCGGGGCCGCCCAGGGCGCCGAGATCGTCCTCGCGCAGTCCGCCGTCCAGAAACTGGTCGTCGAGTCGCTGTTCAAGGATGGCGGCCGCTACTACATCCAGCGAGGCGCCTGCGCCGCGTGGCTCGACAGGCCGGCCGTGACGCTCGCCGGCGGCCGCGTGGTCATCCGGGCGCACCTGAGCGCGCGCGTCGGCATGGACTTCGGCGACAGCTGCGCGGGCGTGGACCTGGCGTCCTGGGCCACGGTCTCGGGCGTGCCCAGCGCGCAAGGCACCACGGTGCGCCTGGCCGACATCCGCATCGAGGACGTGGGCGACGCGAACACGCGCATCGTGCTGAACTCCGGCGTCGTGCCGGCGCTGCCCGGCGCGTTCGAACTCGACGTGCTGAAGTCGGTGCGTGCGCTGCTGCAGGGCACGAGCGGGCAGCTGCAGGTCGAGGTGCAGGCGCTCGCCATCGAATCGGTGCGGGTGGTCGACGACAGGTTGTCGGTGCGGTTCGACTTCAGGGTGGCGGGGCGTTGACCGATGGCGGCTCGGGGCGGCCGGGGGTGGGGCGAGTGTCCGGACCGTGTCAGCGTGCGGTGAACGGCGGGTTACGCCTGCGGCTAACCCGCCCTACGGCCGCTGTCCGGTTTCGGTTTCGGCTTGAAGATGTGGATGACCTCGCCGCGGGCGAGCATGTCCACCAGTTGCGCGATGCGGCGGGCGCGCGTCTCCGGCTTCACGGCCGTCTGGATGCGCCACAGCACGGCGTAGCGGTTGCTCGCGTTGAGCGTCGCGAAGAAGGCCTTGGCCGGCGGGTTCGCCGCGAGCGCGGCGATCAGGTCGTCGGGCACCGTGGCGGTCTTCGCGCCGTCGTAGGCCTGCGCCCAGCGGCCGTCGGCCTTGGCGGCCTCGACCTGCGCCAGGCCCGCGGGTTGCATGCGTCCGGCCTCGATCAGCGCGGCCACCTTGTCCACGTTGATCTTCGACCAGATGCTGCGCGGGCGCCGCGGCGTGAAGCGCTGCAGGAAATGCTGCTCGTCCAGCCCCTTCTTCTGGCCGTCGATCCAGCCCCAGCACAGCGCGATCTCCACCGCCTCGGCATAGGTGACGCTGGGCTCGTCGGCGCCGCGCTTGGCGATCATCAGCCAGAGCCCGTCGGACTTGGCGTGGTGCTTCTTCAGCCAAGCCTCGAAGGCCTTGGCGTTCCTGAACAGCGTGGGATCATCGACAACCATCCCCATAGTGTGCCGTAGGGCGGGTTAGCCGCAGGCGTAACCCGCCGTTCGCCCTTGCTCTTACCCACAAATCTGACGCCTGACGGTCCACCAAAGTGCCCGTCGGTCCGTTATCCGCTGCATGACGAAGCAACAACGCGGATCGAGCAGGCAAGCCGAGGACAATGGCGCGTGGGTAGCAGG
>JBJMWE010000311.1:0-23592 GCA_045810285.1 Vitreoscilla sp. | reverse complement strand
CTCCAGGCGCAGGCCCGCAGGTAGGCCGGGCGATTGCGGCGGCGGTCGGTCCAGCGCCCGCTCCAGACGCGCATGGCCATCGCGCCGGCCTGCACCGTCACCATGGCGGCGGAACTGGCCAGCAGGCCGGCGCGACCCGCGTCGTGCAGGAACACCGTGCCGAAGGACAGCAGCGCGAACTGCGGGGCGCACAGGATGCCGATGCCCGCGACGATGCGCCAGACCGACGGGTCGCGCAACGGCGTCGCGGGCAAGCCAGCGCGCACGGGGGCGCGGGGCGTGGCGTGCGGATCGCGCACCCACGCAGCGGCGAGTCCGCCGGCCGCCGCGCAGGCGAGCGCGAGGAATGCGTAGAGCTCGGCGAAACCGGCGGGCAGCGCGATGAAAGGGAGCACCAGCGCCCCGAGCGCGCCGCCCAGCGGCACGGCGGTCTGGCGGATGCTCATCGCCAGGCCGCGCTCGCCCTCGCCGAACCAGCGCATGATCGCGCGCCCGCTCGCGCCGTTGACGCTTCCGCCCAGCAACCCGACGGCCACCAGCCCGCCCGCGAGCCGGCCCAGCGGCGGGACATCGCCGCCGGCGGGCGCGGCCCACGCGGCCATCCCCGCGAGTGCCAGCGTGGTGCCCACCAGGCCCACCAGCAGCACGGGCCGGTCGCCGAAGCGGTCGGTCAGCACGCCCCACGGCAGTTCGCTCAACGCGATGCCCAGGCCCATCAGGCCCAGCACCCACCCCAGCGTGGCGGTGTCGAGCCGGTAGCCCGATCGCATGACCACGGCCGTCATCGGGATGCCGCTGAACGCGACGGAGAACGCCGCATTGGCCAGCACGCCGGCGGCGAGCACCTTCCAGCGGTGGCGCGGCGGCCGCGGGTCCAAGAGGGCGTCGGAGGTCGTCATGCCGCGAGTCTCCGCTTGTCTGACGATGCTGAAAATCAGAAAATATTCGTCGAACAGTTCAGTGAAACGGGATGATCATGAGTCACGTCACCTACGACCTCGACGTGCTGCGCAGCTTTTCCACCGGCATCGCGCTGGGCAGCTACGCCCGCGCGGCCGACAAGCTCGGGCGCTCCACCTCCGCCGTCAGCGCGCAGCTCAGGAAGCTCGAGTCGCAGGCCGGCACCCCGCTGCTGCGCAAGGCCGGCCGCGGGCTGGAACTGACGGAGGCGGGCGAGACGATGCTGGCCTACGCCCACCGCCTGCTCGAGCTCAACGACGAGGCCGTGGCTGCCGTCAACGGCAGCAGCCTGCAGGGCCTGGTGCGCGTCGGGTTGCAGGAAGATCTCGGCGAGGCCGTGCTGCCGGCCGCGCTCGGCCGCTTCGCCCGCGCCCATCCCGGCGTGCGCATCGAGGCATGCGTGGCGCGCAGCGCCGAGCTGCGCGAACGGCTGGAACTGGGCCGGCTCGACATGGCCTTCGCGTGGGAGGTCGGCCGCGACGACTCCCCGCTGCAGGCCGAGCGCGTGCTGCGGCTGCCGCTGCAATGGATCGGGCCCGCGGCGCCGTCGTCGCTCGACGCGCCCTGGTGGACACCGCAGGCGCGCCGGAGCCCGAGGTCGGCACGACCACCGTTGCCGCTGGTGCTGCTGGATGCCCCCTGCCCGCTGCGCGACATCGTCACCGCGACACTGGAGCGCGCGGGCATCGCGTGGCGCCACGCGTTCAACAGCGCCAGCCTCGGCGCGCTGTGGGCGGCTACGTCGGCGGGCCTGGGCCTGTCGGTGCGCACCACGCTGGGCCTGCCGGCGCACGTGCGAACCATCGATCGCGCCGCAAGCGGACTGCCGGCGCTGCCGCAGGTCGCGCTGGCGCTGTGGCGCCGTCCTGGCGAACCCGAGCCCGCGGCTGGCCGGCTGGCCGCGCTGCTGGCGGACGCGATCCGCGGCGCCGGCGCTGGCGCGGTGGCCTGAGACGGTCGCGGCGCCGGTCAACGGATTCGAGCGGGTGGTTGCTTGGTGGCGATGTCGAAGCTCTGGTTCAGGAGCTTGCGCATGCCGGCTAACGACCCGTTGCCGACATTGACAAACCCGATCTTGGCGCCGCGAAGCAGACATTCGCCATGTCAAGGCTCCGACTTCTGCTTGCAACCCCAAGCCGACATCCACAACGCCGGATTGGTCACCCGCAACTTGCCCGGTTTGAGAATGGCAGCGCTCAAGTTAGACGGCCCGCCAAGAAACTGTTAACGCTGCTCTCTCCAATGCAGGATGAAGCTCTTCTTGAACCGCTTGTTGGAACTCCATGGTCCTCCATGGGCGAACAACATCGAGCAGTCGCCGCACCTCTTGGAGCGCTTCCAGAGCCTCAACGTCGACTCGGACGGGGCCAGATGCCGCCCGCGTTCCTCGGGATTCAGGCGCGCAGGCGCCATTCCAAAGGTCACCCTCGATCGCACCATCGACTTCCGGGGTTTTCCAGGCCGGCGCGCCGCCAACCCTCGCGTGCCGCAGTCCAGTTTTTTGGCATAGACTCGGCTGAGAAAAGCCCCCAATTAAACGTGGTCGAGGGCTGGCGATACTGATATCGAGAGATCTAGTGCGGTCCATCGAGGCCGATCACGGGAGAAGCAACATGCGGTTCGGCCCCTTGATCTTCAGCGCCTTGACACTCGTTGCGCATGCGGTGCAGGCGAAAACGATCGGTTTTGAGGATGTCGCTGTCGTGAGTAGCTCGGCGCTCCTGCCGCCCGATTACCAGGGCTTCGTCTGGTCAGGGGCGTACAGCGACCAGAGCTGGATCGTCTCGAGTAGCACCAGTAATTCAGGCTTTTCAGGGACGGTGGCTCACTCGGGCAGCAATTTCGCCTGGAGCAACGGCGGAGGCGAACTCGATCTGACTGCAGCGGATGGAGGCGACTTCGACTTTCTGGGAATGTGGGCTCGCGGGGGGGCAGGCGATATCCACTTTCTGGCGCATGCGTATCGCAACGGCGTCGAGGTCTATGACCAGCTCGTCCAGCACGACATGGACTATTCGCAAGACACCTTCGGCTTTTTCGACGTGGACCGGGTTGTGTTTGACGCCCAGGGGGCAAACATGCTCATCGATGACATTAACATCGTTCGCACTGTGGCGGAACCCTCAAGCCTTGCGCTGATGCTCGGTGGAGCGTTTGCCGCCGGGACGATCGCCCGTCGTCGGAGGACCAGAGCGGGGATCTGAAGTACGTTTCCGAACCCCCGCAGGCTTCCGTGGCTACAAGGGCTTTTCTACTTGTCCCGCAAGACGTCTCAATCAGCCGATCCAACTAATTCACCACTGGATTTGGTCTGAGTCTAGCCGCCCGAAACCGGGCGCGCGCTAACGGCTGCTGGCCGACTTGAGTCATCGCCGCTGTTGGCCTCGCGGCCGCCTGATTGAGCCGGTGACCGACAGCGCCTGGCCGACAAGCGCCTCCGGACGCCGAGAGCCAGTCCGAACGAAATTGTGTCGGCGATCGTTCAGGGCGACCGCTTGCCGTCCTCGGGAAACCTGCCCGTCGATATCGGCGGCCAGCCGCCTGAGGCCGACCCGAACAGCGAGAGGCGTTTCGGGGCTGCTGTGACATGCACGCCGACTGACGTCACCCCTCACCTGAGCCCTGGCGAGTCGAAAGCAACCCCTGCTGAAACACCCACGGGCTGTGCCATCGACCTCGGGCCACTCGCATGCGCACAGCCTCACGATATTGGGTCGGAGCAGGAGGACGCCTTCGTTTGTGCCTCGTGTGATTGCAGTGAGCGCAGGCGGCAACGATGTTCTCAGGCCCGTCGGTACCGCCCTCGCAGCGGGGAACGAGATGTTCAGCAGTGCACTCCAGGCGACCAGAGCCGGGTTGCTTGGATTTGCGCCCGAAAAGCTCTAACGGCGAAGCCACCCACATCGCGACACCGCAGTAGGAGCACTTGCCGCCTTGCAGTTCGAAAGCCTTGCGGCGGGATTTCTGGAGGTTTGATGGCATGGGGAGTCCTGTTAGGAAAACCCCCGCGCCGGCATCACGCCACTTTCGGGCACCGGAGCATCACGCATGCCGGCGGTGCTGGCCAAGTTGGCACAGCGGGTCTGGCGTTTGAACCAGACGCATAGAAAGTTTGCCAACGCTACGCTGCGAAGTCAATGCCCCTGGCGCAGATGTCCTGGCAAGCAATCCTCGAGACACCGCCCCCATTCACTTCCACAAAGCTGACCTCGGCCGAAGACGGCTTCTGGCCGACAGCAGGCATCCAGTCCGATGTCATCGTTTGTGCCAAGCCGCGTTCGAACACGATGTTCGCCCGGCGCCCCATCAAGCGCTCTGCAATCTTCCTGCGGCCCGGCAGCACGCGCAGGCACCCATCGTCGTGACAGGCATCCCTTCCCCGTGTCGCGTTGTTGTTGAAGCAGCAGGCCGCATTCAGCGCGGTGCTTTCCCGGCCTGTTGTCGTTTTCGAGCCGCGCCATTCGTCGTGTCTTCAGGGCGCTCGGATTGTCCGGGCCCAAGTTCTCAAGGAGTCACCCGTGAATCGAGCCACCTTCTCGCCGCCACGCCTGCAGAGCTTGCGCAGTGTGCTTTCCGAGCATGTCGACCAGGGGCAGATGCCCGGTCTCGTTGCGCTGGTCAGCCGACACGACGACGTGCACGTCTTCGAGCTCGGTAGCTTGTCGTTCGGCAGTCCCCGTCCCATGCGCCGGGACAGTCTCTTTCGCATTGCATCGCTGACCAAACTGGTGACGGCCGTGGCGGCGATGATGCTTGTCGAGGAGTGCCGCGTGCGGCTCGACGACCCGGTCGAGCAGTGGCTGCCCGAACTGGCGAACCGCCGCGTGCTCAAGTCTCTGGATTCCGACCTGGATGACACGGTGCCCGCTCACCGCGCCATCACTGCGCGCGACTTGTTCACGTCATGCATGGGCTTCGGCAGTGTGATGGCGGCGCCGGGCACCCATGCGATACAGCAAGCGATCCGCGACCTGCAGATTGGCGGTGACGGGCCTCCGCTGCCTTCCCGGCTGCCCGGGATGGACGAATGGCTGAAGCGGCTCGAGTCGTTGCCGCTGCTGGCGCAGCCGGGCGAGCGTTGGATGTACCACACGAGTTCAGACGTAC
This sequence comes from Vitreoscilla sp., assembly GCA_045810285.1. Lineage (GTDB taxonomy): Bacteria > Pseudomonadota > Gammaproteobacteria > Burkholderiales > Burkholderiaceae_C > Scleromatobacter. The sequence goes on along the minus strand of JBJMWE010000311.1, from coordinate 18,525 downwards.
TGGGGGCGCTGATTGCTCGAGTGAGCGGTCAGACGCTCGGGCAGTTCATGCACGAGCGCATCTTCGATCCGCTGGGGATGAGGGATACCGGCTTTGCTCTGCTGCCCGGACAGGACGATCGCTTGCCGGTTGCGTACCTGCCTCGAGCAGACGGCGTCGGCTTCGACATCTACGATGAAGCGGCCGACAGCACGTGGCGCCACCCGGCCATGGAGCTCGGTAGCGGTGGGCTGTTGAGCACGCTCGATGACTACCACCGATTTCTGAGCATGATGCTGGGCAACGGGCGCCTCGGATCAGTCGAGGTCCTGTCCCGTTCATCGATCGAACTGATGACGCAGGACCACTTGCGGCCGTCCCAACGCCAGGGAGCCGAACCGTTCTTCGGCGATCACAGCAGTTGGGGACTGGGTTTCAGCGTCGGCGTCCGGCGCAGTCAGCTGTACCAGCGTCCAGGTCGTTTCGGATGGGATGGCGGACTCGGCCTGTCTGCTTATGTCGATCCTGCCGAGAGCCTGGTGGGCATCCTGTTCACGCAGCGGCTCGTCACTTCACCCGAACCTCCGAAGGTCTACACGGACTTCTGGACCGGGGCGTATGCAGCGTTGGCTTGATGCAAGTCGCATTCCTGCCCCTGACGATTGCTCTTGACCTCGCCAACCGACGCAGAAACGAGCGCCGGCCCGCGTCACGCGCGACGCGCACTCACGCGTACGGGTCGTCGAAGCCCAGCGTGGCCAGCACTTGCGTCTCGCGCGCCTCCATGGCGGCCGCCTCGGGGCCGTCGTCCTCGTGGTCGTAGCCCTGCGCGTGCAGCGTGCCGTGCACCAGCAGGTGCGCGTAGTGGGCGGCGAGGTCGATCTTCTGCTTCCTCGCCTCCTGCTCGACGACCGGCGCGCACAGCACGAGGTCGGCCTCGATCTCGGGCTCCTGCACGTAGTCGAAGGTGAGCACGTTGGTGGCGTAGTCCTTGTGGCGGTATTCGCGATTGAGCGTGCGGCCTTCGTCCTCGCCGACGATGCGCACCGTGATCCTCGCCGGCAGCTCGAGGCCGGCGCGGATCCAGCGTGCCACCTTGTGGCGCGGCAGCAGCGCGCGGTGCGCGGGGTCGGCGAACTGCAGGCTCAAGCGCAGGCCGGGCAACGCGGTGCGGGCCATCAGGAACGTCCTCCCCGGGGGCCGCGGCGGCCTTCCTGGAAGCTGGCCGGCACGACGGCGGGCGGCTCGGCCGCGGCGGCGTTGCGCACGGCGGCCGCTTCGTAGGCCTCGACGATGCGCGCCACCAACGGATGGCGCACCACGTCGGCGGAGCCGAACTGCGTCGACGCGATGCCCTTGACGTCACGCAGGATGGCGCTGGCATCGGCCAGGCCGCTGCGCGCGCCGCGCGGCAGGTCGACCTGCGTGAGGTCGCCGGTGACCACGGCCTTGGTGCCGAAGCCGATGCGCGTGAGGAACATCTTCATCTGCTCGGGCGTGGCGTTCTGCGCCTCGTCCAGGATCACGAAGGCGTGGTTGAGCGTGCGGCCGCGCATGAAGGCCAGCGGGGCGATCTCGATGGCGCCGCGCTCGAAGGCCTTGGTCACGCGCTCGTAGCCCATCAGGTCGTACAGCGCGTCGTACAGCGGGCGCAGGTAGGGGTCGACCTTCTGCGACAGGTCGCCGGGCAGGAAGCCCAGGCGCTCGCCGGCCTCCACCGCGGGGCGCGTGAGCACGATGCGCTGCACGCCGGCCCGCTCGAGCGCGTCGACGGCACAGGCCACGGCGAGGAAGGTCTTGCCGGTGCCGGCCGGCCCCAGGCCGAGGGTGATGTCGTGCGAGAGGATCTGGCGCAGGTACTGCACCTGGTTGGGCGTGCGGCCGATCAGGTTGGCGCGCCGCGTGTGCAGCACGATCTCGCCGCCGGCCGCGGCCTCTTCCGGCTGCACCGGCCGGGCGTGGCCCTGGATCACGTCGCGCTGGGCGTCGTGCAGCATCAGCTGCAGCTGCTCCTCGTCGATGGGGCGGCCGCTGCGCTCGTACAGTGCCTCGATCAGCGCCAGCGCGCGCGGCGCCTGCAGCTTGCCGCCCTCGACGCGGAAGTGCTCCTGGCGCCGGGTCACGACGACGTTGAGCCCCTGCTCGATCGCCCTCAGGTTCTCGTCGAGGACGCCGCACACGTGGGCGAGGCGTTCGTTGTCGGGAGGTGAAAAGGCGCGGCGGACGATCACGGGGCTTGTTCGAAGTTTTCGGGGCGAGGCGCGATTGTCCGCCCATCCGATAATCACCCCATGATCGGACGTCTCACGGGCATCGTCGCGGAAAAGTCGCCCCCGCAGGTTCTGCTGGACGTGCAAGGCGTCGGCTACGAGGTGGACGTGCCGATGAGCACGTTCTGCAACCTGCCGGGCCTGGGCGAGCGCGTCACGCTGCTCACGCACTTCGTGGTGCGCGAGGACGCTCAGCAACTCTTCGCCTTCCTCACCGACGAGGAACGTGCCACGTTCCGGCTGCTGATCAAGATCTCGGGCATCGGCCCGCGAACCGCGCTGGGCGTGCTGTCGGGCCTCTCGGTGGCCGACCTTGCCGGCGCCGTCGCGCGCCAGGAGGGCGGCCGTCTGCAGAAGGTGCCGGGCATCGGCAAGAAGACGGCCGAACGCCTGCTGCTGGAGCTCAAGGGCAAGCTGGGCCCGGACATCGCGTCGGCGGGCGTCGCGATCCAGAGCGATGCCCAGGGCGACATCGTCCAGGCGCTGATCGCCCTCGGCTACAACGAGAAGGAGGCGGCGATGGCGATCAAGGGGCTGGCCAAGGACGTGGGCGTCAGCGACGGCATCAAGCTGGCGATGAAAGCCCTGTCGTAGTCCGTCGGCCCTTGTCGCAGGCGCCCTCCGCGGCGCGTCGCGGCATCCGCCGCGGCGGTCATCCTCGGAACCGCATCCGGCTACTCAAGAAGCGTCATCCTGCGCGCAGTCGCAGGATCCACGTGGGCCTGGGAGCGGCATGACGGAGGTGGATCCTGCGACTGCGCGCAGGATGACACGCGTGGTTCGGTTCGCCTCGCGTCGGATCGCGCCGGATGGCACCCCTTCGCGATGTCAGTTCTGCCGCGCCGTGGCCCTCACGTCCACCGTCTTGCGCTGGCCCTTCGCGTCCTCGATCACCAGCTTGATCGGCACGACGTCGCCCGCCTTCAGCGGCGCCTTCAGGCCCATCAGCATCATGTGATACCCGTTGGGCTTGAGTTCCACCGCCTTGCCCATGGGCAGCGGCAGCGTGTCGACGGCGCGCATCTTCATCAGGTCGCCTTCCATCTTCATCTCGTGCACCTCGGCGGACGCGGCCACGGGCGAGCTGGCCTCGACCAGCTTGCCGCCCTGCAGCGACGTGATCGTCATGTAGGCGGCCGTCGTCTTCTGCTGGGCGACGGTGGTGCGCACCCACGGGTCGGCGACGGTGACCTGGGCGTGGGCGGCGGCGCTCGCCAAAAGGGTGGCGGCGATCAGGAAGGCGGACTTGTTCATGGTCTCGAATCGTACGTGAGAGCCGCGTTCGAGGCGGTTTCCGGCCGATTGTTCCCGCCAGCGCGCCGCCGGCCGGTGCGGGCGTCATAATCACTGCATGTCCATACAGACCGACGATTTCAGCGGCTCCGGTGCTCGCGATCCGCGTCCCGCGCGAGTGGTCGGTGCCGCGCCGGCCTCGCCCAACGAGGAGGCGATGGAACGCGCGCTGCGGCCCAAGCGGCTGGACGACTACGTCGGCCAGGCCAAGGCGCGCGAGCAGCTGGACATCTTCATCGGCGCCGCCCGCAAGCGCGCCGAATCGCTCGACCACGTGCTGCTGTTCGGCCCGCCGGGCCTGGGCAAGACCACGCTGAGCCACATCATCGCGGCGGAACTGGGCGTGAACCTGCGCCAGACCTCGGGCCCGGTGCTGGAGAAGCCCAAGGATCTCGCGGCCATCCTCACCGGGCTGGAGCGCAACGACGTCCTGTTCATCGACGAGATCCATCGCCTGTCGCCGGTCGTCGAGGAGATCCTGTACCCGGCGCTGGAGGACTTCCAGATCGACATCATGATCGGCGACGGCCCCGCCGCACGCTCGATCAAGCTCGACCTGCAGCCGTTCACCCTGGTGGGCGCCACCACGCGCGCCGGCATGCTCACCAACCCGCTGCGCGACCGCTTCGGCATCGTCGCCCGGCTCGAGTTCTACACCGCGGACGAACTCGCGACGATCGTGGCGCGCTCCGCGGGTCTGCTGGGCGTGCCCATCGACCCGGACGGCGCGCTGGAGCTCGCCCGCCGCTCGCGCGGCACGCCGCGCATCGCCAACCGCCTGCTGCGCCGCGTGCGCGACTACGCCGACGTGAAGGCGCAGGGCCGCATCACCGTGCCGGTGGCCAACGCCGCGCTCGCGATGCTGGACGTCGACCCGCAGGGCTTCGACCTGATGGACCGCAAGCTGCTCGAAGCCATCGTGCACCGCTTCGACGGCGGCCCCGTGGGCCTGGACAACGTCGCCGCCGCCATCGGCGAGGAGCCGGGCACGATCGAGGACGTCATCGAGCCGTACCTGATCCAGCAGGGCTACCTGCAACGCACGCCGCGCGGGCGCATCGCCACGGTGGCGGCGTACCGCCATCTCGGCCTGGCGCCGCCGGCGCGCAGCGGCACCGACCTGTTCGGGATGCCGCCGGAGTTCTGACGACGCTCCGTCGGTCCGCCATTGGTCGGGCGGGTTAGCCGCAGGCGTAACCCGCCGTTCGGCCGCCGGAAGCGGATCCCGCGTGCCCTACCCGTCAGGGCTCAGCCGGCCCGGGCCGCCAGCGCCGCGGCCGCGGGCATCTGGTCGGCCGACTCGTCCAGCGTCGGCGCGTGCACGTCCAGGTGGCTGGTGTCGTTCCAGCCCACCATCGTCAGGCCCGAGCTGGTGTGCAGCAGGCGGTTGATGGCCGCGTTGTCGAGCTGCCAGATGCGCGGGGCGTCCAGCGGCACGCGGCTCGCGGCGCGGTAGAGGCAATCGAGCACGCCGCCGTGGGCGACGAGCACGACGGTCTTGCCGGCGTGGCGCAGCGCCACGCGCAGCGCGGCATCGACGCAGCGCGCATAGAACACGGTGAGCGACTCGCCGTCGCCGGTCACGCCCGGCGCGAACTCGGGGTCGCGGCTCTTCCAGCGTGCGGACAGGTCGGGCCAGCGCTCGGCGACCTCGGTGTGCGTCATGCCCTGGAAGCTGCCGAAATGGCGCTCGCGCAGCCCGGCGTCCAGCTCCAGCGGTATGCGGTTGAAGCTGGCGATCGCGTGGGCGGTGGCCTGGGCGCGCGCCAGGTCGGAGCTGACCACGATGTCGGGCGCATCGTCGGCCAGCCAGTGCGCGGTGCGCAGCGCCTGCTCGCGGCCGCGATCGTTCAGCGGGATGTCCAGCTGGCCCTGCAGGCGCGCCTCGACGTTCCAGGCGGTCTCGCCGTGCCGTACCGCGATCAGTCGCGTCGCTTCGCCATGGCTCATGCAGTCGTCTCTCCCTTCAGTTCGGTGCGTTCAGGTGCCCCAGGTGATGGGCTGGGCTTCCGCCTGCGCGCGCTTGATCATCTCCACCATCGGCCACACGCGCTGGCGCAGGCTGACGCGGTCGGCCTTGCCGCCGGTGTCGTCAGCGCCGGCGCCCTGCGGCGCCTCCGCGGCCACGGCCGCTTCCAGCGCGGCGATGGCGGCCGGCATCTGGCCGACCTCGATGATGCCTTGCGGCGTGCAGTCCTTGCCGATCAACGCCAGCACGCGCTCGCCCACCGGCTGCGTCATGATGAGGTCGCCCGTGGCGCGGCTCTTGAACTTGTAGATCATGTCGGATGTCCCGTTGCAAAAAAAAGCGGCCAAGGAGAACCCTGGCCGCGATTGTCCGCGATCCGCCCGACGGTTCGCCCGAACCACCAAGCGCATCGAGGGGAGACTTCAGCGATTGCGGCGGATGCGCACCACTTCGACCAGCGCGATGACGGCGGCGCCGACGGCCGCGGCGATCAGGAGCGACTTGATCGGCTCGTCCTGCACGTAGCCCCGGGTCGATTCGACGGCCTGCTGGCCGCGATCGCGCAGGGCGGCGGCGCGTTCGCGGGCGGCGTCGTAACCGTCGCTCGCGTAGCCGCGGGCACGCTGGGCGGCGCGCGACAGCAGCGGCTTGGCATCGCCGTAGGCCGAGGCCAGGCCGTCGACGGCGCTGTCGAGGGCGGTCTTGGTGTCGCGCTCGGCGGCCTTCAGCGCGGCGGCGGCGCGATTGAAGTGCTCGGTCGTGGTGGCCGATGCAGCATTGGACAGCGAGGTTTCGGACATGAGGTTGCTCCTTGAAATGGTTGGATTCGTCGCCGTCCCGGGGTTTGCGGTCAGGCGCTGAAAAGACGCTTCCAGTGGGCGCGACGGCTTGGCGGTCTCCGGCAGGGCGGTCGCGGCTGCGCGTCGCGGCCACCGTCGGCGGCGCAGGACGCCAACTACAGGGCAATCAGCATGCGCGCATTGCAGGCCTTCGGGGGCAATGACGACACTGGCGTCGCGGCCTTGCCGCGCGCGCCTCAATGCGGCAGTTCGCCGGGCTCGCGCGTGGCGAGCGCCACGCAGTAGGCCACCAGCTGGTCGATGTCGCGCGACTTGTCGAAAACCCGGTCCGCCCCCGTGGCGAGGCAACGCGAGCGCATCTCGTCGGTGGCGTAGTTGCTGAGCACGACCAGCGCCGCCGCGGGCCGCCGGCGGCGCGCCGCGGCGATCACGCCCAGGCCCGAGCCGCTGCGCAGGAAGATGTCGACGATCACCAGGTCGCAGCGCTCGCCGCCGGCGGCGAGCCAGTCGACGGCCACGCTCTCGTCGGCCGCGCTGCCCACGACGTGCACCGGGGCCAGTTCCTCCAGTGCGGCGACGAGGCTTTCCAGCACGATCAGGTTGTCCTCGACGACGAAGACGTCGAGCGAGCGCGCCGGCGTGGCGGCGCCATGCGTGCGAGCCCGCGGGGCGACGCCTGCGGAATCGGCGACCGCGCCGCGGGTATTCATGGGCATGGGCGCGGCCCTCGTCGAGCGGCATCGTCGGCGCGCGCGAGCCAGTCGGACCGCGCCACGGCGGCAGCCGCGGGCGGCAGGAAGCGGAGGGCGGGAGGCATGGGGACGCGGATTTTCGACCGTGGCTTCAGGACACGCCCCGAGAATGCGCCGATTCCACAGCGCCGGCTGCCAGCCGGGTTCCCGACGCCCTGTAGTGCCTGTCCTACGCCCGGGGTCGTCGGACGCGTGCGACCATCGTGGCAGGGCGGCCCGGTGGCCGGTCGCCGCGAAAGGATCCGCCATGAGCACCGCACCCGACGACCCGAAGTCGACGCCGACCCCGCCCGGCGGGCCCGCGCAGGCGCGCGTGACGCCCGCGCCCGCGGACGAACCGCACGGCGAGGACCTCGATCCCGAAGAAGACGTCGCCCCCAACCTGGGCGGCGAGGACCAGATGCAGGACGCCTGAGCCGCGGTCAGAGCCTGCGGCGCGACGCCGGCAGGCTGAACCAGGATTCGAGCGCGCGCTCTTCCATCCACGGCCCCAGGCGGCGGCCCTGCAGGCCGTCGCAGCCCGCATCGATCAGCGCAGTGCACTGGGCCTGGGTGTCGGCGCCGGTGGCGTGCACTTCGAGCGCCATCGCGTGCGCCAGCTGCACGAGGGCCGGGAGCCAGCGCGCCTCGGCGCCCGTGCGGGCCCCGGCCTGGCACAGCACCGCGTCAAGCTTCACGCCGGTCAGCGGCAGGCGGCGAAGCACCGCCAGCGAGCTGGTGCCGTCGCCGAACCCTTCCAGCAGCACGCGCACGCCCTGGCGAGCCAGCGAGCGCACGGCCGCCAGCGCGGCGTCGGGGTCGGCCTGCAGTGCCGATTCGGTGACGTCGATCTCGAGCTCGCACGGCGCGCAGCCGGCCGACTCGAGCGCCGCGGCGACGCGGCGCGCGTAGCCCGGCTGCGTCAACTGCCAGTCGGACACGTTGATGTTCAGGCGCAGCGGATGGCCCGCGGCGCGCCAGCGCGCGAGTTGCAGCAGCCCTTGCTCGAGCACCCAGTCGTCGAGCCCGCCCACGAGGCCGCGCTCCTCGGCCACGCCCATGAACTGGCTGGCCGGCAGCTCGCCGAGCTCGCGGTCGCGCCAGCGCAGGTGCACCTCGAGCGCGACGGCCAGGCCGGTCTTGGTGTCGAAGCGCGGCTGGGCGGCGAGCCGGAAGCGGCCCTCGCCGGCCGCATGCTGCAGGCCGGCCTCGATGCGGTCACGCCGGCGCCGCCACGAATCGAAGCCGAACTTGTGCAGGGCGAACGACGACCGCGTGGAATGCTGCGCGCGATGCATCGCGATCTCGACGTGGCGCAGGATCTCGTCGGCCGACAGCCCGGCCCCGGGCCAGCAGCCGATCCCGACGGCCACCGGCACGCCGCCGGCGCGTTCCTGCACGTCGATCAGCCGGCGCGCCGCGGCTTCGGCGGCGGCCTCGCTGGCGTAGTCGATCAGCACGCCGAAGCGGCTGCCGCCCAGGCGCGCGCAGAAGTGCGGCTGGCGCATCGCGCCGCGCACCTGGCCCGCCAGCTCGGACAGCCGCCGCGCGCCGGCGGCACTGTCGCCACCCTCGCCGAACAGGGCGTCGCGGTTGAACTCGATGCACAGCACGGCGAAGCCGGCGCTCTCGCGCCCCGAATGCACGGCCTGCTCCAGCGCCTCGACGAAGCCGCTGCGGTTGGGCAGGTTGGTGAGCTGGTCGACGCCGCAGGTTCCCGGGTCGCGCGGCGCCCCGGTGCGGTTCGGGTTGCGCTCGCGAAACGAGAACACGCGTCCGATCGGCCGGCCGTGGCTCCACTGCGGCTGCGCGTGGCGCTCGATCACCGCGCCGTTGACCTGGGCGATCGCGTCGACCGACTCGGACAGCGTGTGCGCGAAGACTTCCTCCAGGCGCCGGTCGTACGCGTCGACGTCCATCACGTTCATGCGCACCCACTCGTTGACGGCGCGGTCGTCGCCCGCGTGCAGCACGGCGTCGGGCAGCGACCACATGCGCGCGAAGCGGCGGTTGAACGCGCGGATGCGGCCGGCGAGGTCGGTGACGAGGATGGCATCGGCCGTGGCCTCCAGCGTGGCGCGCAGCTCGGCCAGCGCGGTCTCGCGCTCGACCTCGATGCGCTGCTCGCGGCTGCGATCGCGCACCGTCACGAGGAACAGCGCGCTGCCGTCGGCCAGCCACAGCGGCGCGATGCGCCGCGCGACCGCTCGCATGGCGCCGCTGCGCAGCGGCAGCTCGGCGTCGCTCTCCAGGATGGTGACGATGCCGCAGCGCACGCCGTCCCAGTAGGCCATGTCCTCGAGGTTGGCGATCACGTCGTCCGCGTCCAGGCCCTCCAGGTCCTTACGTTCGAGCAGGGCCTCCGCCTCGAGGTTGGCGGCGAGCACATGGCCGTGCGCCGCGTCCACCACCCACGCGGCGTGGCCCAGCGCCGCCAGCGCCGACAGCAGCCCGGCGAAGGATTCGGACGCCGGCGCCCGCGTCAGGCGCGGCAGCGTGGGCGTCATGCCGCGGCCTCTTCCGCCACGTCCTGCCGCGGCGCGCTTTCCACGTCGAAGAAGTAGGAGATGCGCTGGCGCGGCTTCAGGTACTCGAGCGCGCGGCCCGGGAGCTGCACCGGCTTCAGGCTGCGGCGGATGCCCAGCTGGGGCATCTTCTCGAGATCGAGGTGGACGGCCTCCTCGAGCGGCACCGACGAATCGTAGACCAGCACGCGCGGCTTGAGCGGATGCGCGGCGTTGACCGTCATCACCATCGCGAAGCGCTCGTCGCTCAGCTGCACGACGGACCCAGGTGGGTAGATGCCCATCATCTTGATGAAGCCCGACAGCAGCGTCTCGTCGAATTTCGAGCGGCACTGCGCGAACAGGCGCGACAAGGCCTCGTGCGGCGTGATCGACTGCGCCGGCGACACGGCGTTGCACAGGTTGTCGTAGCGGTTGACGAGGGCCACGATGCGCGCCGGCAGCGACATGCGCGGCAGCATCAGCGCGCTCGGGAAGCCGCTGCCGTCGGCCAGCTCGTGGTGCTGCGCGACGACCAGCTGCGCCTCGGCCGACAGCCCCATGCGCCGGCCCAGGATCAGGCCCTGGGCGACGTGGTCGCGGTACAGCGCGGCCTCGTTGGCGTTGAAATCCTCGCGCGGCAGGCGCACGCGATCAGGCAGCGCGATCTTGCCGACGTCGTGCATCAGCGCGCCCACGCCCAGCTCCATCAGCACGTTGCCCGGGATGTTGAGCTGGCGCCCCAGCATCAGCGAGACGACGGTGACGTTGAGCGCATGCGCGGCATGGCGGTCGCTGGACATCTCGCCCAGCACCCGCAGGCAGGGCTCGCCCTCGACCAGCATCTTGTCCAGCAGCGCGCGCGCCAGCAGTTGCGCCTCGGCATTGGCGGCGGCCGGATCGGTCATCACCTTGTCGTTGGTGCGGCGCAGGTCGCGGCAGGCCTCGGTGAACTGGCGCTCGCAGCGCTGGGCGATCTCCATCTGCGCCTGCAGCGCCAGGCGGGCCAGCTGGCGGGCGTCCAGCGGCTTGGGCGCCGCGTGCTCCTCGACGGCCACGTCGCTCGGCCCCGCGGCGGCGGCCGTCTCGGCCACCGGCTGCTCGACCTCGCTGCGCTCCGGGCTCCACGTCAGGCGCGAGAGGCCCAGCGAGCGGATCGTCTCGATCTGCTCGCTGGAGGTCAGCTTGAAGCTCGACAGCGGGAACGGGTGCGACATCCAGCCGACGTTCAGGTGAACGAACATGCCGATGCGCAAGGCGCTCGCGTGGATGGGGGTGGTCATTCGAGATGTTCCTTGGCTGCCCCCAGGCCAGGGCAGCTTTCTTCCTCCGTGAGATCGGCCGGAACCCTGCCCGACTTGAGCGGACGGATCACCAGATGAACTGGTCGCGCTCCGAAAACGCGCAAAATCCGCCGGCAGGATACGGAATCCGAATAATTGTTCTTCCTGCGAACAACTCCGATCAGCCGAGACGCCTACCCACCATGACCGACGCCTTCATCTGCGACGCGCTTCGCACGCCCTTTGGCCGCTACGGCGGCTCCCTTTCCGCGGTGCGAGCCGACGATCTGGGGGCCATTCCAATCCGGGCGCTGCTGGCGCGCCATCCCGAACTCGATCCCGCCGCGATCGACGACGTCCTGTACGGCTGCGCCAACCAGGCCGGCGAGGACAACCGCAACGTCGCGCGCATGAGCGCCCTGCTGGCCGGCCTGCCGGTGGACGTGCCCGGCGTCACGCTGAACCGCCTGTGCGGCTCGGGGCTGAACGCGGTAGGCAGCGCCGCCCAGGCGATCCGCTCCGGCGAAGCCGAGCTGCTGGTGGCCGGCGGCGTGGAGAGCATGAGCCGCGCCCCGTTCGTCATGCCCAAGGCCACCTCGGCCTTCGCGCGCGAGAACGCGCTCTATGACACCACCATCGGCTGGCGCTTCGTGAACCCGCTCATGAAGGCGCAGCATGGCATCGACTCCATGCCCGAGACGGCCGAGAACGTGGCCGACGACTTCGGCGTCAGCCGCGCCGACCAGGACGCGCTGGCGCTGCGCTCGCAACAACGCGCCGTCGAGGCCCAGAAGCGCGGCTTCTTCGACGCCGAGATCACGCCCGTCACGGTGCCGCAGAAGAAGGGCGACGCACTCGTCGTGGCGAAGGACGAGCACCCGCGCGAGACCTCGCTGGACGCGCTCGCCAGGCTCAAGCCCATCGTGCGCCCGAACGGCAGCATCACCGCGGGCAACGCCTCGGGCGTCAACGACGGCGCCTGCGCGCTGCTGCTGGCCAGCGCCTCGGCCGCGAAGCACCATGGCCTGACGCCGCGCGCCCGCGTGCTGGGCATGGCGGTGGCCGGCGTCGCCCCGCGCATCATGGGCATCGGCCCGGCGCCGGCGTCCAAGAAGCTGCTGGCGCGCCTCGGGCTGACCATCGCGCAGATGGACGTCATCGAGCTGAACGAGGCGTTCGCCGCGCAGGGCCTGGCGGTGCTGCGCCAGCTGGGCGTGGCCGACGACGACGCGCGCGTCAATCCGAACGGCGGCGCCATCGCCCTCGGCCACCCGCTGGGCGCCAGCGGGGCGCGGCTGGTGACGACGGCCGTCAACCAGCTGCACGCGACCGGCGGGCGCTACGCGCTGTGCACGATGTGCATCGGCGTGGGCCAGGGGATCGCGCTGGTGGTCGAACGGGTCTGACGACGGTTAGCGCGACGGCGCCGAAGGGGTCTGGCCGGCCAGGCTCTCCGGATCCGGGGGCGCCGGCGTCAGGCCGCCGACGGCGGCTGCCACAGCTCGATGCGGTTGCCTTCCGGATCCGTCACCCAGCCGAACTTGCCGTACTCGGAGACCTCGGTCTTGTCGTCGACGGCGCAGCCCTCGCGCCGCAGCAGCGCCAGCAGCGTCTCGAGGTCGGCGACGCGGTAGTTGATCATGAACGGCGCGCCGCGCGTGCCGCCGAAATAGTCGCTGTCGGCGGGAAACACGCACCAGGTGGTGTGCGAGGCGAGCGGCGTCTTGCTGCCGGCCGGCTGCGTCGGCGCGGGCGGGAGCGCGAGGCCGCCCCAGTCCTGGATGTCCAGCCCGAGGTGGCGCCGGTACCAGGCGCGCAGGCCCTGGGCGTCGCGCGCCTTGAAGAACACGCCGCCAATCCCGGTGACTCGCTGCATCACGTCGCTCCTGTCGTCGCCGCCGCCCGCCACGAGGGATCAGCGGCGGTAGATCACCACGGTGCGCGCCATCTTGTCATGCCAGGCCTGCTTGCGGGCGTCGAAGGCGACCCACACGAAGCCCAGGAACAGCGGCGTCACCGACACGAAGAAGCCGACGTAGCGCGTCAGCGCCTGCCAGAAGTCCGGCGCGGCGCGCGTCCGGGCGTCCACCACCTCGGCCTTGATGACCATCTTGCCCGGCGTCGCGCGCTTGAACACCCAGAACGCGACGTAGGCCGCGCCCGGCACGACCCAGTTCACGAAGAAGGCCGCGCCGCCCTGAGCGTAGGCCCAGCCGTCGCCGAGCAGGAACACTGTCACCGGCACCACGACGAACATCACGCCGACCAGGTCGATCAGCGAAGCCAGCAGGCGCGCCCAGAAGCCGACGTACTCGACGTCCATCGCGGCGCCAGTCATCGGCGGGCGGCGCGGCGCTCGCGCACGGCCTGCGCCAGGCGGCCCAGCAGCGGCTCGGTGTCGGCCCAGCCGATGCACGCGTCGGTGATCGACACGCCCCAGGCCGGCGTCACGCCCGGCTTCAGGTCCTGGCGGCCGTCGGCGAGGTGGCTCTCGATCATCACGCCGGTGATGCGCGTGTCGCCGCCGGCGATCTGCGCTGCGACGTCCGCGCCGACGTCGATCTGGCGCTGGTGCTTCTTCTCGGAATTGGCGTGCGAGAAGTCGATCATCACCTGCTCGCGCAGGCCGCGTTCGGCGAGCGCGACGCACGCGGCCGCGACGTCGGGCGCCTTGTAGTTGGGCGCCTTGCCGCCGCGCAGGATCACGTGGCAGTCGGCGTTGCCGCGGGTCTCGAAGATCGCGGCCTGGCCCATCTTGGTCATGCCCATGAAGGCGTGCGACGCGTTGGCCGCGAGGATGGCATCGGCCGCCACCTTGATGCCGCCGTCCGTGCCGTTCTTGAAGCCCACCGGGCACGACAGGCCCGACGCCAGCTGGCGGTGGCTCTGGCTCTCGGTGGTGCGTGCGCCGATCGCGCCCCAGGACACCAGGTCGGCGATGTACTGCGGGCTCAGCAGGTCGAGGAACTCGGTGCCGGCGGGCAGGCCCACCGCGGCGATGTCGAGCAGCAGTTCGCGCGCCCTGCGCAAGCCTTCGTTGATCCGGAAGCTTCCGTCGAGACGCGGGTCGTTGATGTAGCCCTTCCAGCCGACGGTGGTGCGCGGCTTCTCGAAGTACACGCGCATCACGACCACCAGGTCGTCCTGGAGCTGGTCGGCCACGACCTTCAGGTGGCGTGCATATTCCAGCGCCTGGTCGTGGTCGTGGATCGAGCACGGGCCCACGACGACGATCAGGCGATCGTCGTCGCCGCCCAGCACCCTGGCCAGCTCCACGCGCGCCTTCTCGACCAGCGTCACCGCGCTGTCCGGGGCGGGCATGTCGTCCAGCAGCAGCGCCGGGGAGATGAGAGGACGCACGGCGCCGATGCGCACGTCGTCGACACGCGTGGTGTCCAGCGTCGTGCCGGGCTGCACGCCGATCTCGCGGTCGTGCCGCCAATCGTCAGGGAGAGTCATCGCCAAAGCCTTCAGGAATCCTCGCGCCGAGGCGGCGCGTGCCCGATTATCGGGCAGCTCTGTTGCAGGGGGGCATCACGGGGCGATCGCCTCCACCTGGACGACCAGGTGCACGTCGTCGCCGACGAAGGGCAGGCCCATCGTCGCGCCGAAACGGCTGCGCTTGAGGTCGCCCTCGAAATCGCCGCCGCAGACCTGGCGCTTGAGCATCGCGTCCTGGCGGCATGCGAACGAGCGCGCCACCAGCGACAGCGGCTCGCCGACGCCGCGCAGCGTGAACTCGCCGCGCACTTCCTTCACGCCGCCGGCGGCGTCGAACTGGAACTTCGTCGCGACGAAATACGCCTCGGGGTACTCCGTCGTCGCCAGCAGGTCGGGCTCCTTCAGGCGCGCATCGAGCGCGCGCACGCCTGTCGACAGCGTCGTGACCGGGATGCGCAGGCGCAGGTCGCCCGTCTTGGCGGCGCGGTCGATCGTCACGTCGCCGTTCACCGGGCCGATGCGCCCCCGCAGCGTGGAGGTGCCGAAGTGCCTCACCTCGAACGTCACGAAGGTGTGGTTCGGATCCAGCTGGTAGGTGACCGGCCCGGCAACGGACTGCGCCAGCGCGGGCAGGCCGCCGGCGCCGGCGAACAGGAGCGCTGCCGCGCCCGTTCGCGCGACGACACGTCGAACGAACGACGCCCGCGCGCGGGCGCCGCGCGCGGGCGCTCCGGAGCAAGGCGGCGCGCTCCCTCGGAGGGATGTCCGTGCTGCCTTGCTCACCGGGCGCTCATTGCTTGACGGCTTCGACCTGGATCACCAGGTGCACGTTGTCCGGGAAGCCGTAGTTCAGGCCGTAGGAAACGCCGTACTGGCTGCGCACGATCGTCGCGTCGAAGTCGCCGCCGCAGACTTCGCGCTTGACCATCGGGTTCATGTAGCAGTTGAAGTTCTGCGCCTTCAGCACGACCGGGTTGGTCTTGCCGTTGAGCGTCAGGTTGCCGTCGATCTCGGCGACCTTGTCGCCGTTGAACACGAACTTCGTCGCCACGAGCCTGGCGGTCGGGTTCGCGGCCACGTTGAGGATCTCCTCGCTGGAGATGTGCTTGGTGAACGCGGCGGTGCCGGTGTCCAGCGACGTCGTGTCGACGGTGACGTCCAGCGAGCCCGTCTTGGCGGCCTTGTCCAGCGTGACGGTGCCGCTCGTCTTGTTGAAGCGGCCGCGGTTGGTCGAGGTGCCGAAGTGGCCGATCTCGAAGGTCGCGAACGAGTGGCTCGGCTCGATGGCGTAGGTGGCCGACTCCGCGTGGGCGGACGCGGCGAAGCCGAGGACGGCCGCGGCGGCCAGCAGGGAGAACTTGGTCATGGGAGGGGCTCCTGGGGTCAGGATTCGTTGGATGAAAGCGTTCCGGCGCTGACCCGCACCACCGGCTGCCGCCCCGCGCGGGGGCCGGAGGAAATCAGAGCGGCGCGACGCCGGTGAGCACGATCTTGAACTTGACGGCCACGTCGTCGGCCAGCTGCGAGGTGTCGGTCCACTCGCCTTCGCCGATGTGGAAATCGTTGCGCTTGATGGCGAACGCGCCGGTGGCGGTGGTGTTGGCGCCGGCCTGGGCCAGCGCGATCGGCACGACGATGTCCTTGCTCGTGCCCTTGACCGTCAGCTTGCCCGCGACGTCGAACTTGCCGCCGCCCTTGGCCTTGATGGACGTGGACGCGAACGTGGCGTTGGGGAACTTGGCGACGTTGAACCACGTGGCCTTGGGCACCTCGGCGTCCGTCTCCGGATTGCCGAACGCGGCGCTGGCCGTGGCGATCGTGAAGGCGACCTTGCCGGCCTCGGGCTTCTTCGGGTCGAACGCGATGTCGGCCGTCCACTGCGCGAACCTGCCTTCGACGGGCACGCCCATCTCCTTGATCGCGAACGTGATCTGGCTCTGCGCGGGAACCACCTTGGCCTGGGCGAAGGCGACGCCGGACAGCGCGAGCGAAGCAGCGAGGACGAAGGCGGTGCGGAACTTGGTCATGGCGTGGGTCTTTCGAGAGGAATCGGGGGAGTCACACAGGTTCTTCAGGCGCGGCCGGGAGCATGCGGCGCACCAGGCCGTCGCGGTCGATCACCATGTGCTTGGCCACCGCGGCCAGGTGCAGGCACACCAGGCCGAACAGCACCCAGGCGAGATCGCCGTGCCAGGGCTTGATGGCCTCGGCCAGCGCGTGGTCCTTGGGCACGAAGTCGGGCAGCGGGAGCACGCCGAACAGGACGATGGGGAAACCCGCCGCCGAGCTGTAGGCCCAGCCCACCAGCGGCACCGCGAAGAACAGCGCGTACAGCGCCCAGTGCGTCACCGACGCGGCCGTGTGCTGCCATTTGGGCGCCGGCAGTTCGGCGGGCGGCCGGTGCGTCAGGCGCCACAGCAGGCGCAGCGCGGCCAGCGTGAGGATCGTCGCGCCCGTCCACTTGTGATAGTTGTACAGCTTGAGCCGCAGCATCGACATGCCGAGGTCCGTCATGTACAGGCCCAGGCAGAAGTTGCCGAGGATCGCCAGGGCCATCACCCAGTGCAGGGCGATGGCGGTTCCGGAGTAGCGCGAGGCGGGCTGGTTCATGTAGGGATCGTTCTCGTGGCGGATGCGGCGTGACGGAGGGACTGGCGGCGTTGCATCCTGGACGCCAGTGTCCCGGCCTTGCAGGGCGTTGGCGTTGCGGATGATTGACGCCGCACTTCAGTTGCTTTGAATGGTAGTTCAGCCCGGCATGCCCCTACGGCGGCGGAAGCGCATTCGGACCCATGCAATCGATCCCGCCGCCGCAGCCCGGGTTCCGTGCTGCGGCGCTCAAGGCCGCAAGGCCTCGAACGCCTGGCGCTGCGACCCGGCCAAGGTGCATTCCCCCTGCGGCGACGACGGTTCAACGAGGCCGCGGCGCAGCGCGAAGTCCAGCGTCGCGAGCGCCGCATCGGTCGTCAGTTCGCCCGCGGCCGCCCGGGCAAGCGCCTCGGCGACCGGCATCAGGCGGTGCTCGTGCACTTCGCCGTCGACGTTGCGCGGCACGAGGCCGGCCGGCATCTCGAGGTCGAACACGTGCAGCCGCTCGTGCTGGCGGCCCTCGGGGATGTCGCATTCGAGATCGATCCGCCCGCCCGCCACCAGGCCCGCCATCTGCGCGGGTTCGAGCCCGGCCTCCTCCCAACCCTCGCGGATCACCGCCTCGCGCGGCGCCTGCCCCAGCGCCACGCCGCAGCCGATCATGTTGTCGAGCCGGCCAGGGTCGGTCTGCTTCGTGTACGAGCGACGCGCGATCCACAGGTGCGACGGCCGCCCCGCCGCGTCGGCCACCCAGCCGTTGCAATGCGCCCCCAGCGTCAAGGTGC
Organism: Vitreoscilla sp.; assembly: GCA_045810285.1. Classification (GTDB taxonomy): domain Bacteria; phylum Pseudomonadota; class Gammaproteobacteria; order Burkholderiales; family Burkholderiaceae_C; genus Scleromatobacter. The sequence continues at coordinate 881 of JBJMWE010000311.1, read as the reverse complement.
CCCAGAACCGGCTCGCCGCGCGCTCGATCGTGCCGTGCTCGCCGCCCGTGCGATCGCGCAGCGGGTAGGGCTCGTCGCGCCACGCCAGGATCAGGCCTTGCGTGCGCAGGCGCTCGTGCACCTGCGCGAGGCGCGCGTCACGCACGGGCGCGGGCAGGCGCAGCACGAGCGCGCGCGGCCTGCCGCCGGCGTCGTCGATGCGCATGAACGCATCGGGCCACGCACGCAAGGCGTCGAGGTGATCGACGGCCACGGAGCCGAGCACCGGCCCCTGTTCATCCATCAGGACGAACGGCACCCGCGCCGGCCCGTCGCAGGCCCGCGCCAGCGCGATGGCCGGCCAGCTCTGTTGTGTCATCGGTGCAGTCTACGGTGCCCGCATGACAGGGGCTCGCAGCTGCACCTTCAGGTCCGCGAAGGGGCTCGAGACGAGCCGGCACGACGGACTGGAGAGATCAAGTGGCGCGCCCGAGACGGTTCGAACGTCCGACCCCTGCCTTCGGAGGGCGCGTCAAAGTCTAGCACCCATGCGGCCTAGCGGCCCGTTTTGGCGATTGTGCGGCACGCTGGCGGCACAAGTGGGTCGCCGGTGGCCGCCGGCCGGCGCGCGCATTTTGAGCCAGCGCCCGCGGGCTGTAGCCTGTACATCATGACCCAACTTCCCAAGTCCAAGCCGTCGCGCGCGGTCGCGCGAGGCATTCAGTGCATCGTCGATCGCGCAGGCGACATCAGTTACAAGGTGCAGATTCGCCATGCCGGCCACGCACCAGAGGCCAAGCGGTTCGCGTCGCTCGAAGACGCCCGCCGCTGGCAACGGGCGCGCGAGTCCGAGATCGATTTTGTCTTTTAGTTTGTAAGAGGTTCGTGTTGGGATATATTTT